>CADDZV010000001.1 GCA_902812875.1 Clostridiales bacterium
GCTATGGGACGCTACGTTGCACCACTTGACCCGATGAAGAGGGGACTGAAACCCTGGATCTCGCTCGGGTTCACTGGTAGGTGAAGTTCGTTGCACCACTTGACCCGATGAAGAGGGGACTGAAACCGTGGCCACGGGGGACGATCCGGAAACCGAGGACCAGTTGCACCACTTGACCCGATGAAGAGGGGACTGAAACATCGTGGCCGCAGTCACCGGGTCGGCTGGCAGCACGAGTTGCACCACTTGACCCGATGAAGAGGGGACTGAAACCGATGTGGCGTGGTACGAACGTACGAAAGCTGCGCTGGTTGCACCACTTGACCCGATGAAGAGGGGACTGAAACCATGGAGGAGTTCCAGCGCCGTGATCCCGCGGGCAGGGTTGCACCACTTGACCCGATGAAGAGGGGACTGAAACAGGTCGTCTACAGCGAACTTGTCGAAGGTGAGCAGCGGCGTTGCACCACTTGACCCGATGAAGAGGGGACTGAAACCTTTGTCACCTTCACCACGTACACCCGCTGGTTAATGGCCGGAAGGAGTGGGGGATGCGGAACATGAACACAGCTGATGTGAGAATCGTACCACTTGACCAACGGAGCATCGATCTCTTGCCGCTCCCGTGTGCGGCCTGCGTCTAATGGGAGGATCCGAAGGAGTTCGCCACACACCCGGCACAAGACAGAGGCAACACGCTCAAAAGAGAGTGGATCCGCGAGCGTCTCCAAGCCGCGGGCAAGGGCTATGGCGGATTTGTCGCCCTGCTTGACGGCGTACCCGCGGGCTTCTCCCAGTTTAGCACGGAGCCTTTTCCCCCAGGGGGTTCGGTTACGAGAGCGGTCCGCCCTCGCCGGACAGTCTATCTGTGGCCTGCCTGTATGTCCTGCCCGGAGCGGAGAGGCGCGGCATCGGGCGGGAGCTGCTGAACTTCATAGAGGACGAGGCAGACAGCAGCGGTCTCCAGGCCGTCGAGACCCTGGCCAGGCATGGTTCGGCGGACAACCCGTCCGGCCCGTGGCCAGAACTCCGCCGGGCCGTCTACCAGGTGGTGCGAGAGAAAGCCGGCTATGCCTTGATGAGGAAAGATGCGGCCCGCAAATCGCGATAGACCCGCGCTTGCTGGCGGATAATGCCTGGAAACGTGGATGGGTAACTGCCGGACGATGACCAGACTTATGCCGGACCATGAAAGGGTGGCACCGGCACGAAAGTGGGGTCAACCTACTGTTCCAACAGGCGGCAAAGCCTTGGGAAAGCATCGGGTTGGATACTTTCCCAAGGCCTGGCATTGCTGTGCTGCCAGGATATCAGCAGCACGACCTTCCTCTGCCGCCTAAACGGCACCGTCCGCAAGCTTGCCCAGCACCGCGAGGAGCCTATCCGTGGGCGGAGTGCCTTTTTCCCGGAACACCACCCGACCCGACTTGTCCACGATGATCACGGTACGTTCGATGCTGGTGCCGTTCGGCTTCAAGGTGCCGTAAGCCGCGGCCACTTGGCGGCCCTCGTCCACCAGCAACGGAAAACCAAGGCCCAGTTTCGCACTGAACCCCTGGTGCGACCGCAATGACCCCGGATTGATACCAACCAGTTGCGCCTCGTGGCGAAGAAATTCAGCCATGGCGTCACGCGCCGCGCTCAACTGGCTAATTCAGCCGGGCGTGTTGTCTTTGGGATAAAAAAACATCACCACACGTTTGACGCCGCGGTAATCCGACAGACGGAAGGTTCCGCCGGTGCCCTCCAACGTAAAATCCGGGGCGATATCCCCAACGTTAGCCATGGGCTACCGTCCCCGAACCTTCCATATCGATCTCGAGGAACCCTTCGTGGACCCGCACAGGATACGTCCGCAGCGGGACATGGTTTTCTTCCTGGGCGCAAGGAGCTTCCGGCCGGACACGCGGCTCGCTGACCATGGCGCCGGTGTGAAGATCGAACCGGGCACCGTGCAAAGGACAGACGGCCACACCGCCTTCGACTTCGGTGAGCAGGGCACAGCCCACATGCGAGCACACGGCATCCAGGGCATAAATCTGCCCGTCGACCTGTGCGAGCAGTACCGGACGGCCAGCAAACCACGTGTTTACCGCATTGCGACGCTCAAACACCTTCGTGGATACCGACATCGGACGATAAGCCAACTGCCAATCGCTCCCTTCTAATGATTCTGCAATTAATAAGTTATCCAAGCCGAAGGCAATTCCTGCTGCCTCGCCCAGGGAAATTGAGCCCGCTGCCGGCAGGATCTTTGTATACAGCACAGAAATTTCAATGCAAATATGGACTTTTCCGAAGGGGGTTTGAGGAGCGTGAACATGACGAACTACGATAAGGAGTACGCGACATTCCAATGGCAGGTGCCGGACCACTTTAACTTTGCTCGCGACACCTTTGACCGTCATGCGGCCGATCCCAACAAGCTGGCCATGTGGTGGGTGGACGATGACGGCAACGAACGAAAAATCACCTTTGCGGAATTCCGCGACCGCTCTCGCCGGCTGGCAAGCGCCCTTACGGCCATGGGCATCCGCAAGGGTGAAGGCGTAATTGTTGTGCTGCCGCGGGTCGTCGCCTGGTGGGAAAGCCTTCTGGCCACCCTGCGGGCGGGCATTGTCGTCAGCCCGGGCACGGTCCAGCTTACCCCCAAGGATCTGGCCTACCGGTTCCAGGCTTCGGAGGCGGTGGGGGTGATCACCGATCAGGACAATGCCCCCAAAGTCGATGAGGCATTGAAAGAAACCGGCATCCAGCTCAAGGCCAAGCTCATCGTCGGTGGACCACGTGAGGGATGGACCGAGTACGAACAGGTAGTGTCAAGCGGAGATCCCACGTTCACAGGTGCGGACACCCTCGCCAGCGACCCGGCCTTGCTGTACTTCACATCGGGGACGACCGGCTATCCGAAGATGACGCTCCATTCGCAGGCGTCGTACGGCATCGGCCATTTGATCACTGGCAAATACTGGCTGGACCTCACTCCGAACGACCTGCACTGGAACCTGTCCGACACGGGATGGGCGAAGGCGGCATGGAGCAGTTTCTTCGGACCGTGGATCGTCGGTGCCGCCCTGTTTGTGCATTACTCGCCGCGTTTCAACCCCAAGAAAACTTTGGAGCTTCTGGCCCGCTATCCGGTGACCACCTTGTGCGGGGCACCGACCAACTACCGCATGATTATCCAGGAGGACCTCTCGCCGTACCGCTTCCCGAGCCTGCGGCACTGCGTGGCAGCCGGGGAGCCCCTGAACCCGGAGGTCATCGACGTATGGCGGAAGGCCACCGGCCTCACCATCCGGGACGGGTTTGGCCAGACCGAGTCGGTCCTCGTACTGGGCAACTTCCCGCCGATTCCGGTCAAGCCCGGCTCGATGGGGAAACCGAGCCCTGGTTTCTACGTCAGTGTGATCGACGAGAACGGTCACGAACTACCCGCCGGACAAGAGGGCGACGTAGCCATTCGGGTGCGGCCGGAACGGCCGGTTGGCCTTTTCAAGGAATACTGGAAGGATCCCGAGAAGACGCAGGCCAGCTATCGCGGTGACTGGTACCTCACGGGCGACCGGGCGTACAAGGACGAGGATGGCTATTTCTGGTTTGTGGGGCGGGCCGATGACGTGATCAAGAGTGCCGGTTACCGCATCGGGCCGTTCGAGGTGGAAAGCGTGCTTCTGGAGCACCCCGCCGTGGCGGAATCAGCGGTGGTAGCAAGTCCCGACCCCATCCGCGGAGAGATCGTCAAGGCCTTCGTGATCCTGGCCAAAGAGTACGAGCCGAGCGACAGTCTGGTGACCGAACTGCAGGAGTTCGTCAAGTCCAAGACGGCACCGTACAAGTACCCGCGGGAGATCGAGTTCGTGCCCGACCTGCCCAAGACCATAAGCGGCAAGATCCGCCGTGTTGAGCTCCGGGAGCGGGAACTGAAAAAGAAGCTCAGGGCCTAGCTTGGGGGCCGGGCGCCCGTTTTTTGCTGCCAGGACGACACGTACCGGGCATAGGCGAAGGCCAAAGCAAGCCCAACGGCGAGTAGCATGGGCACCGCGGTAGGAGCCGGCGGCCACAAGGTGCCCAAAGCCAACAGGGCAAAGAGAAATCCGGCTGCGGCGATCACCAGGTCTCCCCCGGGGGCACGGAACGGTCGTGCCAGGGTAGGCCTGGTTCGCCGCAGTTTGAGTACGGCGGCTGCCGCCAAGGCATAGATTAAAGCCTCAATGGCCGCTGCCAGCAGTATGGGAACAGTGAAGGCGTGGGTGTAGACGACCGCCACGGAGAGAGCCAGCTCGATTGCAAACATGGTGGAAAGTGCAGACCAGGGCGTGAAGTACCGCAAGTGAATCTTGCCCAGGAACCGAGGCAGGGAGCCCTCGCGGGCCATGGCGTATACAATGCGCGAGTACCCCATCATGCCAGCGTTAAACGATGTAAATGTGGCCAGCGCGCTTATGCCCACCAGGAGCCAAAAACCCACTTTGCCGGCCAGCGTCTCTCCCACGATGAGGTATGGGGTGGGGGACGCCAAAAGACTGGCGATGGGCACTACGCGCCCCATTGCGCCGGTAAAAAGCCCATAACTCACTGCCAGCACTCCCACGGCCGCTGGCATTGCCCGGGGCAAGTCGAGCCGGTCCTGCACCTCTTCTGCCAGTGGGGTGATCCATTCAAAACCGATGTATAGATAGACTGCGTAGGCCACGGCCCGTACAAACGCCACCACAGAGAACGGTTTGGCGGCGGCCGACACGGGGTGACCAAGAAACAAAGCACCGGCGGCTGTAAGAACGATGGCGGCCACCATCGTCGAGGTAAGGACCTCTTGTACGCGGCCGGCCACCTCCACACCACGTATGTTCACCACCAGGAAGAAAGTCAGTGAGGCTGTCACCCACAAAACCACGGGCACGTGACCGAGGATAGGCACGGAGGCAAACGAATTGGCAAGCACTGACCCGAATATGTACGCCTCCGCAGCCCCGGCGGCCATGGCCAGGAGCACGTACATAAGCGTAACTGTCAGGGCCATCGTCGGGCCAAACGCTTCTCGCATGTACACCTGTACGCCGCCGGCCGTCGGGAACGCCCCCGCGAGCTCACCAAAGCTCCACGCAGCCACCACGCAGAGCATTCCCGCGGTAGCCACCGCGAGCCATGCCCACTGTGTGCCAATGGCCGCCAGCACCTGCACAGCAGCTACGAGACTGCTCGATGCCACCGCTAAACCAGCCGCAGAAGCCACCAGGGCCCTCAGGCGTAACGCCCGCTTGAGTTCCATATCCTTCTCTCCTTGGAAGCCGCCCCGCTTCTACAGGCTGAGGTTCATTTCCAAATTACGTCCACGACCGCGTCAAGCCGCATTTCGTCTTTCGCGGAGCCGACAAACTTCAGCCGGCCGGCGGAAAACTCGGCCATAGGGTTGAGCCGACCGCGGAAGATACCGATCAGGGTGTCAGCCGGGGCCATGAGGGCAATGTCTTTTGGTGGCTGCGCCGCAGGTAACACAGCGGTCACCCGGCCGTTTTCCACTACCAGCGTGAAGGTTTCGCCAGTGTCGGCAACGTCGAGATGAATGTTCCGTGTCCATTCCTTGAGCATCTTGCGGACAGCAGTATTTTCATTGGCGCGTGCGGCGAATTCTTCGAGGGCAGCCTTCAGCTCATCTCCGGGTGCCATCGCTACACCTCCTCGATTTCTATGTCACGCTCGGCAAGGCGACTCAGGATACGCTCGACCGGCAAGCCACCCTCGGGCGGCACCACCCCCGGCAACTCAATCTCGCCGCTGGCTAGCATCAAAGCCACAATGGCGGGGGGTATGCCGGTGAGCCTGTCCATGGTGTCCTCGACCACAAAGCTGTAGTGCACGGGATGACCGTCTTTTGCCCCCGCCACATCAACGCGCAGGCCGGAAATGGCCGGTGCTGCCGTCTGGCCCATGCGTGACAACAAGGGCAACAGTGGCTGCAGAAGCCCGACCATCGCGTCGACCTTCTTTTCTGTGGAGACGAGGTCGAGATCAACCAAGCCCCTCGACAGCGCCTGGATGTCCGCGGGCAAAAGATAGCCCCGAAGGGTGACATTTTGGACGTTCGCGAGAAAACGCGGTATGGTCACGGGTTCCGGGTGTCCGGTGTAGTAGGCCTGCACACGCCCGATGGGCGGGGGAAACTCGACTTCTTTTAATCCCGTCATCGCCGGTACCGTGACCCATTCGCCTGCCTGGAAGATAGGCACGTCACGCGTGACAGCATGGATCACGTGGGCAATGACGGCCTGGCCTTCACTGTCCGCCGTGCTGCCCACCCAGGTGATATCGATGTCCGTCACCTGGTCCATTCGGTCCGCCCCGCGCCGGGCCAGTAGATTAGAGAGGCCTGGCGTCCATCCCATCCCGATTATGGCCGTCGTGCCACGCCGGCGGGCCATGCTATCAAAGCTCAGCAGTTTCACGGTGGCATCATCATCATCACAGATGTCTACGTAATTCACCCCCGCCGCGATCGCGGCAGGCAGTACTTTGTCGGCGTAACGGTAAAAAGGGCCGATGCAGTTGACCGCCACATTGGCTCCCTCCAGCGCCGCCAGAAGCGACTGCCGGCTCTGGGCATCGACAAACCGTACCTCCGGAGCCGGAGTCAACGATCCAGCCAATGCCTGTGCCCGTTCTACACGATAATCTGCAATCACGACATCGACCTTTTGGCTCGCTACTAGTTCCTTTACCGCCCGGTAACCCATGTCTCCGGCCCCGCCCAACACCACGATCCTGGGACGACTCACGACCAAGCCTCCTCTCCCGCGGCGTATAAATCGTATACACATAATTTACTTTTGTGCACAGAATTCCTGCCTGTCTGTAGTCGAAAATCGCGCAACTCAGACGGGACAAGTATCAGGCGGGTCGGGAAGTTGTGCACAATGCGTGCTCGCTAAGTAGGGAAAGGGGGGGAGAGGCAAGCCTCACCACACCGGGGAGGTATTCCACAGATTGCGGTCGAGCTCGCTTAAGAACGGCGAGGCATTTTTGGTGGGGTAGAGTACGAGCAACGCCCGCATGGCGCGCGTCATGCCCACGAACAGGGTGCGGCGCGCCGCCTTGGAAAGTTCTTCGATCTCGCCGGGATCGGTGACCTCGCCAATCTGGGGGAAGAACTTGTTGTTAAGGTACGGTATCACCACAATTGGAAACTCGAGCCCTTTGGCGGAGTGGATGGTGATCACCTTTACAGCATTCACTGCGAGGTCCAACTCTGTGCCTCGCATCGGTTCCGCGGCCAAACCCTGCGAACGCAAACCGGCGGCCGCTGATTTCACCAGGTTATTCGTAGGAGCCAGCACCGCCGCACTGCTTGGCTTCACACGCCAGCGCCGCGACATGGCCATGATGAACTCCGCCGCCAGCCGCCATTGCTCTTCGTCAGTACCGTAGCTCAGCAAGAACGGGCGCTCGCCCGACAAGACGTAAGAGAGATCGATGGTGTCGGAGTTGGCGGCACCGCTCTGGCGCAAAAAATCGCTGGCCGCCTCTGCGATCTGTTGCGTGGTACGGTAGTTCCGCCGGAGGACGGCCGACCGGCCTGTGAAGCGGAGGCTTTCGTTTACCTTTTGCCACGTAAATCCGCGGGAGTAGAGGGATTGGCCTGCATCAGCCGTGAGATAAAGACCCGCCGGGTCGCGTACCATGGCTACCAGGAACGCGAGCGCGGCCGGTGTGAGGTCCTGAGCTTCGTCAATGACGACGTAATCGTATTTGCTCTGCTCTGAAAGCTTGCTGACCAGAACCATGGCCTGGCGGCGCACGCTCCCCCAGGTGGCAAGACCCTTCTTCTGCATGGCAGCCTGGTATTCTTTATACAGCTGCCAGACGGCCTCCCGGACAGGGACTGGAAACGGGATCTCCCGGCCGGTGCGGTCGGCTTTCAGGTATTGGTCGAGGGTATCAAGGCCACGGCCGTCGATGATCCACTCAAACTCATACATGAGATAGTCCGGCCGCATGTTTCGCAAAACTGTCAGTCGCCTTTCCACATCGGTGGCGTTCTGGGCCGGCGGATGGAAAGAAGCCAAAACCTCCTGCAAGATGGAACGACACTGGGCAGTGTCGGCCATCTGCAACTCGTGCCCCAAATGCCGCGTGACGAGATCTTTCGCAAGGTAGTCAGCCGTCAGAACGGTGACGGCCTCGACACGCGGGCCAAGGAGCTGTTCCAGCAGCTGCTGGGAGTACCGCACCAGTGCGTTCGTGTAGGTGGTAAACAGGATTCGCGGTTGCGGTAGTCCCTGAGCTTGAGCCCGGTCAAGGAGGGCACGGATTCTGTACAAGGCGACGGTGCTCTTTCCAGTACCTGGGCCGCCCCTGATCATGGCGGGACCACGCGTACCGGCGTCCGCCACTTTTTCCTGTTCGGGATCGAGACGCAAAAGAAATGCGATCAGTTCGCCATCCCGGTAGCGTTCAAGATCGGATGGATCCTGAACCACAAAGTCTGGCTGCTGTTCGAGTTCGGTGAGGGACCGCGGGTACAACACGTCAAGAATGCGCTGGAGCCACTTTTCCGGCACTTCGCTGAAGAGCAAGTCATCCTCCGTACGGCAACCTGCGAGCACGCCGTGGTATTCACTAGGTATGCCCAGCTGTTCCAGGAACTCCGGTGTAAGGGTTTTGGGAAGGGGTAGGCTCTCTGTCTTCGCTGGCGCGGGGTTGGCGGCCGCCACTGCCGTAGCAGCCACCGTAGCTGCGCCCTCCGTGCCCGTGGTGTCAAGCGGCAAACTCTCGTTACCCGCAGCGGCCGGCAGGTCCAGCTCGTCGTCGTCCAGCTCATCGAGCCCCGTGCGGTAAGCCACATCGCGGTGGCGGACGGAGAGCAACGTCACCCAGCCGCTATCAATCTTGTAGATGACCCGGTATTTGCCGACCCGCAAACGGTAAAGATCGTCCTGGGATTTCAGCTTTTTCTTGAGCTTGCCGTCCGGGAAAGGGTCGGTGCACAAAAGCCGGATTTTGTCGATGATGTGCAGGCGCTCATTCTGCGGTAAGGAAGACAATTCGTTGAGAAACGAAAACTTCTGGGCCACGCCCCTGAACAAGGCCTGCTCCATCAGAGCTCACCCCGCGGACCAGTTGCTGCCAGGGAAACTTAGTGTTCATTTCCATACTGGTTCCGCCAGGTCCTGCCGTACACGGAATGGACTGTCGATGAAAACCTGGTGCCAGAGCTCAAGCATCATGAGGGTGAAGATCTGGCGGCCCCGCGCCGGCGACAGGCGGGCGGGCCGTTCCGGCTGCAGAAGGTCGTGGACGGCCTGGGGGTCGAAGTAGCCGCGTGCAATAAACCGCGGCGATTCGAGAAGATCGCGGGCGTAATCGCGCCAGGAACTCTCCACCCAGGCCGAAACCGGTGCCACAAAGCCGGTCTTGGGTCTATGTAAGATCTCAGCGGGCACGACTGGCGCGACGGCCTTCTTCAGGATGTATTTGAGCGTACCGTGCCGGAGCTTCAAGCCGGCTGGGATGCATGCCGCAAGCTCCACCACTTGGTGGTCCAGATATGGCACCCGCACTTCCAGTCCGTAGGCCATGCCGAGCTTGTCGGTCCGCAGCAAGGTGTCGTCGCCGAGGGTAAAGCGGGTGTCGAAATAAAGCATGCCGGCCAGCATGTGGTCCGTATGCCCGTCCCACCTGGCCGCCAGCGTTTCCTCGCCCCGGCGACCAAAGCGGCGGGCCATTTCCGGGGCATAGAGGCGTTTTTTCTCCGGCTCGGTGAAGGTTGTTCCTACGCCGCGGTACCACGCCGGCACAGGCACCGTGGCTCTCTGCAAAAGGTGATACCCACGCCACTGTGGCGGGAAAAGGCGGGCAAGCGGTGCCACAAAATAGTCTCGCAACCACTGCGGCAACAGGCGGAAAACGGCCATCGCTTCGGCGGTGCGGTACACGTCGTAGCCGGCAAAAAGTTCATCGGCACCTTCGCCGGACAGCACCGCCTTGACATGCCTACTGGCCAACCGACTGATGAAGTACAGGGAAATGATGCCCGGGTCGCCGAGGGGCTCCTCCAGCGAGCGGATCATCTGCGGCAGGGCAGCAGGCACTTCGTCCGGGGCCAGCGTCGCCTCCACGTGGGCGGTCGCGTACCGGGCGGCGAGCCGGCGGGTCAAAGCGAGTTCGTTGAAGCCGGGGTGGGGGCCATTGGGGCCGCTGAAGCCAAGCGAAAACGTGGGAATCTGGTAGTCTACCTGGCGGGCCGCCAAAGCCAGCAGCGCGTTAGAATCGACCCCGCTACTTAAAAACACGCCTACCGGCACATCTCCCTGCATGTGCCGGGAGACCGTCTCCTCGAGCAGGCTAAAAAGCAAGCCGGCGTAGTCGTCTTCTGTCCAACGCCCGTCCAGCGAGGCCTCGCCAGGCACCGGCAGACGCCAGTACTCGCGGTTGTCGAGCTTCTCATCTTCGTAGAGAAGGTAGTGGCCAGGTTCGACCTTCCGGATGTCTTTGAAGAGCGTATCGGGAGCGGGGACGAACCGGTGCGACAGGTAGGTGTCGATGGCCGCCAAAGACGGAACCCTGGGCACACCGGGGACAGCGAGAAGGGCCTTGATTTCCGACGCGAAGGCCACGCCACCTGGTAGCACGGCGTAATAAATCGGCTTGATGCCCAGGCGGTCGCGTGCGATCACTAAACGCCGTCTGGGCTCGTCCCACAGGGCGAACGCGAACATACCCCGCAGCCGGGGCAGAAAATCGAGGCCGTACTCCTCGTACAGATGAACGATCACTTCCACGTCGCTGGCCGTGGCAAAAGCATGGCCGGACTGCAAAAGGGCAGCCCGGAGCTCACGATAGTTGTAGATCTCGCCGTTGCAAACGACGGCTACCGTACGGCGTTCGTTGAAGATCGGCTGGTGCCCGCCAGCGACGTCAACGATGCTCAGTCGCCGGAAACCAAGCCCAGCCCCCGCGGTTATGTAGGCGCCGCCCTCGTCCGGCCCCCGGTGCCGGATGGCCTCGCACATGTTGTCGATCAGCCACAGATCGGGCCGGCGGTTTGGATCGGCGTAGGAAACCCCAGCAATGCCGCACATGTGAACCTCGCTCGATTAGTAATCAAAAACCTTTTATAGGCTACCCGGAACCGATTAAGGACTCATTAAGCAAGTACAGAAAATGCGAGCCGGCAAAGGGCGCAGGCGAACTGGCCAGTCGTCGCGAAACAAATAGGCGACACAATGTACGGGGGGCAGGGGAGCCCATGTCGCAGAGTCTCAAGGTCAACGCTGCCGGTCACCTTGAGATCGGTCAGTGTGACACCGTTATGCTCGCGTCAGAATTTGGAACGCCCTTATACGTCATGGATGAAGACATGATGCGGAGCCGCATGCAGGAATATCGCCGAGAAATGGCACAGCAGCTGCCGACTGGGATCGTGGCATACGCAGGCAAAGCGTTCCTCACTACAGCCATGTGCCGCCTGGTAGCGTCAGAAGGCCTGTGGCTCGACGTGGTATCGGGCGGCGAGCTGTACACGGCGGTGACCGCAGGCTTTCCGACCGCCCGCATCCTTTTCCATGGCAACAATAAAACCGACGACGAACTGATGCTGGGCCTCGAGGCCGGTGTTGGCCGGTTTGTGGTAGACAACTTCCGCGAACTCGAACGCCTCGCCGAGCTGGCACGAAAAAAACACGTGCGGCCGGGCGTGCTTTTGCGGGTGGCTCCGGGGGTAACTGGACACACGCATCAATACATACAGACCGGTCAGGTGGACTCCAAGTTCGGTTTTCCGCTTGTGGAGGGTGTGCATGGGCTCTGGGCGGCCGTGGCCCGCACCCTGGCCAGCGAGTCGCTGGCACTTCGCGGGCTCCACAGCCACATCGGCTCGCAGATCAACGAACTCGAGCCCTTCGCACGGGAAGCCAGCGCCCTCATGCAGACGATGGTGGAAATCCGCCGTCGTTTCGGGGTGGTGCTGCCGGAGCTCGATGTCGGGGGAGGGCTCGGTAGCCGGTACAGCAAGGAGGACAACCCACCCGCGATCGGGGCATACATAGAAGCGATCGCCGCCGCGGTAACCGCAGTGGCCCGCCAGTACGAATACCCGTTGCCCATGGTAATAGTCGAACCGGGCCGGTCGATCGTGGCAGAAGCCGGCATTACGCTCTACACGATCGGAGCCAAAAAGGTCATTCCGGATGTGCGTACTTATCTCGCCGTCGATGGGGGGATGGGGGACAACCCGCGCCCGGCCTTATATCACGCCACCTACCAGGCGGTAGTGGCCAACAAGGCCAACGCCAAGGCCACTGAAATCGTCACCATTGCCGGCAAGCATTGCGAGTCCGGTGACATCCTCATCTGGGACGCCGAGCTGGCCCCGACGGAACCGGGAGACGTGCTCGCCGTGCTTTCTACCGGGGCTTATAACTATTCCATGGCCTCGAACTACAACCGGGTACCCCGCCCGGCGGTGGTATTCGTACACGGCGGCGAGGCCGAACTCGTCGTCCGCAGGGAGAGTTATGCGGATATCGTGCGCAACGACGTGATCCCGGCTCGCCTGGAGAGCCGGGCGGCGGCCGGCGGGCTGGCCCGCCCGTAGACAAGCCGGCCAGGCTGGGCATTCTCGCAGCAGAAAGGACCGATGAGCATGCCAATTGTCTACGCTTGCATCACGCCCCACGGAGGAGAAATACTCCCAGAACTGGCCGGGGACGACCTGGCAACCTTGGCTCCCACCCGCGCTGCTATGGAGGAAATCGGCCGCCGCATGACAGCGGCACAGCCAGACGTGATCGTCGTGGCTACCCCACATAGCCTGCGGCTGGAAGGGTACAACGCCGTGGTGACCGCGGCATACACCGAAGGCCGCCTGGAAGGGCCCGGCGGGGTGGTGGAGGCCAGGTTTGCCTGCGACCGCACCCTGGCTCGCGAGATCGTACGGCAGACAGCGGCAGCTGGCATTCCGGTAGTGGGCTGCAACTACGGGGCCCTCGATGGTCCCGCATCGATGATCCCGCTCGACTGGGGGGCCCTGATCCCGCTTTATTTCCTGGGTGCCCGCATCGGCCAAAGTCCCGAGGAGAGACCTCAGGTCGTCCTGGTCGGGCCTACACGCGATATCCCGCTTGTGCAGCTGGCCCGTTTCGGGCAGGTCATTGCGGAAGTAGCCGCTTTGTCCGGCAAGCGTGTAGGCTTTGTGGCCAGTGCCGACCAGGCTCATGCCCACGACCCGAACGGGCCCTACGGTTTTGACCAGGCTGCCGCCGAATACGACGCCCGGGTGGTGGATATCGTACGGCGCGACCGCCTGGAGGAACTGTTCACGCTCCCCGCCGACCTGGTGGAACGGGCGAAGCCGGACAGCTTATGGCAGATGATCATGCTGTATGGGGTCGAGCAACACACATCCCTGCGGGGAGAATTTCTCTCGTACCAGGTGCCCAGCTACTTTGGCATGCTGTGTGCCTCGTACACCCCGGCCAACGGCTGACCAACTCAGCCGGCTTTTTTGTTTTGTTCGTCCACAAAGGCCCAATAGGAGTAGACCACGGCAAAAAGCGTGGCCCCAAGCACGCCGGCAAGAAAAACGGCCATCCTGGCCACTGGTGGGAACGGAAGGCCAACCAACCCCAGGAACCCTGCGGCGACAAAGGCGTAACCGCCGACACGATGGGTACGGCGCCAAACGACATCGTCGGCTAAGGTCCAGGGGGTACGGATTCCCACAAAGTAGTTGTGCCGGACCTGGCCGAGCACGTCGCCCAGGACTATGGAAAGAAGGCTCACCGCCGCCGGTACCACAATGTCTACCCGCACCGGATGGCCGAGGGCGGCCAGCAATGTGATGGCCTGTATGCCCGACATCATGATGACCAGCGCCAGGCGGATCACCCGGTATGAGCCCCGAAACGTCGCATAGTTGGCCCGGCGGGGGTCGATAAGCGGCAGAACAAGCATCAACAGATACATGCCGACGATGAGAAGCGGCATGAACGTTACCGCCCATGTCCGGGACGAATAGGCATCGACCTGTCCCTGTACATTCCAGTGCGACGGCACCCGCAAAGGCAGGTGCGGGTAGGCTATGACCCCGGCCACTGCCACTGCGAGCCACAACACAAGAGCAGGCCAGTCGGCCAGGATTGTGCCCATGTTGACCCGGTAGTTTCGATCACCGGTGCCGGCGTTGTGCGAGCCATCTATGCGGTCAGTCATGTGCGTTTTCCTCCTCGTGCGGAGCTTTATCCCCGGCGTCTGTGAACTGAAGCAACCAAACCAGGGCGTCCTGGAACACAGTGGTGTTAAGTGAATAGACGATGTTTTGGCCGCGCCGCTCGTCGACCACCAGATCGGCCTGCTTCAGGATAGTGAGATGGTGCGAAATACTGGCCGGAGTGATGGTGAAGTTGGCGGCAATCTGCCCAGCGGTAAGGTCCTTTGTTCGCAAAAGGTGCAGGATCTTACGCCGGGTGGGATCGGCCAAGGCTTTGAAAATGTACGTCAATGGCGGCACCCCAACACCCCCCGCGCCGTACTGGCCGATTGGCCATTACTTAGACATTTAGACAACTTTCTAATCATAGTATATGCCGCGAAGGGTTCGCGATCAACCGGAACCGGGGAGGAATCCCGCTGGGGTCCCGGGGAAGTTAAAAAAGGCGGTCGTGCCGGCCGCAATCTGGACGCGAAACGGAACTGACCAGCATGAACGAAGGTCGTCTGGCATCTGTGGACCTTGCCCGTGAGATCCTACTCCAAGCGGCCAGCACGCGCGTGGACCGCCTGGGAGAGGGGAAAATCGAGATCGTCCCGCTTCTTGATAGCCTCGGGCGGGTCGCCGCGCAACCCATTTACGCACTGGAGGATTCGCCGCCGTTTGACCGCGCCGCCGTCGACGGATATGCCCTCCGATTGCAAGACATGGCAGACGCCGGGGGAAGGCTCGCAGTGGCAGGCGAGGTGGCAGCGGGCGGGGTGCCGCCTGCCCAACTGGTCGGGGGCCAGGCCCTGCAGGTTGCCACCGGTGCGCCCCTGCCGGCCGGGGCCGATACGGTAGTGCGTCTCGAGGATGTGACCCGCAACGGCCTGGCCATACAAGTAAAATCGTCCCCGCCGCCGGGAGCCAATGTTGCTTCCAGAGGCGAGGACTTCCACCGCGGTGACCTGCTCATTGAGCGGGGCACGACCCTACGGGCCAAGCACATCGGACTGCTTGTGGCGGGCGGGCATGACCGCGTGCCCGTGGTCCGCCGGCCGACGGTGGCTGTAGTGGCGACCGGCGCCGAGGTGGTCAACCCGGGCGCGCCGCGCGGTCCCGCCCAGGTATGGAATGCCACCGCCTATGCCATCGCCGCGGCCGTGTCCGAGTCAGGCGGAATACCCGTACTTTACGGGCCTTGTCCGGATGCCGCCGACGCGATCGCGGTGCTTCTCGCACAAGCTCTCGGCACCAGTGACCTTGTCATCACGACCGGCGGGGTATCGGTGGGTGAGTACGATGTGACCCGGCAGGCAGTGGCGACGCTCGGCGGACAGGAACTTTTCTGGGGAGTGGCGATGAAACCTGGCACGGCCATGTTTGGGGCCGTAGCCGACGGCGTTCTGGTGGCGGGCCTTTCCGGGTATCCTGCCGCGGCGATGACCCAGTTCGATACTCTCATCCGGCCGGTTTTGGACCGGCTACTTGCGAGGACCGCGGCACCGGTGCGGGTCCGGGCCACCCTGGCCTCCCCGCTGCCCGCGGCGAACGGGCTGGCCCGCGTTTACCGGGTACGGGTGACCTACCGCGACGGTACCCTGCACGTAGTCCCTGTCAAAGGCCAGAAGGCCGGTGTACTGGCAGGGGTGGCGGCCGCAAACGCCCTTTTGATGGTGGGCGCAGGAGAGGGCCCGATGGTTACTGGCCAGGAGGTGGACGTGGAACTCCTTGGCACGGGAGGTGATGGAATTGTCTGACAAACCGGCTGTCGTATGCATCTCCGGTCCCTCCGGTGCCGGGAAGACGACCCTATTGGCAAAAATGGTGAAAGAGCTTTCGCGGCAGGGATACCGCGTGGCCACGGTCAAGCACGCCGCCCACGGCTTCCAGCTGGACGTGGCGGGCAAGGACTCCTGGCGCCACGCCGACGCGGGGGCGGTCGCCGTGGCGGTTTCGGGGCCGTCCCAGTTCGCCCTTCTGGAGACCCCTGCCGCCGAGTATCCGCTCGACGCCATTGTGGACAGGCTGCCGCCGGTCGATCTGGTGCTCGCGGAAGGGTACAAAAGCGAGGCCTTGCCCCGCATACACGTCCTGCCGGCCGGTGCCGCCGTGCCTGCGCCAGCGGACCCGCATGTCATCGCCTTCGTAGCTGCGGACCCGCCTGCCGTGCCGGACGCACAAGCCAGCACAGCCGCACCGGTGTTTCGCCGCGACAATATCGCCGGGTTGTGCCGTCTGGTGACGCGCCTGATGTGCAAAGGCGGTCCGTCTGCCGAAACCGGCGAACGGGCGAGGGGAGAGGTGCACCGGCTATGACCGCCGACATCAACCATGCCGGCCCGGTGCCGCGGGTGGGCCTTTTGTCCATAAAACTGCGGCTCCCTATGTCCAACACCCTCAAAGACAAGCGTTCCGTGCTGAGGCGGCTGGAAAAAGCCCTCACCAAATCAGCAAACCTCAGTTTTGCCGAAACCGGCGCCCAGGACATGGTGCAGTGGGCCTGGATATCAGTGGCGTGCGTGGGCAGCTCCTGGCCTTCCGTGGAAGGCATCCTCCAGCAGCTGTTGAGGCACTGCGACGAGGACCCGGAGGTCATCGTGGTTGAGCATATCCTGGAGCGGTTGATGTAAAGCACCTTCCAAATCAAAGACAGGATATGTCGTACCTATGACGTATTCTTGGTCCGATTTCCATGTCCAGCGGTCCAGGACACAATCAGTAGCCCGCACTGAGCGTCTCAACGCCGCGGCAGCACGAAGGGCAGGAGACAGCAATGGCCGAGACGCTGTTTGTGGTATCTTTGCTGGCAGTTTTCGTACTCTTAGGTTTACTGCTTTATAACCTCATACGCCGCACGGGCCGGGCCTGGAAAATCGGGGTTTATCTGCTCGCGGCGGCAGTGCTCGCTACCGGCGCCGCCTCAGCCATACCGGGGACATCGCTGCCGGCCGGACAGAATCCCGTCGCAACCGCACCCGCCAATACCGGCGCTCCCTCCGCCACGAGCACGCCGGGAGCGGGAACAGGCACCGCTACGACGACCTCGCCGAGGTCCGGTACCGGCACGACGACACCAGCGTCGGTGGACACCGAAACTGCGGCCACCGCGATGCCTCCCGTACTGACCATAAGCTACATCGACGTCGGGCAGGCCGACAGCATCTTGGTCGAGCTCCCCAACGGCCAGAACATGCTCATCGACGGCGGGAACCGGGCGGACAGCGACACGGTGGTCAACTGCATTCGGAGCCGGGGGATGAAACGCCTTGACATCCTGATCGCGACCCACCCACACGAGGACCACATTGGCGGCCTGCCGGCGGTGATCCAAACTTTCGACATCGGCCAGGTCTACATGCCTGCCGTCACTACCACCACGAACGCGTTCGCGGACATGGTGGCAGCCATGCAAGCTAAAAAGTTGCACGCGGTGGCCGTGACTGGCGGTATGGTCTTGTCCCTCGCGCCCATGGCGGCTGGGCAGCCAACGCTGTCCGCGACCTTCCTGGCGCCAAATGCCAACAGCTACGAAGACCTGAACGATTACAGCGCCGTCCTCCGCCTGGTGTACGGTGGCACCAGTTTTCTTTTCGCGGGAGACGCGGAAACCGTGTCAGAGCGCGAGATGCTCGCCGCCGGTTACAATCTCCGGGCCGACGTGCTCAAGGTCGGCCACCACGGCAGTGATTCGTCCACCAGCCCCGGCTTTCTCCAGGCAGTAAAGCCCCAGTACGCGGTGATCTCGGTTGGGCGCGACAATCTTTACGGTCATCCTGCCCCGAGCACCATCGCAGCCCTGAAAGCCGCCGGGGTGCAGATCTACCGGACAGACTACCAGGGCACCATCGTTGCCACGTCCGATGGTCAGCACATCCGCTTCAACCACCCCGCCTGGACCCCGGCAACCGTGGCCACCTCGCCAACCGGCACGACATCCGGTGCCAACACCACGACTGGCACCGCCGGGAGCGCGGCCGTGGTCATCGCCGCGGTGGACTTGAAACGGGAGGTGGTGACCATCACCAACCAGGGAAGCACGACCGCCGACTTGTCCGGCTGGCTTCTTCTCAGCGTGCAGGGCGGCCAGCATTTCACCTTCCCGGCCGGCGTGACCCTTGGCCCTGGCCAAACCCTTTTCGTCGTGAGCGGCAAAAACCCGACGCCCGGCCCTGGGCGGCTGATCTGGCCGCAAGGCAACGTGTGGAACAACGAAGGCGACCCCGCACAACTGTACGACGCCAAAGGCAACCTTGTCTCCAGCTACCCGCGGTGACGCTTTGCGGCGGCCGTGGTAAACGGAAAGGATGACCTTACGTGCTCATCATCGATCGTTTCGAGGGTGACTTCGCTGTAATAGAATACGGCGAACTTGTCTTCAATCTCCCGCGTAGCCTCTTGCCGCCGGAGGCTAAAGAAGGCGACGTGCTCAAGATCGAGCTCGCCGTGGACGCCGCGGCTACCCGTGAACGCCAGAAACACGCCGAAGAGCTCACGAAAGACCTCTTCCTCCGCCGCCCGCCAACGCAAACGTAGTCCGGCCCCGTGGCAGGGGATGTCGAACGTTGATGGGGGTTGTCAGATCTTGTCATTTTCGCTTTTTAGTTTACATAAGATACATTATGCGAAGTAGAGAGCGCACGAGAACGTGAGGAACGTAACGAGGACGCGGCAAGCGGCGTAAGACACGGCCTGCGGCAGCACAGCGGCAGGAATACCGTGCCGTGTCCAGAACTGGATTGTATACAAACTCGCCGAAGGCTTTCATACCGCATGTGTTCGGCAAAAACAGGAGGCATGGTCGTGCTTGTAGACGAGTCGCTTTGTGTCGGATGCGGTTTGTGTGTGGACTATTGCCCCGTGGGGGCGATCAGCATGCCCGGCCCGGTAATCGTCATCGAACAGGACACTTGCGTCGAGTGCGATGTGTGTTGGCGGTCCGGAGTTTGCCCGACGGACGCGTTTGTGTTCCCCGAGCTTAGCTGGCCGCGGATCGTCCGCCGCAAGTTCAGCGATCCGCTCATCCCCCACGACCTCACCGGCGTGCCCGGGCGGGGGACAGAGGAGATGAAGACAAACGACGTCACCGGAAGGTATGGCCCGGGCCAAGTGGGAATCGCGGTGGAAATGGGACGGCCGGGCACGAGCACGAGCTTTGCCAGCGTGCAGAAGGTAACACGCCTTCTGGCTGGCCTTGGTGTTACTTTTGAGCCGGAAAACCCGGTGACCGGATTTATGCGCGATGTCACGACCGGCGACCTGGACCCCGACATCCTCGCCGAACGTGCACTGTCGGCCATCATCGAGTGCATCGTCCCGGTTGACAAGGCCCCGGCCGTGCTTGCTGCGTTGCAGGAAATCGCCCCCACCCTGGACACCGTGTTTAGCCTAGACATCGTCTCGCTGGCCGGCGACTCGCCGGAGACCAGCCTGGCGGCCAGCGTGGCGAAGGCAGCCGGTCTTCGTCCCAGCATAAACGGCAAAACCAACGCCGGTCTTGGCCGGCCCCTGGCCGTGTTTCCGAAGGAGGAACGCTAGATGACCCATACTCTCCATCGCCGCGGCACCGCGGAGTCCTTGCGGGACGATTACATCGTCTTTGCCATGGCCGCCAAAGGCGTAAACCGCGACGGCGCCGCTCCCCGGTTACGGCAGTTTCTGGCCACCGCGCTGAAATACGAACCAGTGAACGCCGGCGACATGAAGACCGGCAACCTCTTCTCCGCCGGGGCAGAAGCCATCATGAACGGGATCGCAGATAATTCGATCGTGCACGCAGTTTTCACCTCCCCTGAAAAGGTGGCTGCCCTGTTGCAGGAACTGCGGCAACTGGATCTGGGAGTGTCAGTGGTGGTGTCTGGGCTGGTTGACCAGGCCTTTACATGTCTTCATGAGTCGGGCTTGCGTCCCCACACGGTGGAGTTTTCCCTCGGGATACATGGGGAGACCGCCCTTTTGCCTGACGAGGATACCCTCACCATCGCCGCCATGTGCGGGCACGGCATGGTGTCGTTCGCCCTTGTCGAGTACTGGTCGGACCGCGTCCGCCGGGGGCTGGCCACGTCGTCTCAGGCGACCGAAGAGCTTGTACGCCTGTGCCATTGTGGCGTGATGAACCCAGTCAGGGTGAAACGTCTGATCGAGGCGGCCGCCAATAAGGCTTGAAAGGGCAAAATGTGCGTTTTGGACGTCGCGCCCGAAACATGAGGCGCCCGGCCGCAGTCTATATAAAAGAGGGCAGGCAAAAAGGGGCAGGTGGCGGTTTCTCCATGTACCGTGGATGGTTGAGATCGAGTTCTGTAGCATTTCTGGCAACCGCGTTTCTCGTTGCCTTTGCCGTTTTGGCCGGTGGGTGTGCGAACCGGCCACTGGTGGCAACGCCAGGGCCCACCGCCTACACCGGTCCTGCGACCACGAGCCCTGGCGGGTCGACCCCCGGCTCCACCTCCCCTGCCCCGGCTCCGACCACCGCGGTCGGCCCTTACCGACCCAACACGCACGGGCAGATCATGGTGATCGTCTACCACAACATTGGACCACAGGAGGGCCGCTGGGAGCGCACTCCAGCCGGCTTCCGCTCCGATCTGCAAGCCCTGTACGACCGGGGTTACCGGCCGGTGAATCTCGGGGATCTGGTGGCCGGCCGCATCAACGTGCCGAAAGGCTATAGTCCGGTTGTGATCACCTTCGACGACGGTACTGCAGGCCAGTTCCGCTACGTCACCGGTCCCGACGGCAAAACGGAAATCGACCCCGATTCGGCGATGGGCGTGATGCTGGCTTTCCATCGCGACCACCCGGACTGGCCCCTGCGTGCCACCTTTTTCATCAACGGCGACCCTTTCCAGCAGCCGGGCTGGCAGGAAAAGCTCAAGTTCATCGTGGAAAATGGCATGGAAATCGGTAACCATACCTTGAACCACGTCTACCTGAATAAGGTGTCGGCATCGGAAACGGTAGAACAGGTGGGAAAGGAACAGGCACTCATCGACACCGCCGTACCCGGCTACAACGCCACCACCCTCGCCCTGCCCTTTGGAGCCTATCCGGCCTACCCCGACGCGGTCCGCGACGGCACGTACAACGGGGTGCACTACCACATCAGGGCCATGGTGCTCGTGGGTGCCGGGCCAATTCCGGCACCGTTCAGTCCGCAGTTCGATCCCGAGCGCATTCCACGCATCCAGGCCGTGGATGCCTCGCTCGGTATCAAGTACACCTTGCCGTTCTGGCTCGATTATTTTGACCGGCACCCGGAGGCCCGCTTCGTGTCAAACGGCACCACTGGAAACTAGCACCTACTCCTGTCCCGGCTCTTGGCGGGGGCTTGAGGGCGGCGGCTCCACTTCCGGCGTATCAGGAGCACCGGGCACCCGCAGCGGCTCGGGCCCCTGCCCCACATCGCCGGGGCCCGGAACGTGCGGTTCGAACTCACCCGGGTAGGTACGTGCCGGTCCGGCTGGCACCGGCTGGAAGTCGGGCGGCAGGGTTGGGTTTCGCAGCGCGATCATCGATCACACCTCCCAGCGCACAGCATACCCGTCCAGAAGCACAAATAAGCGAGAGCACGCCACCTTTGGCGTGCTCTCGCGGCCAGGGTTCAGGCACGAGCAACAGCTTTTAGCCCGGCAACCGGCCTTTTGGCACCATGTACCAGTAACTTTTGTTCATGACCAGCTTTCCCATGTGCCACAGCACGCTCGGAGCCGGCGGCTTTGGGGGGTGCTCGTAGTCGAAGTTGAGTATGGTTGCTCGGTTGTTGCCGCTTTCCAAGAAGCACATGACATGGCCATTGTATTGGTGCGAGGGCTTTTCGCCGCGCAGCTCCTGCACGATGTTCCCCGCTACGATCTCGCCCTCGAAGTGGGCCGCCGCCCCGCTCTTGGAAATGGGCAAGTTGGTGGCATCGCCGATGGCGTAGATCCCGTCGGGACCTTCCACCTTGAGCGTATGCCGGTCAGTCGGTACCCACCCGCCACTTTCCGCCAGCGCGGAGCGGGTGACGACGTCCGCTCCCTTATGCGGTGGGACAAGCACCAAGAGATCAAACGGGATTGTCTCGCCCTCGAGCGACACCAGTTCCTTCTTTCCGGGGTCAACCGATTCCACGTTGAAGAACGTGTGGATGTGGTAGCCCCGCTCTTCCAGCATAGGCGCCGTGACCGTGGCCACGCTCTCAATCGGGAACACGCGTGGCAGCGGGCTTATGTAGTGTAGCTCCGTCTTCTGCCGGATCCCCTTCTGCCGCAGCACCCAGTCAAACATGAAGGCGAACTCCAGCGGCGCCGGTGGGCACTTGTACGGCACGCCCGCAACGCCCACCACGACGCGCCCGCCCTTGAATTTTTCCAAGGCTGCCCGCAGCTCCATCGCTGCTTTGGCCGTATAGAAGTGGTGCGACGCCTCCGCCAGGCCAGGCACCTCCTCCGGGTGGACGTGCGAACCGGTGGCCAGGACGAGGAAGTCGTACGGGATCTCGCCGTGCTTCTCCGTTGCCACCCGGCGGGACTTCACATCCACTACGGCCACGGTGTCGCGGATAAGTTTTACCCGCGGGTACAATAGGCTTTCCTCCGGACGTGCCAGGTTGGCCGGCTCTTCCCAGCCGAACGGCACGTAAAGAAAGCCCGGCTGGTAGACGTGGTCACCGGTGCGGTCGATCACGATGATGTCAGCCTCGTTGGCCTTGAGCTTTTTGGCCAGCAGGTTGGCAACCAGCGTGCCCCCGACACCGCCACCCAAGATGACTACCTGCTTTTTCATGCCCGTGGCCTCCAGACTACTTCAACTTCTTGACCACGATTTTGTCGTAGCCGTTTTCCTGCACCACACCGATGAACTCGTGACCGGCTTTCTGGGCCCAGGCGGGGATGTCTTTTTTGGAACCCGAGTCGGTGGACAGCACCGCAATGACGTCCCCCACCTTGCCTTCTTTCATGGCACGGATCAACTCCATGAGCGGTCCCGGGCAAAAGCTCCCGCGAGCGTCGATCGTGCGGTCTATCTTCAGTTCGCTTAGATCAGGCATGCTTACGACCTCCTTAGATGAACAGCGTAATTTTGCCTTCCTTGGCCATCTCGACGAATTCGCCCACTCCTACGACCTCGTCCACGATGGGATCGAGATCTTCTTTCTTAAGACCGAACAGGTCCATGGTCATGCCGCAGGCGTAAACCTTGACGTCGCCGAGTTCCTTGGCGGTTTTCAAGGTGTCGTACCAAGAGGGCACCTTTTTCTCCGCCAGCATCTGCATCATGGCCGGCCCCATCTCTTCATAGTCTTTGCTGATCTTGAAGTTGCGCTGAGGTTGGCCCTGCCGGAACGCGTCCAAGCCCCAGAACGTGAGGAAGATGCGGACCTCCATGTTCATGGCCACGCCGCCTGATGCCATGATCGCCACCGGGAACAATTTGTCTACGGTGCCGTTGAAGACCACGAACGACATACGATCGACTGCCATGCCAACACCTCCGAATACCGTGTTCATGGTTTGGAACCACCTGTAGTTTAGAATGATTCGCATCATGGCTCGATCAGGTTATGACCCGTCTTGGCATCCGATGCTCACCCGTTAAGCGAGTTGGGTGCTGTACCTAGCAGGTACTATGCACAAGTGACGTTTATCTATGGCGGGACGGGTGAAAAATGTAGCGGAGGGCAAGAGATAAAACAAAAATAACGGGGCCAGGATCAGCACTGGCCCCGCATCGTGCTTGCCAAAGTTTCGATGGCCGCCCGCACACCGGTGATCATCAGTGACAGCGGCATGCTCGGTGCCGACCGCGGAGGGTCGGCACCCGCAACCTGTGCCGGCAAGAACGGCACGTGGATGAACCCGGCGGGTATATCCATGCCCCGGGATGCCAGATAATGGGGCACCCAATATGCTGCATAGTTACACAGGTACGTACCAGCGGAGTTGGAAATGTCGGCCGGTACCCCGTGTTTCCGCATGGCGTCTACCATGGCCCGCAGTGGCAAGGTGGAAAAATACCCGGCCGGGCCCCCAGGCACAACGGGCACCTCCTGCCGCTCGACGCCGTCGTTGTCCTTGCCATTACACACATTAATGCCGATGCGTTCCGGAGTGATGGCGGCACGCCCGCCGGCCTGGCCCAGCATCACGATCGCGTCCGGATTATGCCGGGATATGGCGGCCTCTGCCGCCGGCCCAAAGGCTTCCCACCGCACCGGCATCAAGGCTGCGACCACCGTGATATCCGGACCGGCGTCATATTCCCGGGCCAGGGCGGTCGCGATCTCCCACGAAGGATTAATGTTATCCGGGCCAAAAGGCTCGAATCCGGTAACCAGGATCTTCAGTGTCAACTCGCCTGTCCCCTTTACAGCGTCGACACCGGGTTGTCAATCTGGGCCTTCTGCAGACGGCCCGAGAAGTCCACGTAGATGGTCTTCCACTCGGTCACGTTGTCTAGCAGCGTATGGCCAGCCTCGCGATGGCCGTTGCCGGTATTGCGCGTGCCGCCGAACGGCATGTGGATCTCGGCACCGATGGTACCAGCATTCACGTAGACAATGCCGGTGGTAAGATCGCGCATTGCCTTGAAGGCCTTGTTGATGTCCTGCGTGTAGATGGAGCTCGAAAGTCCGTACGCCACGCCGTTGTTGACCTCGATGGCCTCGTCCAAGTCTTTCACCGTGATTACCGACAGAACCGGGCCAAAGATCTCCTCCTGGGCGATCCGCATGTCGGGCGTGGTCTCGAACACGGTGGGAGCGTAGAAGAACCCGCGGGCCAGCTCACCATCAGTGACCGGGTGGCCGCCAGTCAGAAGTTTCGCACCTTCCTTGATGCCGATCTGTACGTACTCGTCCACGGTCTTGAGCTGCGAGGCATTAACGAGCGGCCCCACGTCGGTATTCGGGTCAAGCCCGTTGCCAAGCCGCAAGGCCTCTACCCGCGGGATGAGGCGGTCGAGGAAAGCCTTTTTCACCTTTTCGTGCACGATGACGCGGCTGCAAGCCGTGCAACGCTGCCCGGTAGTGCCAAACGCGCTCCAAAGCACGCCCTCCACAGCCAAGTCAAGGTCCGCGTCATCCATAATGGTGATCGCGTTTTTCCCGCCGAGCTCGAGGGAAACCCGCTTGAGATGACGCCCGGCCACCTCGGCCACGTGCCGTCCGACGTCGCTGGAGCCAGTGAAGGTGACGAGGTTTACGAGCGGATGCTCGAGCAGGGCATCGCCGACCACGCTGCCCGAGCCGTAGATGATGTTCACCACCCCGGGCGGCGCCCCCGCATCATTGAGAGCCCGTACGAGCTCGTATGCCAGCAAGGGCGTGTCACTGGCGGGCTTGAACACCACAGCGTTCCCCGCCACCAGGGCAGGCATCATCTTCCACGATGGTATGGCGGTCGGGAAGTTCCAAGGCGTGATGACCGCCACCACACCCACCGGGTCACGTACCGACATGGTGAACTTGTTGGGCATCTCGACGGGAGCAGTCATACCGTGCATGCGCCGGCCCTCGCCCGCGGCGAAATAGCTCATGTCAATGGCTTCCTGGAGGTCGCCCCGCGCCTCGGCGATGACCTTCCCCATTTCCTGCGTCAGCTTGCGGGCCAGCTCCTCTTTGCGCTGTTCGAGGATGCGGGCGACGCGGAACAAAACTTCCGCACGGTGCGGGGCCGGCACTCGCCGCCATTTCTTTTGAGCCTCGTAGGCCGCCCTTACCCCCCGGTCCGCATCTTCCCGGGTGGCGCGCGGCACCCTGGCCACCACCTCGCCCGTGGCCGGGTTGATGGAGTCAAAATATTCGCCGCTGGACGATTCGACCCACTCGCCATTGATCAGCATCTTGATCGTTTCGGCCATGCTCCAACCTCCTTGTTAGTCGCCTATCGCGCCCGTGCCAGAAAAGCCTGGTGGCTTTACCCGCCGGCCGTGCGCTGGCGGAAAAAACTTCTCTTCCGGTGCGGTGGCTTCCTGCTGCGAAAAACAGCTCGCCGGCACGGCTTGATTAGGGGCAGGCACGCTGGAGCAATATAGACCAGGAGGTGTACTTCCGTTGCCAAGCAAGACAGAGCCAGACACAAAGAAAAATGGGCCCGATGCCCCATCGCAACCGCAGGTCAGCTGGCCGAGTCCCGAGTCGACACCCTCCAAAACCATGGAGGCGTTGCAGCACCAAGCCAGGGAAGTGGCGGCGGCACCGAAAACCCCCTCTGACAACCTGGCGAGCCTGCTCGCCCAGGTTGTGAACCAAGCCCGTGAACAGCAGCTGTCGGCAGAAAAACAGCTGCAGAGCCAGCTCAGCCAGGCCTCGGCCACCATCAGTGACGCCAAAAAAATCCAGGCTATCCTGCAGACAGCCCAGACACTCGAAAAGAGCCTTCAGGGCGGCCTCACCGCCGCCTGGCAGAAACCGGAAGAGACCAGTACCACTCTGCGGGCCCTTGAGCAACAGATCGCGGAGCAGCAAGTCCAGGCAGACGCGCGGCTAGCCCAGGCCCTTACGCAGGCGGTATCTTCCCTTGCCCAGGCCCAATCCGCGATGTTCCAGGTGCAGGCCCTTGGCCAGATGGCACAGGCCATCAAGGAGGCCAGCCAGGCGCTGAACCAGGCCCTACCTCCCACGGGACCAACCCAGCTGCAATAGTGGCTACGGGGGTTAGACGAGGTTCACCCCGACCGTCCCGCCCAAAAGGCCGAGCCCAAGGCCGATGCCGAGCTTGGCGGCTGCTGCCAGTATGGGGATGGCCTGGGGAAACAACACGTAGCTGATGAGGATGGCCAAAAACGTAAACGCGAACCCTGCGAGCCCGCCGTTCAACCAACCGGTGGTTCCGGCCCGGCGCCCGGCCACCAGGCCGGCGATGGCCACGCTCAAAAGGTTGACCGAGCTCACCACCCACGACAACGGTGATTCTGGCAGTGAAGTCCGCACGTAGACCACCGCCAGGATGCCGGTGGCCACTGCCGCGAAGAGAAATCCGGCCAGCACACCGGCCAGAATGGCGCCCGGTCGCACGCGGCCATCGGCTCCGCGCGCCTTTTGCCCGAAATCAGAGATTGCCTGTCGGGCCTGCATAAGTGCTCGCTCCCTCCCGGAGTTGGCGGTCACCCCTAAATGGCTATGGGTGCCGGCGGGACGATATGCCTCAGAAAACCTCCCCACAGTCCCCCGACGGCGGTTCCTGCCCGCTGAGCCAACGGCCAACAATCTCCGGAAGTTCCCCGGCGGGACCGCACCACCGGCGCGGCCCCGGCAACGCGTCCCAGAAAGCCCGGCCGTACCTGGCCGTATAAAGCCGGGGATCGAGCACCACCACTACCCCTCTGTCCGTGCTGGTACGCACCAGACGCCCGAATCCCTGCCGGAAACGCAACACCGCTGCCGGCAGACTCAGGTGCAAAAAGCCGGACCCGCCTTGCCGCTCGATCTCAGCCAAGCGGGCCTGCTGGACCGGGTTCTGGTAATGTTCAAATGGCAGGCGGACAATGACCACCTGGCTCAAGGCGGGACCGGTCACATCCACCCCTTCCCAAAAACTCTGCAGACCGAAAATGACCGTTCCGTCGTTTTGAGCCAGTCTGTTCAGCATGGCTCCACGTTCGCTGTCCCCTTCCTGTGCCAGGACCTCGATGCCGGCGGCGTTGAGCTCGTCCGCCACCAGGGCATGCACCGCCCGCAACATCTCCCGCGCCGTAAAAAGTACCAAGGTGCGGCCACCGGCCTGCCTGACCAGGGCAGGCAGAACCCGGGCTACTGCGGCGACAAATTCGTCTGCCGCCCTCGGATCGGGGAGATCAGTAGCGACCGCGACCAGTGCCTGGTCGCGATAGTGGAACGGTGATGGTAAAACCACCTGTGAAACCCCGCCACTGGCGTTCTCCAATCTGTCCAACCCGAGCTCTTCTTCCAGGAAGCGGAACCCCCGGGGTGGCGTGGCCAGGGCCGCCGAAGTCAGCACAGCGGCTTCTACCTGGCTCCACAAGCGGTCACGCAGGATGTCACCGGTGTGCAAAGGCGTAGCACACAGCTCCACGCCAGTCCTCCTGGGGCTGCCCCCCGGCGCCCGGCCGTTTGCGCCTGTTTTTAGCCAATAAACCATCTCTTCCGGCGCGGCGACTCCCAAAACAGCCTGGAGCCTCATGGCCAGGCTGGCCGCTTTCTGTGCCTGGCGCGCGATGCGCGAGCGGTCACGGCGGTCGGTCCCTTCTTCTTCGGCCCGCCGGTGCAGTAGTTCCGCGAGCCGGCCGAGGCCCGCGGCAAGCTCGCTGGCGGCGCCCCGCACACCCTCGCCGCCGGCTGGCAGGTCTTCCCAGACCCAGGCCTGCCCAGAAGTACCGGGCGGAGCGAGCTTGCCAAAGGGGTCGAACACTAGTGGCACCATTTCTGTCAGCTTCCCGGCCAGCGCGGCGATCTCACCAGTGCTGACAGCGGCCAAAAGCGGCTGGCCACGCCTGGCCTGGCGGCCCGTGATGGTCTCCAGAAAGCGGGCGATGTCATCGTCGGTCAGGCGCTCTCCGAACTGGTCCTGGGCTACGGCTGGCAGGTGATGTGCTTCGTCGATAATCACCGCCTTGTATGGAGGCAGAAAATTCGCGGGGGCTTTCAGTTCAGCCAAGAGCAGGGCATGGTTGACGACCAGAATGTGCACCTGAGCCGCGCGGCGCCGGGCTTCGGTAACAAAGCAGCCGCTACGAAACCATTCGCACTCTTCGCCGGTGCATTCTTCGCTCACGGCGGCCAGGTCGCCCCACGACTCGGGCATCGGACCGCGGGCGGCCTTTTCTTGGCCGGCGGCCTCATATATCCAGGCTGCCCTGGCAGCGAGCGTGGACGGCGGCACTGCCGTAGCAGGAGCGGAGGCAAGATGGTCCAGAAACTTGTCGAGACACGGGTAGCGCGAACGCCCAAACATGATCGCCGCGGCCAGGCCTGGAAAGCGTTTTTCCAGCAAAGGGATTTCTTTGTTCCACAGCTGCTCCTGCAGGTTGACGGTGTAGGTCGAAACCACGAGCGTCTCCCCGTTGGCCATGGCCCAGATCGCTGCCGGCACGAGATATGCCAGACTTTTCCCGGTCCCGGTCCCCGCCTCAGCCAAAAGCGTGCGGCCTTCGTGCAGGGCCCGCTCCACCCGCCGGGCCATTTCCAGCTGGGACGGGCGCGTCTCCCAGCCACTCACAAGCGTAGACAACGGGCCGTCCGGGCGGAAGTAATCGTCCACAGAGAGCTCCGGGGGCAAAACTACCGGAGGGCCGTGATCTGTGCCCGGTGCCCCGTGCACCGCCCGCTGCCGGAGGGCCGTGCTGTACTCCGCCACCGCCGGCCCGAGCTCCCCGGTCTCCCCCGGCACCAGTCCCAGCGCCACCCGCAACCTGTACAGTGGGTCGTGTGCCACCTTCACCGGCCCAGGATCCTTTCCATTTCAGCCTCGAACCGGTGGAGCGTCATGGGGAAGACCTGCGTGGCACGGTCGTCAGACACAACACTGCCCTCCATAAGCATGACGAGCTGGTCGCGGGTGATCGGAACCACGGGAAAGCCCTCGACGACAGGCAAAAGCCGCAGGAGCACCCCCGCTGGCACCCTGACCAATGGCCGGCGGCGGCCGCTCGCGCGCATAATGATTTGCAGGACTTGCTTGTAGGTGAAAACATCCGGCCCACCAAGCTCGAAGATCTGCCCTGCCGCTTCCTGGTTGTCGAGTGCCCGCACGAAGTATTGGGCCACGTCGTCCACATACACGGGTTGCATGAGGTAATCGCCGTGGCCGAAAACAGGCATGACCGGGCTCCATCGCAGTACGGAAGCCAGGTACATGAAGAGCTGGTCGCCTTGACCGAACACCGGTGCCGGACGGAAGATGACGAAATCAATGCCGCTACTGCGTACGGCTTGTTCCGCCGCCCATTTCGTTACGTGATAACGGGTCGCCGCCCCCGGCCGCGCTCCCAGTGCACTCATGTGCACAAACCGCTTGACCCCGGCCCGCCGGGCTTCCGCCAGCACATTTTCCGTGCCGCGAATGTGCACGTCCTGGAAGGAAAACCCCGCCCGTTCCCGGATAATCCCTACCAAATGGATGACGGCCTCACATCCGGTGGCCGCCCCGCGCAGGGACGACACCTCCGTGACGTCGCCGAAGTGCACCTCGAGCCCAGGCAGCCTGGGTACCCGGTGCCCATGGCCCGGCCGTACGAGGACCCGGACGGGGTGCCCCTCCGCCGCCAAGGCCCGAAGAATGGCGCGCCCCACGAACCCGGTACCCCCAGTCACGAATACCACGGCGACCGCCTCCCTCACCCGGCTACGGCCACGCCAAGCCCAGGTGGCCTCCTGCAGAAGCTCTTCTTACGACCGGACCGGCATGCGTGGCCTATTTCTGGGGCTTGTCATATTCGCGCAGGCTTACTTCTTCTTGGGCCATGATGTTGTATATCTGCTGGAGAGCTTCATCCAGACGCATGATCTCCGCCGGCGACATGCGCTCGAGCACACCCGAGAGATACTCCCGGCGTTTCGCCATGACGGCGTTGTACACTTCTTCCCCCGCCCGGGTTACCCGTAAACGGATGACCCGCCTGTCCTTCTCGTCCCTTTCGCGCTCCACGTAGCGGTTTTTTTCCATCCGGTCGACCAGATCTGTGAGGGTGCTGGAGGCCAAGTACATGAGATCGCCGAGCTCACCCATGGTGAGACGCCCGTGGCGCATCAGCACCTGCAGGGCGGTGAATTGCGGCGGCGTGATGTCGAAATTGACCAGGATCTCGCGCCCGCGGTGCCTAACCACGTTGCTGACCATGCGGAGCAGAAACTCTATCTGTTCCACATACTTGTCCCAATTTGGGAGTTTCTTTTCCTCCGTCACGGTGACCTCCAGGTTCAGTGCCGCGGGGAAACCCAGGCTTCCATTGCTTTCTCATAGGTTACGATCTCATCGGGGCGGAAGAACAACCCGATCTCGCGCTCGGCGGTTTCTGGGGCGTCCGAGCCATGCACCACATTGAACTGGATGTCCAGACCGAAATCGCCGCGGATCGTGCCTGGGGCCGCCTGCTTGGGATCGGTGCCTCCCATGAGGCGCCGCACCTGGGCCACGGCGTCGTCGCCCTCCCACACCATCGCCAGCACTGGCCCGCTGGTGATAAAGCTTACCAGGCCTTCAAAGAACGGCTTCGCGCGGTGTTCCCCGTAATGCCGTTCGGCCAGGGCACGGTCGATGAGAATGAACTTCGCTCCCGCGAGCCGTAATCCTTTCGCTTCCAGTCTCGAAATTATGGCGCCCACTAGTCCGCGCTGGACTCCGTCTGGCTTGACCATCACGAAAGTACGTTGCAACCGCACCACCCCATCCAATAAATTTTCCCCCGCCGACCCCGGTTGGTACGCGGGAATCGTCTTCCCGTCGCCAGGAATCAGGGCGCCGCCACCCGGTTGCGGAGGACGCCAATGCCCTCGATTTCGACCTCCACCACGTCACCCGGCACCAGCGGCCCCACCCCGGCCGGCGTACCCGTCAAAAGGACATCACCCGGCAAGAGTGTCATCACGCGCGACGCAAACGATACCAGCTCGGCGACGTTGTGGATCAGAAGACTCGTCCGCGAAGACTGCCGGACCTCGCCATTCACCCGGCACGCGATCGCCAGATCGGAGGGATCAAGGCCGCTCACCACTACCGGTCCCAGGGGCATGAAGGTGTCGAATCCCTTGCCACGGGTCCACTGCCCGTCTTTCTGCTGGAGGTCGCGGGCGGTGACGTCGTTCGCACAGGTGTATCCAAAAACGTAATTAAGCGCCTCGTCCACCGGCACCGATTTCGCCCGCTTGCCGATCACCACGGCCAGCTCGCCCTCGTGGTGGACCAGATGGCTGTCTGGAGGATAGATGATGAACCCCTCGGGATCCAAAAGGGCGGTGGGAGGTTTCAGGAACATCACCGGATCCTGCGGCAGCTCGTGGCCCATTTCCTGGGCGTGTGCCCGGTAGTTCACCCCGATACAGACCGCCTTCGACGGCACGGTCGGAGCCAAAAGCTTAACTGTGCTTGTTTGGTAGACCTTGCCGTTCGGCCGGCCGCCACGCCAGGGGGCAGCAGTCAGCTCGTGTACCTCCTCACCCACCACGGCCCCGTAATGCCGGCGCCCGGCCACCAAATACCTGCAAAACGTAGCCACACAAACACCCCTCTTCCACGGCGGTCCTTGGGCCACCATGAATAAACGGGCACAAAGCCCGTCCCTGACGTGATTCTACAGCCTGCCCCGCGTTCCTTCCGTTCCGGCCGCAGCAGCCATTTCGCGCACGATTTCTTCCGCCCGCCGGTAGTCCGCAGGCGTATTGATGTTGAAAAAGAGCATGGCAGGATCTTCGACCGTAGCGACTTCGCTCCGCGACAGCCAGCGTATCTCGAGTCGCGACAAAAAACGGTGCACGGCCAGCTCGCCCGCTGCGAGGGCTTCTTCGGCTTTTGCCGCCACGCGGCGGTGATAAAGACCTTGCAACGGCTCGCTTCGCCCGTCCACAAACGGTATGACGGCGTCCTCGCCCGCCCAGACCGAGCGGGCCAGCCGCACCAGCCCGGCAGCGGCAAACGGCATGTCGCAGGCACTGACAAAAACAAGCGGCGTCTCCGCGTGGGAGAGCGCCGCGTGGATGCCCCCGAGCGGCCCGCGCCCGGGATAGATATCGGTAATCACCGGGAAGCTGGAGAGCTCGAAGGTTTTCGCCCGAGCAACCACCACAACCTGCCCGCACGCCTCGGAGAGAGCCGTAACCACGCGTTCGATGACGGGCCGGCCACCAAGCGTCAGCATGGTTTTGTCGCGCCCGAGGCGCGTACCAAGACCGCCCGCCAAAACCGCCCCCGTCACGTCGTGTAGCCGGTCGACCATGGATGCCAGCTACCTGCCTAACGGTCGCCAGCCTGGCGTGCAATCATCCAGCGGGGATAGCGTGGAGGCGTCGCGGTCATGCTGTCCAGCACGGCCAGGTCGTCCCCCGTCATCTGCACGTCGGCGGCCTTGAGGTTCTCTTCCAGCTGGCCAAAGTTGCGGGCGCCGATGATCACCGAGTTCACCCACGGCTTTGCCAACAGCCACGCCAGGGCAAGCTGGGCCGGGGTCGCCTGATACCGCCCCCCCATTTCCCGCAACTTGTCTACCACCTGGAAACCGAGCTCCCGGTCGAAGGGCGGGAACCACATGCCACGATCGTGAAAACGCGTGCCGGCGCCGGGTTCCTCGTCGCGCCGGTACTTGCCGGCCAGAAATCCCCCGGAAAGCGGACTCCAGACCAAAAGGCCGACGCCCTGGTCCTGCAACAGCGGTACCACTTCTTCTTCGATGTCGCGGCACAAAAGGCTGTAGTGCATCTGGGCGCTGATGAAACGCGCTTGATGCCGGCAGTCCGACCGGCCTAGAGCCAGGGCGATCTGCCACGCAGCGTAGTTGGAAACGCCAATGTAGCGTGCCTTGCCTGAGCGGACGACCGCGTCCAGTGCGTCCAGGGTCTCGTCCAAAGGAGTAAGGGCGTCCCAGCCGTGCACCTGGTAGAGGTCGACATAGTCGGTGTCCAGACGCCGCAGGCTCTGTTCGATGGCAGACAAAATATGCTTGTGGGAAAGACCGGCATCGTTGGGCCCGGTGCCCATGCGTCCCCGTACCTTGGTGGCAATCACAAGCCCCTCGCGACGGCCCTTGATGGCCTGCCCCAGCATCTCTTCTGCCTGCCCGCCCGAATACACGTCGGCTGTATCAAAGAAATTGACCCCAGCATCGATGGCCCTGGCGACCATTTCGTTGGCTGTTTTTTGGTCGACCCCGCCCAGTTTCCACTGGCTTTGCCCAAATGTCATGGTGCCGAAACAAAGCTCCGACACTATGAGGCCTGTGCGGCCAAGATTCCGCATGCGCATGCTTTTGCCCCCCGCGTTCTCCACCGCACCGCGATAGAAACGGCACGGCAAATTGGTGTGCATTTATTGTGCTTCTTTTTCGCGCTTCTGCCGGCAAAACCTCTGACATTGCCTGTCGTTGACACTGCGCTGGCCGAGTCATACACTAAAGATGCTTACTGAGGCAAGGCGTCATCGGGGTGTAGCGCAGACCGGTAGCGCGCTTGAATGGGGTTCAAGAGGTCCCGGGTTCAAATCCCGGCACTCCGACCAGCAACGTCACTACAATGTTCGTCCTGTCTACGGATCGATGGACGCGGTTCCTGCTGGGACCGCGTCCTTAATTTTTATGGCGTGTTTTCGCACCCAATGGGGAATGCGGTGCCGCTAGCCGCTGTGGCTGGCCGTCTCGCGTGGCTTTTCTTGCAAACCGAGCACGAAAGGAATGCTGAACAACATCGCCACGGCCACGGTCCAAAGCCCGGTCTGGGGAGAGAAATGCTGGGCCACCAAACCCGTCAGCGAAACGCCCAAGGCCCCCAGCGTGTTTCCGAGCCCGAGGGTCAAACCCGAAGCCATAGCCTTGTTTTCCGGGAAGAGGTTCTGGCCAAAGACCATCACCACCGAGCCGGACGAATACAACGACGCCCCCAGGAGTGCGCCGAGCACCACGATCGCCACCGGGCTTTGGAATAGCAAAAACAGCGAAAGCCACAGGCTCGAAAGGAGGGCCGAGCCGATCAGGACCGGTTTGGCACCGATGTAATCTGAAAGCGTGCCCCCGGTAAAGTTGCCGATACTACCGGCCACGAACAAAAGTGACACGAACGCAGCCGCATCAGTGATGGGACGGCCAGTCGTCTTCCACCAGATGGGAACCAGCGTGGTAACGGTGAGGGTGGTCACGGACCGTAAGCCGACCAGTGCCAGAAGCCCGCCGGCCTGACGCAGTCCTCGTACAAATTCGGGCGTCAGCATCGCCCCTTGGCGCGGCCGGGGCGAGGGTGCCGGGGACATTGCCCAGGAGATAATTGCCGCCATCAAAAGTCCCGGCAAGGCCACTGCCAATAGGCCTTGCCGCCCGCCGATCAGATAAGCCGCGGCGGCGAGTACGGGGGCAAACGCCCGCCCGAGATTGCCACCGATCATGAACAGTCCCATGCCCATCCCTTTGCGGCGGCCACCGATCTCGCCCACCAGGCTGGACGCGTGCGGGTGGAAGGCAGCGTTACCAAGGCCGCTCACCAGCAAAAGTAAAAGCAAAAGCCCATAGCTTGGAGCCAGTCCCCAGGCCAGGGCGGCAAACACCGCCCCCACCACGAGCCCCCCAACCACAAACATCCGGCCGCCAGCCCGGTCGGCCCACAAGCCCATGACAGGCTGCAATAACTGGGTAGTGAACGAGCTCACGGTGTTGACGAAACCCGCTGCCGCGGTTCCGAAATGCAGAATTGGCATGAGCTCCGGCAACAGGATCGGATAAAGATTCGGGTACGTGTCGTTCACGAAATGAGCCAGGCTGAAGGCTCCTGTTTTCCAGAACCTCGTGTGCGACTGTGCCATTGCCGACGTGGCCTCCGTTTCTATCCGGTCCATAGCACGTGACGGTGCACCCGTCACTTGACCGCCGCTGGCACGGTATCGCCGCGGACAAGCGAAGCGAGGGCACCGATCCCCGCCAGGATGGCTGCTGCCACCAGTGCCGCTCGCAGGCCGGACATGAAGGCCTGCGCGGTCGCCGCCGGATTGTTCTGTATATGCCACTGGTATTGCCAGTTGAACACCGCTGTGCTAAGAGCAATGCCAAATACCATGCCCACATTGCGGACGGTTGCCAGCACTCCGGACCCGACCCCAAGGCGATGCCGCGGCACGCTGCCCATCACGGCACTGTTGTTAGGAGACTGGAAGAGTGCCAGACAGACACCAAATGCAAACAGCCGCCAGCCGATATCGAATGTACGTGACTGCGGACCCAGTCTGGTCATCGCAAGGAGGATGGCAGTCACCAAGCTCTGGCCGGCAAAGGCAAGCCACTGCGTGCCGAGCCGGTCGGACAGGCTGCCCGCCAGGGGTGCCACCAGCAGCGTGGCCACCGCGGTTATAGTCATAACCAGTCCGACGTGACCCGGGTCATAACCCAATAGCTGCTGCAGGTAAAACGGGATCAGGAAAAGCATAGCATTCTGGGCGGTAAAGTTGAGAAACGCCGCCAGGTTCGCGGCCGAAAACACCCGGTTCCGGAAAAGAGCAAGATCCAGCATCGGCTGGGCAGCGCGGACCTCCCACCACATGAACGCTGCCAGCGCCGCCACCCCCAACGCGGAAAGCCCGATCGACAACGGCGACACAAAGCCCCATTCCTCACCGTAGCTGCCCACCAACAGAAGGCTTCCCAAGGCCACGAAACCCAGCACAGCTCCGCCCAGGTCGAACTGCTGTCTGGTCAAGTGCTCGGGTGCCGGTACCACGTGATACGACCAGACCAGGCTCGAAAGCCCGATCGGGACGTTGATCAGGAATATGGCATGCCAAGTGGAAACCGTTAGGAGCAAACCACCAAGGGCAGGCCCGAAGGCGAGACCGGTAGCGATAGACATAGCGTTTATCCCCAAAGCACGCCCGCGCTCGTACGGAGGAAAGGTGGCCGTGATGATAGCAGGGCCGACGGCCATGAACATACCGGCACCAGCAGCCTGGATGGCGCGGAAGAATATCAGCACATAGATATTTGGTGCCAGAGCACAAGCGGCCGACGAGAGCGTGAAGATCGCCACTCCGGCCAAGAGCACGCGCCGGAACCCAAACATGTCACCGAGCCGACCGTATGTCAGGATCAGGGTGCCCAGCACGAGCAGGTACGCCATCGACACCCACCCTACAGTGTTCATGCCCGTGTGAAACGCCGCGCTGAGGGTAGGCAGGGCCACATTCACCACACTGCCGTCGATGGGCCCGAGGATCGCCGAAAGCATGACGGCAGCCAAAATCACCCACCGCCGGGGGTTTGCAGTTGCCTCGCTATTCTCCACCTGAGTCCGGACCTCCACACGCAGGAACACACACTCCCATGAAGAATACTTCGAAAGCAGAAGTTTCGTCCAGAGTCTGACGACCGGGCGCGGCGACCGGTAGTCGTCCGGCCTTTTGTCAAGGAGCGAAGAAAAGTGGATTCCCTAAAGCCCACCCAGGCCCCCTCTGCAGTCTCCCCCGTTCGTGACCGCAATCTTCTTTTTTTGGCGCGGGCCATTCGAACGTTCGCCTACGGTTTTTTCGCAGCCAGCTTCCCCCTGTACCTCGAAAGCCGCGGTATCTCAAGTGGGCTAGTGGGAGTGGTGTTCAGCGTGGCTCTGGCCGGGGGCGCCATACTCACGACATCGTTCGCGCTCATTGCCAGCCGGTGGGGAAGGCGGCGGCTCCTGCAGCTTACGGCTGCCCTGATGATCATGGGGGGAGCCCTGGTAGCAAGCTCGACAAACCCGTTTGTGCTAATGGTGGCCGCCGCGATCGGCATGCTGAGCCCGAGCGGCCAGGAGATCGGCCCCTTCATGTCGCTCGAGCAAGCCATCATGTCCGGGGTTTCCGAGGGTCGGCAGACCTGGGCCTATGCCTGGTACAACCTGATTGCCTCGTTCTCAACGGCCTTCGGAGCCTTGGTAGCCGGCCTTAGCGCCCTGGCTCCCCACTGGGGGATCACCCAGACCAGTGCAGAGGGGCTTCTCATGTGGGCATACGCGGCGGTGGGACTGGTACTCTTGGTGCTGTACACCCGCCTCGGCCCCGCCGCAGAGGTGAAACCGACGGCCGCCGGGCCGCACGCCCCTTTGCACCGCTCGCGCAAAGTTGTGCTGCAGCTTACGGCCCTGTTCGGCGTCGATGCCATGGCGGGTGGCCTCGTCGTCCAGGGAATGCTTGCCCTGTGGTTCCACCAGCGGTTTGGGATCGGTCTGGGGGTAATCGGACCGATCCTCTCCGCGGCCAACCTACTTTCCGGCCTTTCGTTCCTGCTGGCGGCCAGGCTGGCAGACAGGTTTGGGCTTCTCAACACCATGGTCTTTTCACATTTGCCGTCCAACGTGCTTCTGATGCTGGTGCCATTCATGCCGAACCTGCCACTGGCCGCCCTGGTGCTGCTCGCCCGTTTTGCCCTGTCGCAGATGGACGTTCCCACACGCCAGGCCTACACGATGGCAATCGTGGAACCGGACGAACGGGCAGCCGCCGCGGGTCTCACCAATGCCGTCCGACCCGCGGCCAGTGTCATCTCTCCGACCGTGTCAGGCCTCGTTCTGTCGATGGCGGGCGGGGCGATTCCGTTCGTGCTCTCGGGCGGGCTGAAAGTCGCATACGACCTTTCCCTCTACGCCATGCTTCGGAAGGTGCCAGTGCCGGGGGAAAGCCGCCAGCCCGCCTGAGCCCTGGGCGGCGCCCCGGCACTGTACCTTTCCATTGACCACACTCAGCAAATGAGGGACTCGAGATCGCGGGGGTAATACGTCAGCCGCTCGATGCCGTTTTCCGTCACCAATATGGTGTCGGAATGGCGGAACCCGCCCAGGTTGTCCACGTAGATCCCCGGCTCGACGCTGAAAACCATGCCTGGCCGGATCATCGTGTGATCGCCAATGTCAAAAAACGGTGCCTCGTGCCCCTCCAGCCCGAGCCCGTGCCCGGTATGATGCCGCCAATAGGCTTCGATGCCGTGATCCTTGTAGAACTGGCGCACCGCCCGGTCCACGTCGGCACACTCGATACCGGGGCGAATGGTGTCAAAGGCCAAGTCCTGCACCTCCAACATCAGCTGGAAGTACTTGCGCTCCTCGGCCCCGGCGCGCGTCACAAACATCGTCCGCTCGAGTTCACTGTCGTACCCGCCCACGGTGGCACCGGCACCGCTCACCAGGATGTCCCCCTCTTGGAACACGGCGTTGATGGTCATGGCGTGCGGGATCGCCGCATTGCGTCCCACCTGGCCACGGAAACCGGCCGCGGCTCCGCTCCCCCGCAAAGGCCGGTAGAACTGCCCCAGGGTCATGAGCATGGCCCTGGTCGCCTCCAGGGATGCCCGTTCGGAAACATCTGTTTCCATGGCTCCGGGTTTGGCATACTGCTGCAGGAGTGTGTGGGCGAGATTGCCCCAGCGGGCGCTCTCCCGGATGAGGGCGATTTCCGACGGCGACTTGATCATGCGCTGTTCCTGCACCAGACGACGGCAATCCACAACCCGCACGCCCGCCGCCTCCGACAGGGACGGCCCCATATAACCCCAGGGCGAAATATACCCGTCGTGGTCCGCCCCGATCGGACCGGTCCCAAGGCCGAGGTCGCGCAGGATTAAGGCCAGCTGGGCCATGGGATGTACGGCATCCGGGTACTCATCGTAGTGTCTGACCTCGCCCACCGCCGCCTGCTTTTCCGCATGCTCGCGCTCGAGCCGGGGTACGAGGAGCACCGAGCGGCGGTCGTGCGAGATCACCAACGCGATGGGCCGCTCGGTCGGAATAAAGGCAAAATTGGTGAAGTAAAACACGGAAGCCGGGTCGAAAATAACCGCCCCCGCCATTCCCTCCTCGGCCAACCGGGTGGCAAATTGCCCGCGGCGGTTGGAGAGCTCTTCCGCTGAAATCTGCAAAGGTGCACCTACGAATCTTTCTGCCACGTTTCTCTCCTCCGTAATCAAAACCATGATTGTGTAACGCCCCGGCCCTGTATCCGAACGCGGCATCAGGTTCCCGTGCCGCGCAGGAAAAAGACCGTGTCGAGCTTTGCCATTCCGGCCACCTTTTGCACCTCGTCCCGGCCGACCTCGGCGATGCTGGCTAGCATTTCGGCGGTGCTACGCACTCGGCCTTCGACTACGCCCTGCAGATAATGCTGGACACGCCAGCCGGAGCTGTCCAGGCTCGAACGGATGCGGGTGACAAGCGAACGTCTGGCCACCTCGAGCTCCTGGTCCGTAAAGCCACCTTGGGCAACGGCGTCGAACTGTTTTTGCATTATGCTTTCGGCTTCCCCCGCTTTGTTCGGATCAATGCCCGCACAGGCCAGGATGATGCCCTTCGCAGGCTCCCACGCCGTGAAGGCGGTGTAAGCCAAGTGGGCCTCCTCCCGGACGTGCTTGAACAAAAGCGAATGCACACCGCCGCCAAGCAGGTTCTGGTATACCTGGACAGCATAAAGAAGCGGATCATTCCAGCCCACGGGCACACGCCAGCCCATGACCAGCCAACCCTGCGAAGTGGGGTGGTCCTCGGTCACGCGGCGGGGCGTGGCTGGAGCTTGGCCGAGCGTGGTCGGCGGCACCGGCGCGATGGCACCCGGCGTTCGCCGCCAGAGGTCGGCGACTACCTGCGTAATTGCCTCCACGTCCACGTTCCCGACCACAAACACGTGGATGGGACTTTGCTGCAGGACGCGCTCATGGTAGCTCGAGAGGCTTTCCGGGGTCACGGCCTCCAGGGTGTCTAGGTCACCGAGGACGTACGTGCCGAACGGTTCCTCGCGGCACATTTCCTCCGTACAGCGCCACAGGGCATAGCTCTGCTTGTTGTTCACCAGGCTTTTTATACGGGCTTGCTGGAGCGCCTTTTCCTGGGCCACATAATCTGGCCGTAACGAATGTCCTACCCGCGCAGGCGAACTGACAAACTCGTGCATGAGGGCCAAAAGCCCGTTTGTGAGACCACGTTCCCCCACCAGCGTCTCGTCGGGCAAAGCCCCGCCAAAACTGATGGCCTGGTGTTCACCGACCTTGCGCGTACTTCCTTCGAGGCTGGCTCCGTACATGTCGGACAGGGTCTCCTCGAGCGAGAGGGCAGTGGGATGATGCGTTGACCCGCGGCGGAGCACAAGCGGCAAGAGACCGGCACTGGCTGCCTCCGCACGATCAAGCGGGCGAAGGGCAAACGCCGCCAGGCGTACCGTCTTGAACTGCTTGGTGGGCCACAAATGCAAGCTAAGACCGTCACCAAGTGCCAAATGGACGAACTCTTCCGCTGCCGGCCCTTGCGATGATTCGGACGGCATCACACCCCACCCCCCACGGCTGCCATGGTACCAGAATCAGGCGGCGTCACAGTCGAGATGCTTGCCGCCTCGCGGCGCAGGTTGGAGCGGAGAAAGCTCGTTACTTCCTCCATGTCGACGGTGCGGATCACGCGGGCCACATCCAGCAAATCCCAGTTCCAAAACCGGTATGTAATGTACTGGTGGGCCAGACCATCGGGCTGGTCCAGCAACGCCGGCAGGTTGCCAATAAGCTGGCGCCTCACACGCTCAAAACCAGTGGGGTCGAGCCCATCGCGGTAAAACGCTTCGATCCGCTGGAAGGTTTTATCGACAAACTTTTCCGGATGTTCGCTTTGACCACCCATCAGCACGTAGCTCGCTTTGGGGTACTGCTCGTAACCGGCACCAAATCCTTCGGTGATCGTGCCGTCCTGGTACAGTTCCTGGTACCAGCCCGTCGCCTCGCCGAAAAGAGCCTGCAAGCCAACGCTGGCCAAGATCTCGCGCCGCAATCCCTCGGCACCGGTAGGATCGACCTGCGGGCCCTTGAAGCCCACGTACACGTAAGGACGTGAAACCGGCATTTCCCTCGTTACCCGTGCTTCCACGACCCCCTCCGGTTCGTCCGGATAAAACCGCTCCACTGCGGGCGGCGGCCCAGACGGCATGTCGAGGGCCTGGGCGGCCAGCTCGACCACCGCCCCTGGCTCGACGTCGCCTACCACGCAAAGAATCATTCGCCGCGGGTCGTAGAACGTCTGGTGGCACTGCGTCAACAGCTCTGGCGTAATCCCCTGAATTGATTCCACGGTGCCCGCCACGTAATCGCGGATGGGGTGGCTTTTGTACATCGCCTGTAGAAGGTTGGCGTAGACCATGAACGAAGGGTGGTCCAGGTACATCCTGATCTCCTGTTCGATGATGCCCTTCTGCTTCGCCACACTCTCGGGGGTAAAGATTCCTTTCTGGACGTACCGGATTAGCGTGTCGAGCGCGGGTTCAAAATTGTCCACGGCCGAAAAAAGGTAGATCGTGTAAGCGGTACCCGTGTAGGCGTTCGGATCGGCGCCAAGTGCCGAAAAGGCGTCCATGACGGGTTGGTCAGGCTTCTCAAACATTTCGTGTTCCAAAAAATGGGCGATGCCTGCCGGCACTTCGATAAACTCGCCCCCGGCTGTGCGGAACCGGCGGTCGATGGCACCGAAATGGGTGCCGAAGGCCGCATACTTGCGGTGGAACCCCGGACGCGGCCACACCGCCACTTCCATGCCCCCTGGCAGGACCGTGTGGTAGAATTCGGCCGCCATCTCCGGCCAGGGAATCTTGGTTATTTCCATGGGCCGACCTCCTCCCCGCCCCGGCTACTCCACTGGCACCTCGGTGGCCCCGGTCATGGCCAGGGTAGTGCGAAGCAGATGCCAAGGCACCCGTTGGTTTTGTGCCCATCTCTCGAGACCAAAATGCAGGTTGTTTTCCGCGCCGGGCGGTGCCCACACGACCACCGCCGGCCCCGCTCCACTGAGGGCAGCACCGTACGCCCCCCACGACCGGCAGGCGGCAAGCAAATCCTCGAGCCAGGGGTACAACGAACGCCGGTACGGCTGGTGCACACGGTCCCGCGTGGCCTCAACCAAAAGCTCCGGCCGCCCCTCCCCAAACGCGGTAACCAGAAGGGCCACCCTGGCCAGGTTGTGCACCGCGTCGGCAAGGGGTACGCTGTCCGGCAAGGCCCCGCGCGCCTCCCACGTAGACACCTCGAGCTCAGGATACAACACGTACCAGGCCGGGTCGATGCGGCTAAAGATGCCGAGCCGCTGGTAGCTGATCTCGCCGTCACCCGTGGCGTACGCCACGGTCATGCCGCCGGTGAGGCAAGGCACCAGGTTATCCGGGTGTCCTTCCATGGGCAGCGCCAGCTGGAGGAGCTCGCGCACGCCTAGGCCGCCGCCCAGGAGAAGATTGGCTGCCGTCATACCCCCCACAATGGCCGCCGCACTGCTGCCGAGCCCGCGGGCAAGCGGGATGCGATTCAACAGGGTCAGGCGGAAGCCACTCCCACCGGCGTGGGTACTCTCGCCGGCTTTGGAATGGCGGCTCTCTACCGCCCGCCGTACGGCTGCCACTGCCCGCCACGCCAGGTTGGAAGTGTCTCTCGGCAGGCTTGCGGCGCCTTCTCCTTCGATGACTATCTCGTCCTTTTCTGCCCAGGCCAGCTCGACCTCGTTGTAGATCTCCAGGGCCGCACCCAGGCAGTCAAACCCTGGACCCAGGTTGGCCGTGGTAGCCGGCACTCGCACACGCACCTTGGACGCTCCGCGATCCGGCCTCATGGTGCCACCTCCCCGTGCAGTCCTTGATCCCGCTTCGGTTCACCCAAGACCCAAAACACTTTCCAGTTCGGTAAGGGCAATTCCTATGGTCTGGGGAGCAAATCCAAGCCGGCTCGCTTGCTCTGGATCCTTGAGGCCGTGCCCCGTCAGGACGCACACGACGCTTCCGGCTGGCCGGTCGCGCCAGTAGCCGGCTCGGTAAAGGCTGATCAGTCCCGCCACCGAGGCCGCCGAAGCCGGCTCGCACCAGATGCCTTCTTCCTGTGCGACTAGGCGCTGGGCTTGTGCAATCTCGTCGTCCGATACGGCCCAGAACCGCCCGCCGCTCTCGTCGGCCGCCGCTTGAGCCAATTTACGGCTCGCAGGACGGCCGATCCGGATGGCACTGGCAAAGGTACGGGGATTGTCGATGTCAGCCCCCTGCACCATCGCGGCCGCCCCCTCCGCCTGGATGCCCAGCATTACCGGCAGCTGGCCGGACCACCCCGCCTGCCGATATTCTTTGAATCCCATCCAATATGCAGAAATGTTGCCAGCGTTTCCGACCGGCAGCACGAGGTAGTCCGGGGCATCGCCTAACGCATCAACGATTTCGAAGGCCGCCGTTTTTTGCCCCTGCAGGCGATACGGGTTGACCGAATTGACAAGCTCCACCTCCGGGTGGCGTGCCACGAGTTCCCGCACGAGCTGCAGGGCCGCATCGAAGTTGCCATCGACCTGCACCACGCGTGCCCCGTGGGCGATGGCCTGGGCGAGCTTCCCCATCGCCACCCCCCCGGCCGGAATCACCACGTAAGAAGGCAGGCCCGCTCTGGCCGCGTAACTGGCCGCCGATGCCGCAGTATTGCCAGTGGAGGCACAGATGACGGCTTTGGCCCCGCGTTCGCTGGCCATGGTCATCGCCACCGTCATGCCCCGGTCCTTGAAAGAGCCGGTAGGATTCTGGCCTTCGACCTTGAGGTACACAGGCAGCCCACCCACGGCCCGTGACACGGCCGGTGCAGGCACCAAAGGCGTGGACCCCTCGCCCAGGGTCACGGGCGATGTCGCGGCTGGCACCGGCAAGAACTCGCGGTACCGGTTTATGATCCCCTGCGTGCTCTTCACCTATCTCTCTCCTTCCGCTGCCGGCAGTTGCAACGCCAGTCTTACCCGGCGGGCGACCCGCGGCAGAACAAACATGAAAATCAACAGCTCAAGACCGTAATAAAAGATGAACCCAGCCGTGCTTGGCAGCCAAATCTCTTGGGCACGAAAGTCAAAAGTGTAAAACCCGGAAGCGATGGTGGTGTTGTAGAGTACGTGGGCGACCGTGGAGGGCGCGACGTGCCCGAATTCCTGGAAAATGATGCACATGCCCACGCCGAAGGTGGCCGCAAACACCACATACGACCCCATGGCGCCGAAGTCGAGCGGAGCAAGATCATAGTTTATGTGATATAGACCGAACAAAAGAGCGGCAAGCCCAGTGGTCGGTACCACGCCCCAAAAACGACGCCATGACCGCAGGAGAAAGGCACGGAAGAAAAGCTCTTCTGCCAAGTTACCGATTCCGAATATGACAAGGTTTGGTACGATCAGCGGAGACCAGGAACCATACCAGGTCACACTGACACCGTGGGCACCGAGAAAGTAGTAAAGCCCGGTCAGCCCCTCGATGACCACCCACACGAAAACGGCCATGACCAACCCCGCGACAAGGTAACGATCGAGATACCGGCCGCCGAGGCCAAGCCATTCCCGGTCACGCCCGTACACGCGAAACGCCACCGCAAACACAAGAGTGTAGATGACGGCCTTATCCCAGATGCCACGCGTCGCCACGTACAAGGGGAGGCGCACCGCCATGATCAACACAAACACCAGCAATGCCCACCCCAAGGACGACCAGGGATCGGGTGCCTTGCGGCCGCCCGCGGTGGCCGGAGCGGGCACCCTGCGCGCCGCCCATGCGGTCACTAGTAGCGCGGCCACCAGGAGAATGATCTGGCTTGCGAGGTAAAATGACGGTGGTGCTAAGCGAGCCACCACTACGGTAAGTGCGGCTATGGTGATATAGGGCAAGACAACCCCTTGCAGAATCAAATGGGCCATCCTTTCCCGCGGCACAAAAGCCGCCTGCCAGTATCGACCCGCCCCAATGGAAGAAAAAGCCCCGGGGCTTCCGCCCGGGGCCGGTAGTACTTACGAGGGTGAAGCCCTTAACGAACGGCTTCTTTTAGGGCTTTACCTGCCTTGAACACCGGTACCCGGCGGGCAGCGATGCTTATTACCTTCCCGCTCTGCGGGTTGCGACCCTTGCGGGCAGCGCGATTCCGAATGCTGAAGGTGCCGAACCCAACGAGGGAAACCTTGTCCCCGGCCCCCAAAGCCCCGGAAATCGCACCCAGGACGGCATCCACGGCCTTGGCTGAATCCTTCTTGGTGAACCCGGTCGTATCCGCTACCTTATTTACCAGTTCCGCTTTGGTCATTGTGTCACCTCCCTCTCCCTCTGAATATCTTTGCACGCTGCTCTGCGGGCCGCTTGCTTCCGGCCCTTTGACCGCTGGGCTCTATTCGCTTTCATCGGTGATTTTCCTGCTTCTATCCAGTTCGGCCAGACATTTTTTACACATTTTCTCGCGCTTATCCCAGCCGCGACCCCACCGAGCGTCCGGCCAGGCCAAGCAACGTCCCGGCGAGACGCCTCTTCAACGCCCGGAACCATGTTAGGGGCAGGGCTTGCCAGCGCCCCTCCCCGACAGTCTCACGCAGAACGGCGGCGAAAGTCGCGAGTTCCGTTCGCAGCCGTTCGGTGTCGTTCTCGCGGTCAAAACTCAGGGCAAGATACGGTACACCGTAAAACGACGCGAGCTCAGCCATCGCCCCCTTGACGAGCCCTTCTGGCATGCACTTGAACGGATAAACATGCACGATGCCGTCGCAGCCATCCTCGAGAAGGCGCCGGGCGGCCGCCACGGACACGATGCCTTCGCCCCCAGCATCGCGCCAGGCAAAAGGCCGCGCGTCCTGGCCCCGGCCGGTGGTACCTCCCCGGTACCACCCGCGCAGCGCACCCCAGGATGCCCACCGGGAGAGTAGCGGCTGCCGCCACACCGCCCGCCGTACCATCTCCTTGAGGGAGTGGCCCACAAAGGCTCGCACCGATGTGCCTGGCACCACCTCGATCCCCTCGTCGCCGAGAAGCTTTTCCAAGGCACCCCGGTTGGCATATGACGCGGTGGCCACGTAAATTTCTCCTACGGCCGCCACCCGCGGCTTTTTCGTCCGGTCCACCGGCACCTGCCGCAAAAGCCCCAGAGCCTTATGGCGCGCCCGTCGTATGCCGAGCAATCCGTGCGCCCCGGCCAGCACCTCCAGTGCCTGGTGATAAGCGTTTGTAATATCACCGGTCCTCATCTCGTGGGCATGTACAGTCATGGCCAAAGCTCGCACGTCCTCTACGGCCCCCATCTTCTCCCATCCGCACAAGAAAACATGGGCCAGGGTGCCCCACATGTTCAGTGTCACGGCCAGCCTGTGCCATGGCCGCATCCCCCGCCACTGCGTGCGGCTGGCCGTGAGGTACGCCTGGAAAGCCCGCATCCGCCTGGCCTTGCCGGTGCGGGCGAATTCCTCCAAGACTTCCCACAGCCCGTCCAGACCGGCGGTGACCAGCGAGACGGTGTGGCCGTGCGGGGCGAGGACTTCTGCCAATTGTGCTGCCAGGTGACGCTTGTGGGCAATCGCATACCAACCGAATGTACACGGACCCTCGCCTCTGGCCATCAGGACAACAAATCGCAGCGGCACCGGCGGTTGCCCGCGCAAGGCAGCCTCCCGCTCGAAGTGAGCTTGTGCCTCCATGATGGACCGTTTGAGGGTACCGGTCGCGGCAGCATACGGCGAGCAAGATTCTGTGTACAGATCATTCCCGAGCTTCATGGCCTCGGCATCGAGAGCCTTTGGCGGCCAGGCATACTGGGTGAGTCCAAGCTGGTGCAGGATTTCCATCACCGGCAGGTTGACGACCGGCCCCATGTCCGGCCAGACGATAACGGGGCGGGCTGGCCGGCCGGAAGCGGGTGCGGCCCCGGTAGGTCCTGCGGCGGTGGTGTTTGCCGGCACCGCGGCTGCCGCACGCATCCGCCGGTCGCGCCGCCTTTCGAGAAACCCAATGATGGTCTCGTATCGAGTGAAAAAGCCGCCATCCGATACGGGCTCGTCGAACTTGAACACCCAGCAGGGCAGTCCCAGACGGCGTATCTTGTCGGCCAAGTAGTCGTTCATGAACGCGTCCGGGTGGCAGCCAAAGCTGCCCGCCACCACAAAACCATCCACCTTGTCCTGCGCCCAGCGGATAAAAGCCTCATAAAGCCGATGGGTGTCGTAATAGCCGGCCTTTTCGTCGTAATAAGGCTTCAATTCATTCGCCGGTACATCGTAGGGGGTGATCACCACCACGCCCCGCCGCCGGAAAAAGGTTTTGGCGCCGGCAGACAGGGCCGGGTCTTCAATCAGGTACCTGCGGCCCAAAAGCCCGATCCGCACCCGCCCGGGGTCGGCCAACAGGGCGGAAAGACGCCGTGCAGACGCGTTGGCGTCATCGTGCTCCATGACATATACCCACGCCCGGTCCAGGTATTGTTGCACCCGGTGCAAATGAGGGGCAAGCCTGCCCCACCACCGCCTGGGCACCAGGAACTCGCCCCGTACCCACGGCCCAAATCGAAAAACCGAACGATACAACTCGAAGCACACCGGCAAAAGGTAATCACGGCTGAGGTGGCGGATTTCCGGTTCGAGAATGGGCGGCAATGGCCGCCTTCCCGCCGCATCGGTATGCGGCCACCAAGGTCCCGCCAGCCGTGCCAGTAGCCAGGAAAGCCAGCCCGGCGCCCGGGCAAGCGCCTGGCCCACCGACGACCCAAGACTGCGGACGGTGGCACCGGCAAGGTCCCTGTACTTCGAACACGTGGAGGCTTTGTTGTCTTCCGAGAGGATGATGGGCATGACCAGGTAATCGAGATCGAGATGGGCTGCCAAAAGAGCTTGCACATGCCCGACGTAGATGCGAAGCGGCAGGCAGAGTTCTGCGTTCGCCAAGCCCGCGGCCACGGCCTGGATGGCAGGCGTGGTCACTTGGCTTTTTACCACCCGGGCACCGGCCTCCTCCAAAAACCGTGCCAACAGATGGGACGACAGATAGTGCCCGGTGAAAGCCATTACCATGCCAACCTTGGGTGGCATTTTCTGCTTGCGGAAACCGGGCGCGGTGCTGGTCTTCAGCGCCGGCGTGATGTCACGCCCGCTTGTACGCCGTTTGTCCCAAAAGGCTGGCCACATGGCTTGCCTCCTCGGAGGATGTGATTACACCGTCAAAAAAACCCAGCGGGCAATCGACAGACTTGTACCCTGCCACCGGCTCACCGTCGGACAAGAGTGCGATGACCCCTGGGCATTGCCGCCCGCACCGCGGGTGCCGGCAGACCAAAGTCCGCGTCTCGAAATGGGCACGTGCCGCGTGGTCAAAACCCCAAAAACGCGACGACCACCCGGTTTCCCACCTTTCGCGTGCCACGAGGGCCGCCCCCAGGGCCCCGGCACCCACGACCAACCGCGGGTCGTCCGCCACGAAAAACTCGTCCGGACCAAGCCCGAGGGCGGTGCGGAACGCTTCCTGCAAGGCGGTGTTCAAAAAGGCGCCGCCCTGGGCCACCACCGGCAGCCGGATGTTCTGGCCCTTGGCCGTGTCGGTCAGATAAGTCCGGCAGACTGCGTAGGCCACCCCCAAAAGGAGGTCCGGTACCGGGAACCCCTGCCTGGCCTTGTGCACCACATCCGTTTCCCCGAACACCGCACACCGGCCGGCGATACGCGCTGGCACCCGTGACTGCATGGCCACACGCCCATAATCCTCGATATCCACGTGGAACCGCGCCGCCACCGCTTCCAGAAACGCCCCCGAGCCGGCGGCACACTTGTCGTTCATGGCGAAGCTGATCCCGTGCCCGCCCGTTGTGATGATCTTCGAATCGTTGCCACCGATGTCTATCACGGTGCCCACGTCCGGCACGATGTCGCGGGCAAAACGGTAGTGGGCAATAATCTCGCTCACAAAACAGTCGGCATTTTCGGGGGCGGGTCGGCTTAGCATGTGGTAGGCAAGTTCACCGGCACTGCCGGTAACCCCGATGGCACCCCACCGGGCCCGCTCCGGCAGGGCCTGTTGAAGGCCAGCGGCGGCCGCACCGATGGCATCGAGGGCGTTGCCGGCCGTCGGCACGGTTCCGACGGCCACCACCTCGTAACCGTGACCGGTGGACTGGATGAGAGCATACTTCGTACCCCGCGAGCCACAGTCAATGCCAGCAAAGTACTCGCTCCGGGCGAGCCGCCGTGGTCGTGACCGGGCAGGCGGCACTGGCGTTTTGGGCCGTACCACCACGTAGGGCATCTGCCTGGCGGGCGGCTCATCCGAAAGATGTCCGGGCTTTTTAGCCCCTTCGCACCGGCCGCCAAAGACGTCGATCACCCGCAAATCGTCTCCTGCCCCGCTCACGGCTTCGGTGACCTCGCAGCTGTTCTGGCATCCGCGGCAGTAGCGGATCCGGCTCGAAACACTGCCGCGCAAAAAATCTTCTGGCCATCCACTGCCGGCCGTGTCGCCAAGCCCCGTGCCCGTGTCCCGGGCAATCACCGCCATGCCAATGGCGCCAAGCACGGAATGAAACGGCGGGGCAAAGACCGGCATACCGAGGGCCCGCTCGAAAGCCTGCCGTACCCCTTCGTTGGCCGCGACGCCGCCCTGGAAGATCACGGGCGGCACCACCGGATGACCACGCAGGACATTCTGGACGTAGTTTTTGACCAGTGCGTCGCACACCCCCGCCAGACGGTCCTCGAGGGGAACCCCGCGCTGGGTAAGGTGACGAAAGGCCCGGCGGGCAAACACCGTGCAGGTAGCGTCAACGTAGGCCGGCGACGAAGACTGAGCCACGAGTGGCCCGATATCTTCCACGCTGATTTGGCATTCCTGTGCCAGCTGCACGAGAAACTCGCCCGTACCGGCGGCACAGATGCTGTTCATGTTGAAGTAGACCGGCATTCCCTCGTCGTCGAACACGATCACCTTGGCATCCTGCCCGCCGATCTCGATCACGGTACCCGCGCGCGAAAGCACCTCCCCCGACCGGTCGCGGACCATCCCTCGCCGCAGAATGTACCCAACCCCGGTGGCATGGGCGAAGATCTCCGTTCTCGCCAAGGCACCCCCCAAAAGGTGGGCAAAAAGCTCGCGGCCGCTGCCCGTGACACCACTGCCAACTACACGCGCCCGGTCGAACTGGCCCAAGTACCGGGTAAGGGCGGCACGTGCCGCCTCGAGTTGCGATGCATACTGGTCGTGCCGGACATACACCGGTGTGCCAAGTATGTCGCCCGCGCCGTCCACCCCGGCCACCTTCACCGTGGCGGAGCCGATATCCATGCCCAGAAAGATTTCTTTCGTTTCCGGCAACCGAAGACCACCCCGTGCCCTGCCTGTCCAGGCGGCATCATTCCGATATGTTTGCCTGCACGAGGCGAATATAAACAGCCAGGCCGGCTGTGTGCCGGCCTGGCCGCCGTTAAACCATGTGCATGCCGGAACCCATCAAATGATGATGCAGATAAGCCCGCCGGTACCCTCGTTGACGATCCGGTGCACAGTCTCCTGAAGCTTTTCCTGCACGTTTTCCGGGATGCGGTACAGCTTCGACTGGATGCCCTCCCGGATGATGTCCGCGAGGGAGCGACCGAAGAAGTCAGATTCCCACACCTTGCTCGGGTCGTCCTCGAACTGCTGGAGTAAGTAGCGGACCATCTCCTCCCCCTGTTTTTCCGCACCGATAAACGGCGTGACCTCCGTCTCCACGTCGGCCCGGATCAGATGGATCGACGGGGCCGAAGCCCGCAGGCGCACCCCAAAGCGACCGCCCTGGCGGATGAGCTCCGGCTCCTCGAAGCTGATTTCGCTGATTTGCGGCGGTACCATGCCGTAGCCGGTCTCGCGGACCTCTTTCAGACCGGCCGCCACCACGTCGTATTCCCGCTTCGCTACCGCCCAGTCCTTGAGAAGCCGCAGAAGCTGTTCCTTGCCCTCCAGGGGCTGACCGGCGATTTCGCCAAGCACCTGCAGGAAGTACTCTTCGTGCGTGCCCACCTCGATGTGGGCCACGCCCGTGCCAAGGTCCAGGTTGCGCAGGGTGCACGAGGCCACCCGTTCGTGCCTGGCCAATGCGGCGGTAGCCGGCTCGATGTCACGCACGCGGCGGATGCTCTTGACGGCCTGTGCAGCCGCACTTTCCAGCGACTCGCGGAGCCAGTGGTTTTTGTCGAGCTCCCGCACCCACAGCGGCAGCTCCAGCGTGACCTCGCGAACCGGGAATTCGTAGAGAAGGTCTTCCATGATGATATACGTGTCTTCCAGCGACATGCGGGCGGCGTCTACGGGGAGTACCGGCACGTCGTAGGTGTGCTCGAGCTCGGCGGCCAGCTCGCGGGTACCGGTTTCGTCCGGGTGCGTCGAATTCAGAAGCACAATGAACGGCCGGCCCAGGTTTTTCAGTTCCTGCACAACGCGCTCTTCCGCGTCGATGTAGGCCCGCCGGAGCAGGCCGGTGACCGATCCATCTGTGGTCACAAGGATGCCCATGGTCGAGTGGTCGGTGATCACCTTCTGGGTGCCGATCTCGGCCGCCTGTTCGAACGGCATCGGCTCCTCGGACCAGGGCGTGTTCACCAGGCGGGGTACGTCTTCCTCGGCGTAGCCCAGGGCACCCTGCACTCCGTAGCCGACGCAGTCCACGAGGCGCACCCGCATGCTGATGTTGTCGCGGATCACCACCTCCACGCCGTCGTCCGGAACAAATTTGGGCTCCGTGGTCATAATGGTCCGGCCGGTACCACCCTGGGGCAAGGAGTCATGCGCCCGTTCGCGCTCGTTCGGGTCCTTGATGTTCGGCAGCACCAAAAGCTCCATGAACCTGCGGATAAACGTCGACTTGCCGGTGCGTACCGGCCCCACGACACCGATATAGATGTCGCCGCCTGTGCGTTCGGCGATGTCCCGGAAGATATCGAATGTTTCCACCGCCCGTTCCCTCCTTGGCGCCTGGTCCCGCTTGCATGTATATGGAGGCCGGGAACGGCTTATGTCCCAACGGGCAGGTTCTACCCGCTTACGCGGCCCCACTTTCCCTGGGACACTCTATGCTGCTCCCCTGGCAGTCATTACTTTTCGGCGGTGGTCCCTTTCCGGCGGCGCCGGAACAAAAGCCGCACAGGCGACCCCTCAAAGCCGAACGCCGCGCGGAGCTGATTTTCGAGATAGCGGGCGTAGGCAAAATGAACGGACTCCGGGTCATTGACAAGAAAGACAAAAGTGGGCGGCACGCCCGGTGCCTGCCTGACGTAGTGGATGCGCAGTTGGTGGCCACGGTTGTCCGGTGGCGGGTTGAGCACCACCGCCCGTGCAACAATGTCATGCAATACATGGGCCGGCACCCTGGTACGGCGGGAATCGGCCACCCTCTTCACCAGGTCTAGCAGTTTGCCTACCCGCAGGCCAGTGAGAGCCGACACGGTGATTACTGCGGCATACGGGGCAAAAGCCAGCCGAGCCCTCACTTGTTCCTCGTACTCCTTGGCGGTGGTCGGGGTTTTGGGCAGAAGGTCCCACTTGTTCACCACCACTACCAACCCACAACCAACCTCGTGCGCGTGGCCGGCCAGGCGCTGGTCCTGCTCGGTGACCCCTTCCTGGGCGTCAATCACGAGCAACGCCACGTCGGCGCGTTCCACCGCCCCGAGCCCACGCAGCACCCCGTAATGCTCGACGGGGTCCTTGATGCGGCTCTTCCGCCGCATCCCGGCCGTGTCGACGAGCACAAAGCGCTGCCCGTCACGTTCCACGACCACGTCCACCGCGTCCCGGGTGGTACCGGGGATTTCGCTCACGATCACGCGTTCATACCCGAGCAGGGCATTGACTAGCGACGACTTGCCCACGTTGGGGCGCCCCACCACCGCCACGCGGATGTCGTCTTTCGACGGCAATGGCTCCGGCCCGTCGGCCGCCGGTGGCAGACGCTCCACCACCAAGTCGAGAAGGTCGCCGATGCCTTGGCCGTGTTCGGCCGCCACTGGCACCGGCTCTCCCAGGCCCAGGGCAAAAAACTCCGTCGCCAAGGCTGGTCCCCCGGCGCCCTCGGTCTTGTTGGCGGCCAGTATGACGGGTTTCTGTACCCGGCGAAGACGACCGGCCAGTTCCTCATCGTCCGGCAGAAGGCCGGCACGGGCGTCCACGACGAAAATCAGCACGGCGGCCTCGGCAATGGCCTCCTCGGCCTGCCGACGCACGCTTGCGGCGAGCAAAGCCTTGTCACCCGCACTGATGCCACCGGTGTCGACAAGGAGAAACCGCCGCCCGTTCCATTCGCATTCCGCGTAGAGCCGGTCCCTGGTGACCCCAGGGGTCGGATCCACCACTGCCGCGCGCCTGCCCACGATGCGGTTGAACAGCGTTGATTTGCCGACATTCGGTCTGCCGACGATGGCCACCACGGGCAGCAAGGTAGTCACACTCCCCCCAAAGGTCCGCAAATACTGCAGGCTCTTCCCATTATCAGGACCCTGGACCCCTCGGTCAACCTGGCGTTCCCAGGCGGGGACGCCACCGGCGTCCCTGTTCAGCCGCCCGCACGTAGAGACTGTAATTTTTGATGATGCCGTACGCGGCCAGCGGGCGGCCCACCTGCACGAGCCCAAGCCGCCGCGAAAGGTAGCCGCCCGCCCGCACGAAGATGCCGCTGCCGTTGATTGCATTCACAAAAAACGTCCTCCCGGCGGGCAGCCGCAGGGCCTGCATCACCCCGTCCAGGACTTCCCGTATCGTGCCCTCGTAGTGTCCGAGCCCAACCACGTAAACGTCCTTGCCGTCGCCGTCGGTGCCCATGAATATCACTGTGCCGATGTCGCTGTGCCGGGCACGGTCAAACTCCGGTGCCGCCATCACTTCAGCGACCGACGGCCGCCGGTTGCTCGGAAGCCGGCCGAGGTGGATGTTGGCCGCGGTCACCGACGTGTGCGCCGACCCGAAGCAATGATAGAAAACCTTCGGGGCGTCCGAACCGGCGGGCGGCAGGCGCGTGGCGCGAAGGCTCACGGGCCCCTCGTATGACCGCAGCTCATCGTCGCCGGGCATGCCATCCACCAAGTGGGCAATGGTCCCGGCGGGCAGAAAAAACAGCCGCCCCGGATCTTGACCGTAGGCCTGGGTAAGACCACGGCAGGCCCGCAGGGCAATGTACGCGGCCGTGCCGGGCAGGGCTACGGCGTAGACCGGCCGCCCAGCCCGGTCGTCCCCGAGGTACAACAGGTGTCCGGGCGCGTTTGCGTCTCCAGCCGGCGCCGTGCGTGCGGTCCCGCACCGGGCAAGGTAGCGGCTGGCGGCTTCGCGGGCCAGCACATACCGCGGGGCATGGAAAATCAGGGGTTTGTCAGTGCCGGACAATCAAATACGTTCCGTTCTCGAGGTCGTGTACGACGGCTTGAAAGATACGCGCCATGTAGTTGGCGATCCGCTCACGCTCCTTTTCATCCCGGGCGACGATGGTCGGCAAGCCAGCCACGGACTCCCGGTCGATGGTCACTGCGGCGATAATGTCACCAACGGTCTCGATCTGCTCCAAAGTGCGTCCCTCCCGTTTTCGGTGGCGTCGCGTCCCGCCGCCATCAATCCGCCGCCCGCCGGCCGGGCCGGACGCTGTTCGGCCGCCTTACCGAGGCCTCCAGAAGCGGCGTACGCTTCACCACCTCAAGAAGCGGGCCGATGTCTGGCTCCATGAGCATGGCCGCCAAGACCACGTTGCCCGACCGCAGGTCACGGCGCGCAAGAGGGGTCAACTCGGGGGTGTCGACGTCTATATAAACGCCGAGGATGGCGGCGGCATCGTGCACCATCGCCTGGCGCTGCCCCGGCGAAGCCAGGGTGTCACGGGCGTTTTCGTCTATTGGCTCCAGCACCACCGCGAGGCCCCGCTCGCGCCATTTCTCGCGAGCGTCACGGAGCCCCACGTCCATCAGCACCACCCCTTCGATCTCCAGCAGGCTGCCATTGAACTCGAGGCGCCCGGGACGCACCCTGGCAATATCGCCCACGGTTTTTCCGCGCATCACCACAAACCCAAGCACACCCACCGCCGCTCCCCCGAGCAGCGCCAACAGCGGATTGTGCGAAAAGAGGGCCACCCCGCTCGTGAGTAGAGCCACTGCCATCACCACGTAGTTCCTGGCCTCGAAGGCCCGCGCCATGCCCTCGATGTAGGCCGGTCCACGGGGCACCAGTTCCACGCGGTCGATCCTGGACAAGTAACGCCGCTCCATGTCCCGCACCCCGGTGAACTGCTGGCCGACGAGCACCAAAAACGTGGCGGCCGTCCACTGGTGTTCCTGCAAGGCCGGCAGCACGGCAGCACCGGTAAAGGCGGCGAGCACGCCTATGGCCAGGTGCGAAAGATAGGCCTCCGGATAGGTGGGATACTGGCGGTAATCCACGCGCAAAAGCATGAGCCGCGCCACCGTTCCCGCCACCACGCCAAGAAAAACCGCCATCCACGGTAGCTCCGGCACCATCAGGCCGGCCGCCGCCCCCGTATCATGGTCTTGAGACTCTCCCAGATGTGTCCCAGCCGCGTGGCGGCTTGGAGCACGCCACCACTCGCAATCACCAGATACGTACCGCCCCCCAGGACCACGGCCATCAGCAACCAGAAAAGGACCGACCACGAGATGCGCTCCTGGGTCTGCCACAGGGCGGGTGAGTTCCACACCGCGGGGACAAGGCTGGCCAGCATGGCCGCGCCCTTCTCAGCGTCCTCTTTTTGGCTGTGATCATCGCCCACCTCGAGAAGCAGGCTGTGGGGCGACAAGTCCTGGTTGTAGTTGCCGTGGGCGTATAGAATCCCGCGGATAAGCCCGGGGAACCTTTGGTCAGCTGCCGCCTTCAAGGCCTGTGCAAACGCAAGGTTGTTGGCCATGGCCGGGTTCTGGCGTCCCACCACCAGCATGACCTGGGCAACCGTCGTCCCGTCGACGGTGCGGCTGTACTCAGCCGCGGGCCCGGCATCGCGGTGCACGTCGAAAAGCACGTTTGCCCCCTGCCGCAACAGGTTGGCGGCGGTCCGCCGCGAGCGGGCGTAGGCGCCCGCATCGTGCGGCAGATGGACAGCCTCGTCATGGAGGACAGCCAGGCCGGCCTGCTGCAGCGCCCGCGCCAGGGCCGCGCCCACATCGTAGATGCCGCCGCGGTCGTCAATGGCAGAGGTGCCGTCCGAAGGGATGTACGATTCGTCGCTGTGGGTGTGATAAATGCCCACCGCGGGTGGAGCAGCTGCCGAGAGCAGTACTGTCGAGGCCGGCAGATACGGCCCGAGGTCCTCCTGGCGCTCGAAACGGGCAGTGGCGACGCGGTCACGAACGGCTACCACCACAAAAACCCGGTTGTCTGTCGTCACGAATTCGTCTCCCACGACGACACCAAGCCCAGTCGAGACTATGGGATGGCCGCTTTCGTCCACGATCGAATAGTACCCGTCGGAAAGCTCAGGCGGTTCGAAGACAGCCGGCGCCAGGGCGCACCCCGGCATCGCCCCGGCCAATACGCCGGCGGATATGACGGCGACCACCAGCGCCAGGAACCAAAGCCTCCTCACAGCCGCTCGCCCCGATTCCGGGGACCGCCTTGCCAGGCTTCGCGCACCTCGCCCACCATTTCGGCCACCGCCACCCCCACCAGCCCTGCCAGCACCGTTGTATCGAAGGCGCCTGCCCCACCCAGCCACGTGCTGCCAGGCACACCCCGGTACAAAAGCGACAAATACTGGGCGAGGTCTTGCACCACGGTACCCAGCACACCGGCCACAAAGGCTCCCCGGCGCGAGCGCCCGGCGAGGTACGCCACCAGCCCAGCCGTCACCCCAAAAAGATAGGTGGGTTCGGCAAACATCTGGGCGGGTTCGGCGGGCATCAGACGGGCCAAGGCGTACAGGAACCCAGCGGTGATAACCACCCCGACTATCGTTCTGGTCTTCTCGCGGGCCGTGTCTGCGGTCGCCAAGAGCCACACCGCCACTGCGGCCGGAACGACACTGCCGCCGAGGTTCACCCGCAGGCTTATCGGGCCGGGCACCACGGTAAAGTTCACGAGGCTTGCCACCGCGATCAGCACAAGCACCACAAGGACCTGCCGGTCGGTGAGCCGCATGCGGTCGAGCGCCCGCTCAGCCAGGCCGAAGTAAACGGCCGCGGCGGCGATGAGTAAGGCGATCATGCCAACGGGCAAAAGCTACACCTCTTGACGACGAAGTTGAGCGGACAGGCAAAAATCACAATGTCACGGCCTATTCTGCCCTCGCACTCGCCCGCAAATACAAAAGCCCCGGCCATGTGGTGGCCGGGGCTCACTTGCCGGTAAATCGTTGGCGGTCAGTTACTAGTCTTGTCCGGATTTGTCCTCGTCCCGTGCCTGCAGGCGATCGAGCACATCGCCCACCATGTCCCCCAGGGTAACCCCTTCGGACTTCTGCTGGCTTGTGACCTCGGCCGCCTCGTGCCGGTTCTTTTCGTGCTCGGCTTCCCGGATGGACAAAGAGATCCGTTTTTGCTCGGGATTTATGGACAAAATCTTGACGGGCACCACCTGGCCCACGCTTACCACTTCCTCGGGATGGGCGACCCGGTGCGGAGCAAGCTGGGAGATGTGCACAAGGCCATCGAGCCCCTCCTCGAGCTCAACGAAGGCACCGAAGCCGGTCAGCCGCACCACTTTGCCTTCCACGATGTCGCCCTCGTGATACTTGGAAGCCGCCTGGGTCCACGGATCGGGCAAAAGCTGCTTGAGACCGAGGGAAATCCGCTGCCGCTCCCGGTCCACCTTGAGAACCTTGACGTTGATGGTGTCTCCCTCGTGCAACACCTCGGAGGGATGGCGGACACGCGTCCATGAGAGCTCGGACACGTGCAAGAGGCCGTCCACCCCGCCGATATCGACAAACGCACCGAAATCAGTCAGGCGCTTGACCTTGCCCGGGAGCACGTCGCCTTCCTGGATTGTATTCCAGATCTTTTCGCGAGCCTTCTGGCGTTCCTCTTCCAGAACCGCCTTCTCCGAGAGAATGGCCTTGCGTGCCTTGCGGTCCACCTCCAGGACGCGCGCCCGCACCTCGGTGCCAACGTATGGGCTGAGGTCGCGGATGAATTCGAGGCCTACCTGACTGGCCGGCATAAATGCCCGCACACCGGCGTCCACGATGAGGCCGCCCTTGGTGGTCTCCGTGACCCTGGCGGTGATGACCTCGCCATTCTGCAAGGCTTCTTCCAGCCGGCTCCAGGCCTTGTCTTCCTCTGCCCGCCGGCGGGAAAGGAGCGGCCGCCCCTCGTCCTTGTCGTCGATGCGTAGAACCACCACATCGATCTCGTCGCCAACCTCAACCTCGCGGCCGGCCGTGGGCACTCCCGCGGGATAGATGTCGTGAGGGCGTACCAGTCCTTCGGTTTTATACCCGACGTCGACAAGCAGCCCATCATCGGTCTTGGCCACCACCCGGCCGGTCACGAGCTGGCCTGGCCGCAGGCCGATCATGTCCTCGGTCATGTGCTCCTCCTCCGGTTCCGCAGCGGCAGGTTCCGTAGCACCCGCCGGTACAGAGGGCTCGCTTGTGTCGCCGCCTGTGTACTTTTCTTCTTCCGTAGTCCCATCGAACGACTGCATTCTCCTCACGACCTCCTCGGTAATCCACTCGGGCGTCGATGCTCCGGCGGTGACGCCCACCCGCCGTACTCCCAGAAACCATTCGGGACGCAGTTCATCCGCATCCTCGATATGATAGGCTGGCTTGCCGCTGTCGTGCACTACACTAGCAAGATTACGCGTGTTGGCACTGTTGCGTCCCCCGATCACGACCATCATATCGACCTGGGCGGCCAGCTCACGGGCGTAGCGCTGGGCATCGCTCGTCCAATCGCACATGGTTTTCTCTACGCGCAGCTGTCTGGCCTTCTGGCGGATGACCGCAGTAATATCATTCACATCTTCTGCCCGGTGGGTCGTCTGCGAAAGCACCGCAACCTTTTCTGCCGGCGGCAAGGCCTCCGCCTCGGCGCGGTTCGACACCACCACGGCACGACCGTCGGTGTGGGCCACGATCCCACGCACTTCCGCATGGGCCGGGTCGCCGATGATGACAACCTGGTAGCCGGCACTTGTCAGGCTGGCCGCCAGCCGTTGGGCGCGTTTCACCTTGGGGCAGGTGGCATCGTAAATCTGCAGGCCACGGGCTTGTGCCTGTGCCCTGAGGGCAGGAGAGATACCATGAGAGGGAAAAACCACGGCGCCGCCTGGCACCGATGCGAGCGATTCCGACAGGTGCACACCCTTTTCCGCAAGACGGGCCACCTCATGACGGTTGTGGATCAACTCGCCGAGTGTGTGCACGCCTTCTGGATGTTCACTGGCCGCCTTCTGGGCAATTTCGATGGCCCGTTTTACACCCTCGCAAAAGCCGGCCTTCTGGGCGATGATAATCTCCAAAGTCAGCTACCCCGGACAGTTACTGTGGCAATGCCAGATACAATCTACACCGAATCGGCTTTAGTGTCTAACATTTTATTGAATTCGCGGACCGGCCATTGGCGGCCGCACAAGCCCGCAATGGAGGCCATCATGCGGTCGGAGGCCCTGGCTGCTGTGGCCATGTCCGCCCGCCCGTGCCGGAGATCGTCCATGTCGATGGCGGGCCCGACACTGACAGACATGCGGCGGAACAGCCGGTACCGGCCGATAATCCCTGCCGGCACCACCGTGACGGGCGTTCGCAAAGCGATGTAGCCGGCGCCTGGTTCGGGGGCCTTGAGAACATCGGTGCGGCTGCGGGTGCCTTCCGGGAAAAGCCCCACGACGCGGCCGCGGGAAAGAAGCTCAAACGCCTGGCGCAGCGAGGCCCGGTCCGCCGTACCGCGGCGTACGGGGAAGGCGCCCAGCCACCGCAGTACAGTACCGAAGACGCGGTTCTGATAAAGCTCGGCTTTGGCCATGAAGTGCACCTGTCTAGGCAGGACCACGCCCAGGAGAACCGGGTCCCACCAGCTCTTGTGGTTGGCCACCACCAGCACCGGTCCGGTTTTTGGCAGGTGCTCCCGCCCTGACACCCGCGGCCAAAAAAGCAGGTACACGATGGGGGCCACGATCATCCGGGCAAACGCGTAAAATGCGCTCACTTTTCCTTGCCCCCTGGCAAAGCCACTATCCCTTTCGCCAGGCACACGTTAATGGCCTCGGCCAGCACGTCTGCCGCCTCCCGGCCGGTGGTGTCGATGACCACGGCGTCCTCGGCCTGCGACAGCGGGTCGATCGCCCTGCCCTGGTCAAGGCTGTCGCGCCGGTGGAGCTCACGGGCCACATGCTCGTGTCCCGTGGCAAGACCGCTCCGGGCCAGGTCAGCCTGCCGGCGGGCGGCGCGTTCCTCGAGCGAACAGGTCACGTATATTTTCACCTTGGCCCACGGCAATACCTTGGTCCCGATGTCACGGCCATCCATGACCATGCAACCACCCTCGGCCAAAGCCCGCTGGCGGGCCACCAGGAACGATCGGACAGCCTGGTGACGGGAAACCACCGACACCGCCTGGTTTACGGCCGGCCCGCGCAAGTGGGGGGTAACGTCTTCACCATCGAGAAAAACCTGCGAGGGCTGCCCGCCGGTTCCCGGCGTCACCTGCAGGTCGAGGTTACGCAACATGGCGGCAATGGCGGTAGCGTCATCGGGGTCGATGTCCCGGCGCAGGCACGCCAGCGTGACAGCTCTGTACATGGCACCGGTGTCGACATAGCGGTAGTGAAAATGGGCACTCAAGCCGCGGGCCAGCGTGCTTTTCCCGGCGCCGGCCGGGCCGTCAATGGCGATGAGAGTGTCAGGATGCAAGGCGAACGTGGCCCTCCCCCACGTGCCGGTTGGCTTGATGTCGGTTGCGAAGTCGGCTCCGCGAACCGCGAAGATTATAGCACAGGGTAGACCACGGCTTACGGGCCGGCGGCCGGCAGTGGACGTTCGATTGGCAGTGGCAGCCAGGCACGGTTCAGGCGGTCCGGGGTGGGACCGCCGGCACCAAACGGCCGCTCCGGTCCCACCATTTCGCCATCAACCAGCAGCACCACCTCGCGCACGGCCGGAAATTCCAATACCGTGCCGACGATTTCTGCCAGCCGCAAGTTGAGGGTTGCGGGGACGGCGCCGGACTCGGCCCGGCCGTCAACATCCACATAAGCCACGTCGCCTTCCACGTCCACGCGATGCAGCGTGGTTCCAGGTGGCAACAGGGTGAAAATGCCTTCTTTCTGTTCCGACCCGGTGGGTCCGGCGAACAGCGCTGTGAGGGCCGTGGTGAGGGCCTGCTCCAGCACGTCCTGATTTCCCGCGGCCGGTGGCAAGGCCCGTTTTACGGGTACCAGCACAAAATCAGGGCCGCGCCGTGCCAGGAAAAGCACCGCGACCGCGTCCGGACGCCGGATCTGCACCCGGCCCACGATCGCGATGCTTCGCCAGGTGGCAGCGTATGTGCCGGGGGACGGAACGAGCACAGCGTCACCTACGGCCGTCACGCTGAAAAAAAGCACCTGGGCGACGCGGCTGCCGTCGATCTCGAGGAGATCCTCCGGGTTGACCGGAACGGCCACTTCCTCAGTGCGGAAATAGGCCACTGGTCGGCTATTCACAAGCACCGCCACGCGCGGCTGCGGCCGGCCGCTTGCTTCGTGCAGCTGCACCCACAGGCCGGTGTCCACACCGCCGTCGGGAGAACTGGCGGCCGGCGCTATGGCGGGCACCGCCCCGCTCGGCCACAGATGCCAGCTGGCCACAAAGGCAAAAAGCACGGCGGTGGCAATTAAAAACCGGCGTGCGTGGTGGGTCTTGGGGCGCAACAAAAATACCACCCCCGCAGGGAGCCGTTACACGGCTATGCGGAAGCGGTATTTTTCATGCCCACTTTTTGGATGGCATTACCACCCGTACAGACGCGCCCTGGCCTCTTCGCTCATCATGTCGGGTGTCCAAGGTGGGTCCCAGACAAGCTCCACCTGCACGTCTTTGACCCCCTCCACTTGCCGAAGGGCCCACTTGGCGTCCTCCGTGATGGTGGCCGCCAGCGGGCAACCAGGAGCGGTCATCGTCATGGTCAGTACCACCGTACCGTCATCGTGGATGTCGATGTCGTAAACCAGGCCCAGGTCAACGATGTCCATCCCCAGCTCCGGGTCTATCACCTGCTTCAGGGCCTCGCGTATCTCGGCCTCGTCGGGTTTCACCTGTCCCCGGGCGTCGGCTTTTGTGTCATCCATGGTGCCCACGCTCCCTGGCAGACTAATGGTTCCGCATGCTATTCGGCCGCAGTGGGCTGTGGCCGCACCGGCTGGGCCTCGACCACGGCTGCGGCCAGGTCGGCAAAAGCCTTGGCCGCATCATCCTGCGGAGCCACGGCCATTACCGGTGCCCCTTCGTCACTCCCACGCTGGATGGCTTCGGTCATCGGTATCCGTCCCAGCACCGGCACCGACAGGGACGTGGCTACCATGTCGCCGCCGCCGCGGCCGAACAGATAGCTCACCTCCCCGCAGTGCGGGCAGCGGAAGTAAGACATATTTTCTACCACTCCGAGCACGCCCATTCCGGCCCGGAAGGCCATGGCGCCCGCCCGCAGGGCCACGTGGGACGCCGCCTCCTGCGGGGTCGTCACGATCAGCATTTCGGAGCGAGGAATGAGCTGGACCACGTTCAGGGTCATGTCGCCGGTCCCCGGCGGCAGGTCGAGAAGAAGGTAATCGAGCTCGCCCCAGTGCACATCGGTGATCATCTGCTCAAAATACTTCCGGAGCAGCGGCGCCCGCCAGATAACGGGCTGGTCCTCGCTTTCCAGGAAAAATCCCATTGACATGACCCGGACTCCGAACTGGACGATGGGCAACAGGGTTTCGTTAAGAACCGTGGGGTGCTCGCCCAAAAGCCCCATCAACCTGGGTACGGAAAAGCCAAGTATGTCGGCATCCAAAAGCCCCACCGAGGCACCACGCCGTGCCAGGGCAATGGCCAGGTTTACTGTGACGGTGGATTTGCCAACCCCGCCTTTGCCGCTTGCCACCGCGATCACCCGGGTGGGAGAATCCTCCTCCAGAAGAGGAGACTCCGGCTTGGGGCCGCGCAACCGGGCAGTCAGGGCCTCCAGTTCCTCTTTGGTCATCACGGTGAGATTCACATTCACCGTGCTCACGCCTGGAATTGACCGTACCGCGTCCCGCACGTCCGCACCGATGCTGCCCTGCAATGGGCAGCCTTCCACCGTCAGCGCAATGGTGACATCGACGGCCCCGTCGTCGATGGTGATGTCCTTTACCATGCCAAGTTCCACGATGCTCCGGCCGATCTCCGGATCCTTTACGCGGGCAAGCGCCTGCAAGATTTCGTCCTTGGTGGGCACGCCCTCCACCTCCCCAGGGCATGCTAAGCCCATCGTTTGCGGAAAGTCAAGCACGCCGGTCACGCCCCGGCGTCACCGGGCGGGGATGCTCACCTGTGGGCGCCGGGTCAACGGATCGACCCAGACGCTTACGTCGACATGGAACACGCGCGCGACGGTAGGACCATCAATTACGCTGGCCGGCGGTCCGTCTCCCACCAGCCGGCCGTCGGACAGCAGCCATATGCGGTTGAAAAACTGGGCGGCCAGGTTAATGTCGTGCAAGGCCGCTATGACCGTAACTCCTTCGGCGGCCAGGGCCGACAGCCGCCGCAGCGTATCAAGCTGGTACGCCAGATCCAGGTGGGCAATAGGTTCATCCAAAAGAAGCACCCTAGGCTTTTGGGCCAAGGCCCGTGCCAGGACCGCTCGCTGCCGCTCGCCTTGGGAAAGGGTGGCAACCAGCCGGGATTCCATGCCGGCAAGGCCAGCCGCCTCCAGCGCCTCAAAGACCACCCGCACGTCTTCGTGCGTCAGCCTGCCCCACCGTCCCAGGTACGGCACCCGTCCAAGTGCCACGACGTCGAATACTGTGAGGGGGAAGGCACTGTCCAGTTCAGGCCTGATCATGGCGATGGCTTGCGCCCGCTCGCGGGAGAGCCACTGCGACACGGGCCGCCCCAGGAACTCCAGTTGGCCTTTGGCCGGTTTCGCAAGGCCGCCCAGCAATCCGAGCAGGGTCGACTTCCCTGCCCCGTTTGGCCCGATCAGCGCAATCATTTCCCCGGCAACCACATGGGCTGAAACCTCGGTCACCGCGGGGACCGGGGCGTCAGGATAGCTGAAACTGACTCCATGGAGGCGGTAAACGATTTCGTCGCTCATCGTGAGGCCCACCCCGCGCCGGCGCGGCGAGTGCGGTGCAACAGGTACAGGAAAAACGGCCCGCCCACCAAGGCGGTGATGACGCCGACCGGGATTTCCGCCGGCCGCATCGCTAGCCGGGCGACCAGGTCGGCCAGTACCATCAAGGCAGCTCCCCCAAGGCCGGAAGCCGGCAGTAAAAACCGGTGGTCGGGGCCAACGACCAGCCTGGCCATATGCGGCACGACGAGGCCCACAAAGCCGATCAACCCGCTTTCCGACACCGCCGCCGCCGTAAGCACGGCCGACGCCCCCAGCACGAGGTACTGGCTGCGCCTCACATCTACTCCCAGGCTGCGGGCGTCGTCGTCACCGAGGGCGAGGGCGTTCAGCGGTACCGCCTGTCCCATGAGGACAAACCCGCACACCAAAAGATACCCGGCCACCACCCCCGCCTCGGTCCAGCCGCGGCCGGAAAACCCGCCCATGAGCCAGAAAAAGACCTGCTCCAACCGCGGCTCGTGTAGCACCATCATCAGAGACACCACCGCGGACAGTAGCGAGCTCACGGCCACGCCCGCCAGGATTAGGGGCACGACGGCCAGGGTACCGTTTACGCGTCCGAGAAAAAGAACAAGCGACAAAGCCGCGACGGCACCGGCAAAGGCAAACACGGGTACCGATCCCGACCACCACCCGATTACCGGCACACCAGCGACGATGGCGATGGTTGCACCCAGTGCTGCTCCAGACGAGACACCGGTGATGTAAGGGTCAGCCATCGGATTGCGCAAGAATCCCTGCATGGCAGCCCCGGCCAGTCCCAGGGAAGCCCCTACCAGGGCCGCCAGCAGCACACGCGGCAGTCGCAATTGCAACATGATGGTGACAAAGGACGGGTCCACCGGCCACGACGGGAAGAGCTGCCTCCCCGACACTGCCCGTGCCAGGATGACGAGCACTGTGCGGGGGGGAATATCCACCGCGCCGATACCGGTGGCCACGATCATGATGGCCACGGTAACAGCCAGCCCTGCCGTCATCTTCGCCGCCAGGGCCGCCTGCCTCCGCCGGTAGACCTCCGGACCCGTCATGGTACCCTACCGCCTCCAGCCTTGGGCATCAGTGGAACTTGTCCGGCCAGAGGTCGCGGGCCACCTGTTCGAGGGCGTCCACCAGGCGTGGCCCGGGTCTCGACATAATATCGGCGTCAATCAGGTAAACACGGCCGGTCTTGACCGCCTTGATATTTTCCCATCCGGGCATGGCGCCGCCCTTGAGCTTTTGGTACACATCCGGGAACGGAGTGATGATAACGTCCGGGTTTTTGGCCACCAGCGTCTCCAGGCTGTACTGCCCCCATGGTTGCCCGAGATCCTGGGCCACGTTCACACCGCCGGCCATCTGGATGATGCTGTCCTGGAAACTGCCCGGGCCCGTGGTCCACAGGTCAGTGGAAACCTGGTAGAAAACCGTCGGCCGTTCTGTCTGCGGAATCGTGCTTACCACATCGGTAACTGCTTTGATGCGCTGGTTGAGGCTTGACACCAGCGCATTCGCCTTGTCCGTGGTGCCGGTGATCTGCCCTACCAGGGTGATGTCATGCAACACGCCGGCCATGTCTTTCGGCTGCAACGCTACCGTGGGGATGCCAAGCTTGTCCAGTTGGGAGATTACCGATGCCACGTTGATGGTCAATACAAGATCCGGCTTCAGGGCGACGATTTTTTCGAAGTTGGTGGATTCGGCACTGTAGGCACCGCCCACCCGCTCGATGTTTTGCACCGCAGGCGGGTAATTGTCGGAGTCGGTCACCCCGACTACCTTGTCACCGAGCCCAAGAGCGAAAAGGATCTCGGTGTTGCTCGGTGCCAGCGAGACGATCCGCTGCGGGATCTTGGCGATCGTCACTGTCCGCCCGAGGTCGTCCGTAACCTGCATGGGCTTGTGTCCAATGGGGTTGGTGCAGGCCGCCGCAAACAACGTGACCGCGAGTGATACGACGAGGAGAACACCCAGGAAGGCAAGGCGACGACGGTTGAAAGGCGCCGTTAAGCGGGAAACCTCCATGGAAAGACGCACTCCCCTTTCTCTCGAAGGTAGCACGTACGCGGCGTGGCAGGTCTCCTGGCTTCCGGTTCCTGGCCACCTCACGCCTTCCCGCCGGCAAAAGGCAGTGGCATCTTGTGAGGTGCTCCCCGGTTACAGTGGCGGGACCGCGCCAGACTCGCTGCCCGGGACTGTTAGCAGCTACACTGGACTTCCCTATTCTCTCCCGACCTTTTTAGGTCTGGAGCACCACGCCGGTCACTATGCATTTCGAAACGATTATAACGCGCCGGACATCAAGGAGGGGTAGTAGGTTCGGGGCTGCCGGTCTCCCGGCCGCCTTCCCCCGAGTACGCCCGGTTTCCGACGGCCTCGTCCCCGGCGAGCTCCCGCGGGTCGTAATCCTCCGCGCCCTGTCCCCGGCGTCGTGCCCGCATCTCATCCGTGCTCAGGTGCCTGAGCGTCTGCGGCGGCATCTTGCGCTTTTCGTTCCGGTCGCTCATAAAACCACCTCGTCGTGTAATCTCTCGTGCGGCCGGTAAAAAGATACGGCGGGAAACCAAAACCCCGGTACAAAAAACCGGCACGGGCGTAGGACACTGCCTACTCCCGTGCCAGGTTCGCGTCAGCAATCGCGAGTGTTTTTCCCGCTCTCAGGTTCCGGATCCGGACGGGTTGGTGTTTTTCTGGTTCCCCTGGTTGGGGGCCAGCTTGGATCCTGAGCGCCACCAGCGACCGAACCCGTGATGGCCGATGCCGAAACCGAGGTGAGCCTTGTTCACGAACTGGTCGATGGCAGTCTTGGCATTGTTAAGCAGGGTGTTCTCTCTGTCCTGCGTGAGCTTCCCGTCGGCCACGGCCTTGTCCAGCTGCGCTTTGAACTGCGACAGCAGGTAGGACTCGAGGTCCTGAACCGTCTTGCCGTGTTCAGTGGCGATGGCCGCCAGGGTCTTGCCCTTGGCGAGCTCATTCAGAACCGCCTTTTCGGTCATCCCGAGATAAGTAGCGACCGTCTTGATCGCGGACGGACCCAGGAACGGTCCGATACCGACACCAGGAGCCGCTCCCCGGTTCCGAAGCCCGAGCACTGCCCAAGGACCACCGTTATCAATGGCCTTGTTCAAGGCTGCTGCCCGGTCGGACGAGATCAGGCCCTGGTCCTCGGCCGCCTGCACCGCTGACTTGGCCGCCTGTGTGATGTCGTTCAAAAGCGTGTTCTGGTCCACACCCAGCTGGCCCGCCAGTTTCTGCAGGAAAAGATCCCGGAGCGAGGTTGCCGGCGCGGTGCTGCTGTTGTCAGCGTAAGCCAGGCTCATGCCGAGGGTGCCCACCACCAGAGCTACGATCACTGCCACGACTGCCGCGTTGCGCCACACATCTACCGCCTCCTTCCACATGATTTGGGCAACGCCGGCGTGCTGGGCGCCGCCATTGACCAGTTTTCTCCACCGGGCTGAAAAAACGCTGAGAGCCAGTTGAGAAACAAATAAAACTTTCCACCCACGTGCTTCCATGGGCGCGCGTTGGTCGCGTCGATATTATGTAAAGTAGTAGCGCTTTCTGAATGATTAGCCTGGACGCGACACCGCGGTGGCCCTACCGCATCATCCGCCCGGCCGGCACATACCTTCACATGCACAGGAGGTGTCGATCTGTCTGGACAACCAAAGCCCAAGGCACGCCGGTCGCAACTTGTGGAACGGCTCGGACTGGTGCTGGCAGTGGTTATCGCCCTGGGAATGGCCCCGCTCGCTGCGAACGTCCCCTCCGGAACGCAGATCAAGCTGACCAAGCTTGACCTGCCAACGCCAGCCCCGGTTTTGCCCCCGATCACGATCCCAGCCGGCGCACGGCAAGCAGTAGAAAGCTGGGTCCTCGCTGCCCAGGACCCCAGCGGGGCTTTTGTGATGGCCCCCGGGAGCACGGACATCGTACCGTATTTCGCCAATCTCGCCGCCCTGGCTGTCCTGCCGGATGATCCAGCTGCCGCGCACCGTTACATGGACTGGTACCTTGCCCATGTCAATCACCCGGACAAGTATGGTTTGGACGGTACCATTTATGATTACGTACTCGTGGGTGGCCAGACAGTGTCCACGGGCGATTACGACTCGGCCGACTCGTACGCCGCCACCTTTTTGATCCTCGTCGCACGGTATGCCGCGGTCACCGGCGATCTGAACTATGTCCGCAGTCACCTGGGTGACCTTGATGCCATGGCCGGGGTAATCCTGCGGCTCCAAGACGCCGACGGTCTCGTGTGGGCAAAGCCCGACTTTCGCATGAAATACATCATGGACAACGCGGAGAACTACCGGGGACTCATGGACTGGTCTTTCACGCTGCAGAAGCTAGGTATGGCAAGCCATGCCAAGCGGTACCTGGACGCCGCCGGGCGTATCCAGACCGGGATCGCAAGCCTGTGGGATCCGGTGCACAACACGTTTGCGTATGAGGTGACCATTTTTGGCCTCCGCCGCTACGCCAGTGCGAGCCGCTGGTACCCGGACGTGCCTGCCCTGGTATTTCCGTTTGCGTACGGGGTGTTTCCGCCCACCGACCCGCGTGCCGCCCTCGTCTACCAGGCCCTGAACAAGGCACACCCAGGCTGGGCCCAGAACATCGACGCCGGCCAGCCCTGGGCGCCGGCGGCCTACTTGGCGGTCCTGGTCGGCGATCGTGCTACCGCCAGCGTAGCCCTGGCGACGGCCACCGATCTCGGCCCGGCTGAAGGCTCGGACTGGCAGATCAATGAGGCGGCGTTTTTGCTCTTCGCCCTTGCCGCCATCGCGAACCAACCGGCCCTCGCCCAGCCAGCGGTCTCCCTTTCGGCCCCGCCGGCCGGCTAGCACGACGACTGGCCGCCCGGCGGCAGGAAACAGGCCCGTCGTCCCGTAATCTCAAGAAGACAGACATGCACAAGGAGGCATAGACCTTGCAGCCTTTATCCACGCGAGCCACGAGCGTACCCCGTTCCCCGATCCGCCGCATGTTCGATCTGGCCAGCCAGGTGGACAACCCCATCCGGCTTGAATTGGGAGAGCCAGATTTCCCAACGCCTGAGCACATCATGCAGGCCGCCGCAGAAGCCATGCGCCGCGGCGCCACGCATTACACGCCGACCGCAGGCACCATGGCCCTGCGCGAGGCCATCGCCGAGAAACTTTTGCGCGAGAACGGCATCGTCGTCGACCCGGCCAGCCAAGTGATCGCCACGGTGGGAGCCGTGTCCGCACTGGCCTTGAGCATACAGGTGCTGGTGCAGGAGGGCGGCGAGGTACTGATTCCCGATCCCGGCTGGCCCAACTATGTTTCACATGTGATCTGGGCAGGCGGTACACCGGTCTATGTACCGCTGCCGGCCGACAACGGCTTCCACCTGAACCGCGAAATCGTTGCCCGTTACCTCACGCCGCAGACGAGGGCCATCATCATCAACAGTCCGGGCAATCCCACCGGGGCGGTGTTTACCCAGGAGGAGATCGAAGGCATCGCAGCCTTGTGCGTCGAGCGGGACATCATGCTCATCAGCGACGAGGTCTATGAAAAAATCCTCTTCGACGGGCACACCCACTACAGCCCCGCCTCCAACCCTGACTTCCGGGACCACGTCATCACGATCAACTCGTTCTCGAAAACGTACGCTATGACCGGCTGGCGGCTCGGATATGCCGCCGGCCCGGCACCGGTGATCAGCGCCATGACGCTTTTGCAAGAGATTTCCGTCTCATGCCCGAATGCCGCCGCGCAGGAGGCCGGCCGCGTCGCCCTCCGCGGGCCGCAGGACGCCGTGGCCGACATGGTCCGCCAGTACACGTCAAGGCGCCAGCTTCTGGTGGACGGCCTCAACCAGATCCCGGGCCTCAGCTGCCGGGCACCCGAGGGGTCGTTCTACGCCTTCGTAAACATTTCACGCTTCGGCCGGGCTGCCCACGTGGCGGAACGGCTCATCCGCGAAGCCCGCATCGTCACGGTACCGGGCACCGGTTTTGGGCCCTCCGGGGAAGGCCATGTGCGGCTTTCGTTTGCGACCTCGGAAGAAAACTTGCGGGAAGCCTTGCGCCGCTTGGCCAGCTGGGTGAAGGCCCAGAAGAAGGATTCATGACGGCATCCACGGCGTGTCCGGCACCTGCCCCGCGCCCGCGGGCAAGATCGTACGGCTTGGCCATCGGACAGCTGCCGCCCGGACCGTTGAACGCTATCACCGACGTGGCCGGTGTGAGGGTGGGCCACTGCACGCTGTTCCGGGAACCGGACGTGCGTACTGGTGTAACCGCCATCCTGCCGCACCCCGGGAATCTCTTCCGGGACAAGGTGGAGGCTGCCATCCACCAGGTTAACGGCTTTGGCAAGCCTACTGGCTTGGCACAGGTCGCCGAGCTCGGGCAGATCGAGACGCCGATCGTGCTGACGAACACCCTTTCTGTGGGCGTGGCGTTCGATGCCGTGGTACGCTACATGCTCATGCACAATCCCGAGATCGGGGTAACGACGGGCACCGTGAACCCCGTGATCTTCGAATGCAACGACGGTTATTTAAACGACATCCGCGGCGGACACGTGACTGGGGAGCACGTGTGGGAGGCCATTCATTCGGCCGCCAGCGGCCCGGTACCCAGCGGTGCCGTGGGAGCGGGTACCGGCATGACGGCTTTTGGTTTCAAGAGCGGCATTGGCACCAGCTCCCGACGAGTGGATACCCGGGCCGGTCAGTTCGCCGTTGGTGTTTTGGTGTTGGCAAACTTCGGCCGGCACACCGACCTGCGGATTGACGGAGTGCCGGTAGGGCTTGCGCTGGCGGACTGGAAAGACGATCCTGCCACGCCCCCGGGGTCTGTGGTGGTGGTACTGGCAACCGATGCCCCGCTCGACTCCCGGCAGCTTGGCCGGCTGGCCCGGCGGGCCGCTATCGGGCTCGCCCGCACCGGATCCACGGCATCCAACGGTAGCGGCGATTTTGTGGTGGCCTTCTCCACTACCCGGCGGACGCCCCACTTTTTTGACTCCCCGCTTCGCACGGTAACGGGGCTCATAGACGATGGCGAAACCACGGGGCTCTTGTATGGAGCCGCCATCGAGAGTACCGAGGAAGCCGTGATTGACGCCCTTTTCTGTGCCACCAGCGTGCGGGGCCGGAACCATCACTATGTTCCGGCCCTGCCTGTAAGTGAGGTTTTGAAAATCATGGCCGCTTACGGCCGGCTGCCCCGGAGCGCAAAGCCGTAGCCGGCCCTCGCAAGCTACATGAGCGGCACCAGGCGCGGGTTGGGCGTGCGGCCGGGAATGCGGCCACGCTTGGCCACCGGATGGCCCTCAATTTCCTTTACGTCCATGGTCATGTCGATGGGCGGGGCGGCAGAAATGTAACTCCCCACCCCGAACGCCGCCGCCCCGGCCTGTACCAGAGCAGGAATGCGCTCCGGCGTGACCCGCCCGGACACGAAGACCCGCACGTGGGAGAATCCCGCCTGGTCGAGCCGCGCCCGCACCTCCCGCACAAGCTCAGGCGTCACGCCGCCGCGCTCGGATGGGGTGTCGAGCCTTACCGCCTGCAACCTGGGACCCAGGGCCTGGGCCACGCGCAGCGATTCCTCTGCCTCGTCGTGGAACGTGTCTACCAAGATGGTGCGCGGTTGCCCGGGCGGCATGATCTCGTCGTATACCTTGGCCACCGCCACCGTGTCGCCGCCCAGGAGCACGGCCGCGTGCGGTATGGTGCCGGTCGGCTCTTGCCCGGCCAACTTGGCACCGAGGATGCAGCTCGCCCCCCGCAGGCCCCCGATTACGGCCGCCCGTTCAAGCACCGGCGCCACCGCCGGGTGGACGTGCCGGGCCGCGAAGCAATACACTGGGACCTCCCCGGCAGCGTCGCGGCAGGCCCGCGCTGCCGTCGCCCAGGCGCTGGAGCTGGCCAGGATTCCGAGCAGGGCGGTCTCGTACATGCCAAAAGCGCCGTACGGCCCTTCAATCCGCATGACTACTTCTTTTTCAGCGAAACTTTCACCCTCCGGCAGGCCCCATACCTTGACGCCGGTCCCCGCGAGGAGATTTAGGCATTCGGCGGTACCGGCGAGCACCCCGGCCCTGCTCGTGAAGATCTCCGCCACCACGGGTGTATCGAGGCGGCCCATTTTCTTCAGAAGCTCGTACGTCTTGACGAAGTACACGTCGGCGGTCAGGCCGCTTTTGATCTCGCCGTGCTCCGCCGAGAAAAACAGTCTGTCCTTTTGTGGCTTGTAGGCCGCCACCGCGGCCACGTCCAGAAACTCCTCTTTGCCCACTCGCACTTCTCCTCCCCTGCTCCCCGCCACCGGCCGCCGCCGGTACCCCCGCCGGCCCGGCCACGCTATCCGCAGACAGCCCCGCCAGCTTTTTCAGCCGTACGACTTCGCCGGTCTCCAAAAATCGGTACTGGCCTGGCCTGAGGTTCCCCAGCCCCAAAAACCCGATCCACGTACGCTTCAGCCTTTGCACCGGATGTCCTACCGCCCCGAACATCCGCCGTACCTGCCGGTTCCGGCCCTCGCGGATACTGATCCTTACCAGCGCCTGCCCCCGCGCGGCCTCGACCAGGGTGACGCGGGCAGGGGCGGTCACGCCGTCAGGCAGCGGCACACCGCGGGAAAGCCGCTGCAAGGCCTCCGCCGAGGGTATCCCCTTCACCCACGCCTCATAGGTCTTCCACACCTGGTGCGACGGATGTGTGAGGGCATCAATGAGCGGTCCGTCATCGGTAAGTAGCAAAAGACCCTCGGTGTCATAGTCCAGCCGCCCGACCGGCACCAGCCTGGCCGGTATATCGGCCACCAGATCCATGACCGTCCGCCGCCCGCGCGGGTCGGTGGTGGTGGTAAGATACCCACGCGGCTTGTACAGGAGCACATACGCGTGCCGGCGGACAGGCCGCACCAGCCGCCCGTCCACTTCCACCCGGTCCTGCCCCGGCCGCACCTTGGTACCGAGGGCGGTAACCACGCGGCCGTTGACCGCCACGTGCCCGGATGCAATAAGGCCTTCGCAGAAACGGCGGGAACCGACGCCGCTTGCCGCCAGATACTTTTGCAGGCGTTCCGTTGCGGCTTCCGCCATCCCGCCTTGGCCTGTCTCGTTGTTCACCGTGCCATCAGAACGCAATCAAACCGAAACCTCGGCAATCAGCTCTACCTCACATGCCGAGCCCAGAGGAAGTTCTGAAACCCCGACGGCAGAACGGGCATGCTGGCCGGCGTCGCCGAACACACTCGCCAAAAACTCGGAGGCGCCGTTTGCCACCTTTGGCTGGTCGGTAAAGCCCGTGGCACTGTTCACAAACACTACGACCTTGACGATCCGGCGCACCCGGTCGAGATCACCCACGGCGGCCTTTAGAGCCGCAAGGGCATTGAGTGTACACAAGCGGGCGGCCTCATACCCTTGTTCGAGGGTAAGCTCAGCCCCCACTTTGCCACGGTACTTCAGTACGCCCTCGGCCGTGGGGATTTGCCCGGCCGTAAATACCAGAGATCCGCTTTGCACCCATGATACGTAGGCTGCCACCGGCTTCGGAACTGCCGGAAGCGCATAGCCGAGGCTTCGTATCCTTTCCTCAATCTTCACGCTGACACCTCCCCGACGTTTGTGCCCATAAAACCGTGTTTGCATTCGCCGTCGTGGAGGGCTTCCCTGCTGTGAAGCCTGCCCGGGTGACTAGTGCGGGAAGAGGAGGCGAGTCGCCAGCACGGCGCCGGCGAACCCGGCCAGATCGCCGATGATACCGGCCAGAACAGAATGGCGCGGGTTCCGGACTCCGACGGAGCCGTAATAGACGGACAGGATATAAAACGTGGTATCCGTGCTGCCCTGGATGGTAGAGCCTAGCCATCCCAAATAAGAATCGGGTCCGTAAACCCGCAAAAGGTCGGAGAGCATGCCCAAAGCCGCACTGCCAGAAAGGGGGCGCACGAGCATTAGTGGCAGCACCTCGGGCGGCACCCCAAGCCACCGGGCAGGCGCCGCCACGAGCCGCATCAAGAGATCCATGGCCCCCGAGCCGCGAAACATGCCCATGGCCGCAAAGATCGCCACCAAGAACGGGATCATCCGCACCGCGGTCGCAAACCCCTGCTCAGCACCCTCGATGAAGGCCTCGTAGACCTTCACCCCGCGGAGGTACGCCACCAGCGGTATGAGAAAGAACATAAGCGGCATCGCCCAACGAGAGGCTGCGTCAATGACTTCCGCCACGTCCGTGCCCTCCCCGGCCCCGCAATAGCCGGTCCGCCGTCACCGCGGCTACGGTCGAGCATACGGTGGCGATGAGGGTGGTGCCGACAATCCCGGTTGGATTACTGGAGCCGTTCGCCGCCCGCAGGGCGATGACCGTGGCCGGAATCAGGGTGATGGCCGACGTGTTGATAGCCAAGAATGTGCACATGGCGTCAGTCGCCGTGGCCGGGTCCGGGTTCAGTTTCTGCAGTTCCTCCATGGCTTTCAAACCGAAAGGCGTGGCTGCACTCCCAAGACCAAGGAGGTTCGCACTCATGTTCAAGAGCATTGCCCCTTCGGCCGGAGTGCCGGCCGGTATACTCGGGAATAAAAGACGCACGACCGGGCGCATGCCGCGCGACAAAAGATCGATGAGGCCGGCCCGCTGGGCCACTTCCATAAGCCCGAGCCAGAACGCCATGATCCCGATAAAAGAAAACGCCGTCTCTACTGCACTTTTCACCGAAGTGAATGCCGCATCAGTAATGGCACTCACGTGCCCACTGGCCGCAGACACCAAAAACGATACCAACACGAGGAAGGTCCAGATCGTGTTCATCATGCGGTATCCCCCTGACCGGCCTTCTTTTTGCCAGAGAAGCGTTTCTCCCCCGGTCAAGATGTATGACCCCTGCCCACCGTGCCAGACCGACTTTCTCCTATGACCACAGGCGCCAAATCAGCAAAAGCGCGCCAAGCCCAGCCGCGTAGGCAGCTGGCCGCAGTGCCCCGGCCAGAGACACTCGGCGTCCGATGACACGGCTGACGGCCACATAATCGAAAACCGCCTCCACGGCCGTCGCTATCGCCCCCGCCAATGCCACGCCAGCCACGCCCCACTGTGGGCGTCCCGTCAGAAGCCATATCACCGCGAGGTTGAGTGACTCGCCCAGAAGAAAATTGCGAAACGCCACCCCCGGTTTCCCGAGGGCCTGGAGGGCGCTGGTCATGACCATGTCAAGGTGGGACATGGGACTGGCCAGTGCCAGGATGACGAGCAAGTGGCTTCCTGCCGTGTCGCCGAAGAAAAGCTTCATGAGCGGCTGGGCAGCCAGGGCCATCACGACCATGGCCGGTAGCGCCACCAAGGCGGTCAGCCCGATCGCCTTTTCCAGGGCGGCCTTTGCCCGCCGGCGCGGAGAGTTGGCCGCCGCGGCCACTTGGGGGACCATGGCGTACACGACGGCAAAACTGATGGTCACGGGAAAACCGGCCACCGTACCGGCCATACCGGTGAGCTGTCCATAAAGCGACATGGCCTCGCTCTGTGTATAGCCCGCTTTTGCCAGCCGGTTCGGCACGAGCAGGGCGCTCACCGACCCGCTGATGGACCCGAGCACGCGCGAGGCCGTCATCGGGAGGGCAAACCGGACGATATAAGAAAAATCATCGCCGCCAGACGGGGCCGCCGGCGGAAGGTGGTAAGCCGTCCGCATCACGATGAGGCCCGCGAGCTCACTCATCGTCACACTGGCCCCCATGGCCGCCACGATCGCCGCGGGACCCCGGGCAGCCATCAAGTAGACCAGCCCAAGACCAGCCGTTACCTGCGCCAGTTCTTCCACCAGCTGACTCCAGGCAGGTACGACGAGCCGGGCGGTGCCTTGGAAATAGGCCCGAAAAACGTTACTCACCGGCACGATGGCCAGCGCAGGCGCGATCGCCAACAATCCGGACGCCACCCGCGGCTCGTGCACCACGGCGCCGGCCAGCCAGTGGGCCGTGAACATCACGACCAGGGCCATTGCCACACCCAGGGCAGCCGTCAGATACAGGCCCAGCTGGACTACGCGGCGAACGCCCTCGTCGTCGTTGGCCTTGTGTTTCCTGGCGACCAGGTTGGCCACCGCAGGCGGAATGCCGCCCCCGATCAAAGCGGACAGCGTGCCGAAAATGGGGAAAATTACGCGGAAGACCCCCACCAGTTCCGGGCCGGCAAGCCGGACCAGGGCCACACGGTAGCCAAAATCAATGAGCCGCGCCACCATGCCGGTGACGGCGAGTGCCGCTACTCCGCCTCCCCAACTGTCTGGCACCGATAAAAACCTCCCCCGGCAGCGGGCCGACAACTAACATTACGGTCCCTGCCGGGGGAAGATGCCAGGACGGGAAAGTGATGTTCCCGCTCTTTCAGTACTGCCCCAAAAGCCCCCGCCGCCTAGCCACCCGCTCGGCCCAGCCAAACGCGGCCAGCCCAAGGGCCAAGTAGCCGATCCCGGTGGCAAGGAGCAAAATCAAGTCCTGGCCAGGCAGCTGCCACAGACTCCGGCCGCCTGCCATGATCTGGCGCAACAGGGCGTTGCCCTCGGACATCGGCAACAACCGCGCCCATGGCATCCTGTTCACTGGCACCACCAACAACCCCATCAGCACAAACTGCACGACCTGGAAAAACGCCTGTATCCGCTTGTAGACGAGGGCCAAGCCACCGACGGCAAAACCGATGCCGTAGGCGGGTGCCAGCGTGAAGATCAACACCGGCACGATGCTGACCAGGTCGAAATGAAGATACCGGTGTGTGGTCAGCATCATGAGGACGATCATGGCCACTTCGAAGACCGAGAAAAACAGCAGGTCCCCGATCAGGTAGCCGGCCTGTGCCCAGGCAAACCCGGCGGGGGTGAGGTACATCTGCTCAAGGGTGCCCATCTGGGCCTCGTTCGTGAGCTCCCACGACAGGTCGGAAAAGGCGAAGATCGATAGCGTCCACAGGCTGTATCCCACAATGATGCCTTCGAGCGTATCCACGGCTGATAGACTAGTGCCGCCCAGGTACTTCACGCCCAGGAATATTCCCAGGAAAATTAGATACATGGTCAACAAGGATGATAAAAGGTTGAACGGATAACGTTTCATCAGAAGCCAGGCCTTTTTAAAGTTGACCGCAAACGACCGCCACCTAACCATTGCCGTTGGCACGCTCCTTCCGGACGAGCTCCACGAACGCCTTTTCAAGATCAGGCTCCTCCTGCGTGATGGAAGCGATATCGGCGTTTGCTTGCCGCATCACGTCGATCAAGCGGTAAATGTCCTGCCCGTTGATGAGCTGCACCCGCACACTCGGGTCGTGGCCGTCGCTGGTTATTACGGCCTGGGGGAATTGCTCCTGAATGATTTCCTGGCCTTCCCTGGTGAGGTCCCGAGCGAGTTTTACCAAGTACTCCCGCGTGCGGAATAGAGCCAAAAGGTTTTGCACTTGGTCGTCGGCAATGATGCGCCCGTTGGCCATGATCACCACCCGCTCGCACACGTCCTGGACGACCGCCATGTCGTGGCTGCTTATGACGATGGTGCGTCCCTCGTCGCGCACCATGTCCTTGATCGCCTGCCGCAGTTGGTAGGAAGTCTCCACATCCAGCCCGAGGGTGGGCTCATCGAGAAAAACAAGCGGCGTCCGTTTCGCCAGTGCACAGGCCACGGCCACTTTCTGCTTGTTGCCCTGGGAAAGCTCCAACACGGTGGTGTCTTTTTTGTCCTCGAGGCCAAACCGCTGCAAAAGCTGTTGAAAATAAAGGGCCCCGTCCCGGCCCCCGATACCGTTCAAGCCGGCAAAATACTCGAGATTTTCCCACACACTCAATCGCCAGTAAATATTCCGTGCTCCTTCTAGCACTGCTGCCACCCTGGACATGGCCGCTGCCCGCTGGCGGCGGGCATCATATCCGCAGACGCTGATCTCGCCGCCGTCCGGTTCCATAAGCCCCAAGATGCACTTGATCGTGGTGGTCTTGCCAGCACCGTTTGGACCTAGCAAACCGACGATCTTGCCGTATGCCACCTCGACGCTGATATGATCCACGGCCACGACCGGCGGCTTGTGACGCTTGGTAAATTTCTTGTGCAGGCCGGCCACGGCCAGCGCCACGTCCGTGCGTGCCCCCACGGGCTCAACCCCCTTCCATAAACTTCCCTGGAGCATTATACGGACCACGTATCTACATTGTCAATCACGACTATTAACATCGTTAAGCTACCGAGTTAAAACTGTGGAGGCGGCCGGACAGCGGCCGTCGGCATGGCCCCGGCGCCGGCCAAAACTTGAACAACGATAATGCTGACTGATGATGGCGAGAGCAACCTGACAAAGCGGATGGCAAATCAAGGCATAAACTTGAATTTTCCGTACAGCTGTGAGCCGCGCACAAGGGCGTGCTTGCCGAAGCGGGCACGGATTTCATCTACAACCCGATCCACCTGGCGCCTTCTGACCGCCGCGCCGGAAGCGTCAAAGTCGAGCAGTTGTTGTTGCCAGTCGGATTCAGCAATCAGGCCGCCCAGTTCCACACCCAGAAGACGCACCGCCCGGCCGGCAGGCAGGTGGCGGTCCAAGAGCTCGCAGGCAGCACGATAAATCTCGTCCGTGGTGTCCGTCGGCACTGGCAGGGTCTTCGCGTGCGTAAAGTTGCGAAACGCGGGGGTACGGATACGGATGCCAACCGTCCGGGCCAGATACCCGTTCTCACGGAGCCGGCCAGCCACCGCATCGCAGAGGCCGAGCAACACCGCCTTCTGCTCGGCCCGGTCACTGACGTCGTGCGCAAGCGTTGTTGCGTGGCTGAGGGACTTGGCCTGGCGGTCGAGCCGTGCGTCTATGGGTTCGGTGTCATCGCCATGGGCAGCCGCCCAAATATGCCGGCCGTACTCTCCGAGCTCGGTCTGCAAAACCGACAGATCGGCTGCAGCCAAATCGCCCACGTGCCGTATGCCAAGGGCGTGAAGCTTGGGGACAGTCTTTGGACCCACCCCCCAGAGCTCGCCCACCGCAAGCGGATATACCCGCGCCGACCAGCCATCGCGATCGAGTATAGTAAGCCCGTCCGGCTTCTGGAGCTCCGCTGCCATTTTGGCACTGACCTGCGACCAGCCGATGCCTACACTGACGGTCAGGCCGATTTCCGTCCGGATGGCCTGTTTCAGCCGGATGGCCACCTGTACTGGGTCGTGCCCGAGCGGCCCGAGCGATCCCGTCCAATCAAGAAAGGCCTCGTCGATTGAGGCCGGCACCACGAGCGGAGAAAACCGCTGCAGGATGTCATACATCTGATCGCTGATACGCTGATATAACGCGTGGTCAGGTGCCGCCACCACGACGTCCGGCGGCAACAGGCGCCGGGCTTTTCCAAGCGGCATGCCGGCATGCACAGGCCCCCGGGCCAGGCGTTTGGCTTCGTAGCTCACGGAGAGAATCACGCCGTGACGCTGTCCGGGGTCGCCAGCCACGACCACCGGCCGCCCATGCAACTTGGGATCCTCTAACGCCGCACAGGAGGCAAAAAACGCGTTGGCGTCAACCAGGGCAATGGTGCGGTCAGACGTACCAGTATCCCCCTGCCAAACAAGGTGAAAAAACACTACCACAAAAATCGCGTGCTTTCCTGTCGTCGAAAAACCTAACCCCGGTACCCAAAAACACTGGGAGGAGGCCAAAAGCCTCCTCCCACGGGGAAACCAACCATAAAGCCAGCTCTACTGCCCCGTGCCTGGTGTCCCGGCATTCTGACCAGCCAGGGCCTGCTCGGCGATGGCGATCATCCGTTTCACCATCTGGCCGCCGATCGGCCCGCCGATCCTCCCGCCAATCGCGCCGCACTCCCGCGAGGTCATCTCACCCCAGCCGACCTGCTGGATTTTGGGCAAAAGTCCGAGCTCGGCTGCCACCTCATACTTGTATTTGTCGGTCCGCTGGTCCCAGGCGGCGGGAGTGGCTTCGCTTGGCGGCAAAGCACCAATCTCGGAAGCCACTTCAAACTTCAAGCGGTCAAGCGAAGGCCGGGCCTGGGGCAGCAGGCTTTCGTTGCCGCGACGGTTGCGTGCCATAAAAATCCCCCCTTCTCAGTGTTTGTGTCGTGGTTGTGCTGCGACCAACCATAGTGTGCCCGCGAATGTTACATGCCATTTTCAGTCAGCACATTATTTTGCAGGTGGCATGGGACTGGTGCAAATTCGATGGGCACCAAAATGCTGGCTATGGAAAATACAATCTCAGACTCGTGCGTCCAATCCGAGCTGTCGCAGCGCCCCGTCAATGTCCTGCCGTTCGCCGAGAACCTCGTGAAACAGGTCGCCCACTGTGGCCAACCGGGCAGGCATCGTACGTATCGTAAACATCTGTGGGGTAACGCGCGGCAGTTCTTCCCAGCGCAGCGGCGCCGACACCGGGGCACCGTCCAGCGGCCGTGGGCTGTAGGGTGCCACGAGCGTTTTGCCGAGCACGTTCTGCAGGTGGTCCACGTAGAGCTTCCCGCCCCGGCGGGCGACGGTCCTTTCCCGCGTCACGAGCCACGGCACGGAGTCGCGCAGAAGGTCGCCCACTGCCCCCACGAACGCGGCCAGGGTAGCGTAGGTGTAGCGAGGCACGACCGGCACATAGATGTGCACACCGGTCGCTCCCGAGGTTTTGGGGAAGCCGCGGAGTCCGAATGCGTCTAACACTTGCTTGACGAGCAGGGCCGCCTGCACCGCCTCCGCGAAGCCGGCCGGCGGGTCTGGGTCAAGGTCGATAACGGCAAAGTCGGGAACGTAGGGACTTTCGGTGCGGCTTAGCCACGGGTGGATCTCGATGACCGCCTGGTTGCCCAGCCACTGCAGCGTGGCCAAGTCCTGGCACAGGATGTACCGCACCGCGCGGTCCCCGTGTGCAAAGGTGTAAGTCTTTATCCAGCCAGGCGCGTACGCCGGAGCGTTCTTCTGGTAAAAGCCGCCGGACTGGATGCCGCGCGGAAACCGGGTGAGCGAAAGGGGCCGGTCGCGAAGATGCGGTAGCATGGCGTCTGCCACGGCGGTGAGGTAAGAAACTAGCTCAGCCTTGGTAATGCCGTCCCCGGGCCACAAAACCCGGTCCAGATGCGTGAGCTGGACGCGGCGGCTTGACAGGACGCTCATTTTTCGCTGCTCCCCGGTGAAAGGACGCAGTCGGAAGGCAAAAGGTCCGGCCGCAGTCCGGCAAAAGAGGCGTGCCGGATGCGCCCGTCCGGGGTGATCTCGAGATAGCGTACCCGGCAACAGACTTGTGGTTCTACATAGACCACCGTACCGTGCGCCTTCAGCTCGGAAGGACGCGGCCCGCGGCCAGGTGCGAAAGGGCTTTGGGCACGGGCCAAAAGCTGTTTCACAACCAGCTCCTTCTCCCGCTCCCCAAAGCCGGTGCCCACGTAACCCAGGAACCAAAGTCCGTCTTTCTGCCACCCTCCGACGAGTAGGGCCGCAAACGGACCGCCGCCAGCCGCACTTTCAGTGTAGCCGCAAATCACCGCGTCCAGGTCACGCCATGCCTTGATCTTCAGCCAGTGTGCCGTCCGCCGCCCCGGAAGGTATGGGCTTGCCAGCTCCTTCGCCATCAGTCCCTCGAGTCCGGCCTGACGGACAGATTCAAAATACTGACGGCCATACTGCTGAATGCCTTCGGAAATCACCAGTGGCGGCTTTGCCGCCACCCACTGGTGCAAAAGTTCCCGGCGTTGCCAAAGCGGCTTTTCCAGTACGGCCTGGCCATCGACGTACAGGAGATCAAAAGCAACGTACGCCACTTGTCCTTCGCCTGCCTGCAAGGCGGAGAAGCTCGGGCGGCCGCGAACAACGGCCACGATCTCGCCATCCAGGATGAGGCGGTGGCCGGCCGCATTTTCATGCATCCGGCCCAGGGTGGCAAATCGGTGAGTGATGTCGGCGCCGTGGCGGCTGCGGAGCCTTGTGCGATCGCCCAAAAAGGCCAGCCCCCGGTAGCCGTCCCACTTGACTTCGAACAGGTGGGCAGGGGAATCAAAAGGCTCCCGGGCTTCCTGGGCCAGCATGGGCAAAAGTCCAGTGTCAAAAAGGTCGCTCATGGCGGCGGCAGTGTGCCCCGCCCTTGCAGCTGTGCAACCGACGCCCGCAAGGCTTCGATGAGGTTTGCAAGTGGCACCTCCGGCGAGGGCGGCGGGGTCAGCACCGCCCGTCCAGCCAATTTGTCTGCCACCAGGTTTTGTAGCGCTTCCCGGTACGTATCATGATAGGCCGCCGGCTGGAACGGCCCCGTCAGGGCGTCCACTAGCGTCATGGCCAGGCGTTTTTCGTCCGCGCTGAATCCCGCTGCCACATCCACGCCGCGGAGTCCCGCCCATGGCCTGACCTCGTCGGGCCAGTACATGGTCTCCATCATGAGCACCTGTTCCTGGTAGACGCGCACCGTGGCCAGTGATTCGCGTGCCCGCAATGCCGATCGTGCGATCGCAACCCGAGCGGAGTCCAGCATGGCGGAACGTAGAAGGGCGTAAGGGCGCTCCCCGCCCTCGGCGGGTTCGAGGAAATATGAACGGTTGTAGTAAACCGGATCGATTTCCGCGAGGTTTACAAATCCGACGATCCTTATGACCTTGGCCTCTGGCACCGGCAGCGACGCCATTTCGTCACCGGCAACGGGTACGAACCGGCCCGGCTCGTATTCGTAAGCATGCACGATTTCCTCGGCTGCCACCGTCCGCTCACAATGATCGCAAAACTTCACGTAACGGATGGGGGTACCGCACGCCGCATGGATGAGCCGGAGCTTGACGTCATGGTCCTCCGTAGCCGCGTACACGCGCACTGGTATATGAACAAGGCCGAAAGAAATTGCTCCCTTCCAGATGGCTCTCATGACGGAACCGGCATCCGGTTTTAGACCCGGGGCCGCCGCCGCCGGCGCTCGTGGCGGTCGGCCGTTGAGGAACCTTCCGTCCCAGCACCCGTGGCGTCGGCCGGGCCGACGTTGGCGTATTCGCCGGCCGGCGTGACCGCGCGGTGGGCGCCTTCCCCGCCGGGCCCGCGATAGGAGTGCCCGTCCCGCCCGGCCTGCCTTGCACTCCAGAGCTTTCCAAGTTCGCCGAGCAGCTCGGGAGCCATATCCAGCAGGCGTTCGGCGGCCGTGTCATTGTCCACGCCCAGGAAACGTACGCTCTCTTTGCCCACTACCAAAAAACCGACCGGCTGGATGCTCACCCCACCGCCACTGCCGCCGCCAAACGGCAGTTCGGCCTGGCTGCCGCCCGGCGACGGGGCCGTCTCGTATTCGCCCCCGCCGGCCGCGAACCCGAAACTGACCCGCGACACGGGCACAATGACATCACCCTGGGGCGTTGCAATGGCGTCCCCAACCACGGTGTTTACGTCCACCATGTCTCGCAGGTTTTCCATGGCTGTTTTCATCAGCCCCTGAATCGGGCGTTCGCCCATGCCGCTCACCTCACGTCTTGGTTTCTGCCGCCGCCACCACATCAGGCGGCTTGGGTTGCCTTGCTGCTTTTGAAGGCGCGCGCCAGCTGCCAGCTCGCAAACATAATGTGGCCTAATGGCACGAGGGCTATTCCTTGGATCGACAAGCCGAACGTGGGCTGGTCCCAAACCGGCAAGACAGAAAACCGCAGGCACGGCGTCTTGCGCGGACGGGTAGCCACGCGGAAATTGGCGTAGACGAACGCCTGCAACCACCCAAGCATCGTCCAGGCGGTGCCGGCGGCCAAACCGGTGGCAAACGGTTCACCGGTGCCGACCGTGACCACGACATCGCCACGAATGATAAATATACGACGGCCGGTGCGCTGGACGACGGCTCGTACCCGGCGCCAGTCAACGCGGCCGCTGGTCTGCCGGGCCTCGTTCCGGAAGGCACGGAACCATGTCCGTGGATCGCCTGCCCGCGCAGACCACTGGTGTTCCCAGCCAAGCTCGGGCACCCAGTGCAAACGAAAGGCGATGTGGCCTGCGCCATTTCGCCCATGGCACTGCAACTGCCAGCTCACCCGCACCGGGAGCTGTCCGGCCAAAGCAGCCAGGGCAGTGACGGCGGCCAGCATAAGGAAGAAAAGAATGAGATCACGCGTGAGACCTGAGGCAGACATAACCACGGACAACACCCCGTCTGCCAGGATGTTGCCACGGGTTTCCAGTATTTATGCAGTCTCGCCACCGAGCGGAGGCAGATCCTCCAGGCTGCGGAGGTTGAAGGCGACCAGGAACTCCGTGGTGGTTTCGTAAAGAATGGGGCGGCCCAATGACTGTTTACGACCAGCTTCGCGGATCAGGTGGTGTTCGATCAGCGTGTTGATGGCACTTTCGCAGCTCACGCCCCGGATAGCCTCGATCTCGCCGCGGGTTATCGGCTGGCGGTAGGCAATCACTGCCAGGGTTTCGAGGGCAGGCCCGGAGAGGTGGGCTGTCGGCACCGGCTCCCGCCGGCGATCCACAAACCGGGCAAACTCCGGCCGCGTGCGTAGCACGTACCCGCCGCCCACTTCGGCCACCTCGAGGGCATGGTGCCCCTGTGCCAAAGCATGGTTGAGCTGCATTGCGAGCACGGGCACCCGCCCCGGGTCGACCTGCAAAAGGCGTGCCAGCTCGCGGGCCGGCACCGGCTCCGTCGACACGAACAACACGGCCTCCAGCGCCGCCTGCAGCGTAAGATCTGACGCCAGCATGCTGTCCGGCAGGTGGTCTGTCTCCGACGAATCGCTACTCACTGTCCGACGCTCCCTTGTTTGTGCCGCAGCCGCACACGCCACCCCGGTCCGGGGGCGATCAGAATATCGTCCCCGCGCGGAGATTGCACTACCGTGAGGCGGCCCTGATGTACAAGTTCCAAAAGGGCAAGAAATGCCGCGATTAGATATCGCCTCGGACGCCCCTGGCCGATCACCTCGAAAAAGCGCCCGTGCCCTCCCCGCCTGCGAAGCTCCCGCAGCCAGCTCTTGATCTGGGACAAGATGGTGGGACGTTCGGGTGTAAGCTCAGCAGGGGGGCTGTCCGCAAGGCGTGATTTGAACGGCCGCAAAGCCAACGCCAGCAGGGCGGCGTTCTGGCCCGGAGCGAGAAACCTGGCCGGCGGGGCCTCTGGCCGCCCCGACCGGTAGCCGTACTGGCTGCCAGCCAACGCCAAGGCCCGGAAAAGCCGGCCCGCCTCGGAATACCGCTCGTACTCGGCCAGCCGCCGCGAAAGCTCCTGGCGGGGATCGCCCGCCGCGTCGTCTTCGGCTTGCCCCTTGTCTCCGATCCGCGGAAACAGCATCCGGGCCTTGATATCAAGCAGGGTGGCGGCCATCACCAGAAACTCGCTGGCGATCTCCAGATCCATTTCCTCCACGGCTGTGAGATACGCCAGATATTGGTCGGTAATCTGTGCAATGGGAATATCGTAGATGTCGATCTTCTGCGCTCGGATGAGCTGGAGCAACAAGTCCAGCGGCCCTTCGAAGGTCTCCAGCCTGACTTGCAACTTGGCCGTTGTCAGCATCATGCCGTCCTCCTAAATTCCGGCCACCGCAGCGGCCGCGTGGGCGATCAGGTTGGCAATTCCATTGGCAAGCGGGTTCAGGAACACGTCCGTGACCCCGAGACGAATCAGCACAAGAATGATGATCCACCCAAATTGTCCGATCTGGTCCATCGCTGCCCTTGCTTCATACGACAGAAATCCGTATATAGCATGCATTCCATCGAGCGGCGGAATCGGCAACAGGTTAAACGCACCCAGCCATATGTTGTAGCCAAAAATGGTAGACAAAAGTTCCTGGGCCGGTGCCAAAGCCCCGCGGCCGACGACAATCGCCAGCATAGCCAAAAACGCCAGGAAGAAGTTCATCATGGGACCTGCCAGCGACACATAGGCAAAGCCAAAGCGCCGGTCGCCCCTGAAGTTGGCCGGGTTTACTTGCACCGGCTTCGCCCAGCCAAATTGGACGATGAGGAGCATCAACAACCCGATCGGGTCAAGGTGGTGCAGGGGATTGAGGCTGAGCCTGCCCGTGTAGCGAGGTGTACTGTCCCCGAGGCGGTCGGCCACCCAGGCGTGGGCAAATTCATGAAATGTAATACCAATAATGAGGGCTACGACGGTATACAAAACCTGCACGGGGCTCGCGCCAAACAGCCACAACGGGCATCATCTCCCTTGTCGTGTCCAGGATACACGACACCCGTGTGGGACAACAACCTTCAAGGCCCATTGCGCTCGCTGATTACATAGACGTGCCCATCAACGCTGACTTCCAGCGGACCAAGGACATTTACCAGCCGCAAGACCACCGGAAGGGATGGGAAGCGTCGGCCGCTTTCGAGCCTCCAGATGTAATCGAGCGTGCAGCCTGTGGCCGCGGCGAGCTCCCGCAGGCGTAAACCCGACCGCTTCCGCGCTTCCCGGAGATGGAAAACCATGGTCATGCCCATCACCCTGGGCCATTATACGACTACTGGTCGTAATCACACAATGTAACATACGACATTTGGTCACTTCTGTTCATAAGACTGGCGATCGTAGAATGCAGCCATGAACTCCTTCCCAGGTCCGCTCGGGCAGCGCCTACGGCGCCTGCGGCAAAGCCGACATCTGAGCATGGCCAAACTGGCGGAGGCCCTCGGCTGTTCCACCGACTATGTCTGGAAGCTGGAAACCGGCCGGGCCAGGCCATCTTTGTCCTTCCTAAACCAGATCGCAACGTTTTTCGGTGTTGACACTGCCACGCTGATCAAACCGGCCGGCGAACACGAACTGCCGGCAGACCTGCAGCAATTTGTCACCCGCGAGGACAGCCTCCCCTACCTGGTGCTGGCCAAGGAACTGGAAGAAGCCCACCTGCCGCCGGAGATGTTGCGAAGCCTCATCGAAGCCGTGCGTCTCGCCGCCAAGAATCTGAACAAGACGGAAGAATAAGGCCGTCTGTAGCCTAGCACACCAGGCTTTTCCATGCTTACCGTGCCACCAGGCCGGTGATCAACGGCAGGATCTGGTCCACTAATCCGGCAATCTCAGCCTGTGTGTTCAGGCCATAATATTTCTCCCTTTCGATGGCTTCCCCCACGGCGCGGGTTGTCGCCGACCCCAGCCTAGTTTGTTCGAGGGCATAAGCCAGACGGCTGGCCGCATCCAGTAAGCGGTACGGTCCATAATCCTTGGGTTCCCGGTACAGAAGTTTGGCAGCTGACAGCATAAAGCCGAGCACATGAAGCATATCCGGCGACCCCAAAGAGGCTTCGTTCTCCACATTGATAGGTGGTCTCGGGGCAGTAGTCTCCGTAGCCGACCCGGCCGCCGCGTTACTGGCAGTAGGCGTGTGCCGGTTCCAGTGTTGCACCTCCTCGAGTGGCCGCCGGTGTCCTACTCCAACCGGCCCATCGGCGTAACCAATCGCGATCAGCAAGAGTGCACGGATATGGGGAGGCAGCTGCAAGATGGATTGCACCGCCTTTTCGTCGAATGAAAGCACGGGGCCGGAGCCCAAACCCATGGTGGTAGCACAAAGAAGTATGTTCTGTGTAGCCATTGCCGCATCCATGGCCGGCATGATCCCGTCAGCATCGCCAAAGGCCCGCCGGGAATCATCGACACATACGGCCACGACTGCGGGCGGACGCCCGATAATTCCTGGAGCCACCGTCCGCAACCTTGCCAGCTGAACGGGATCATCCACTACCACGAATACGCATGGCTCTCTTCCAGACCCACTAGGAGCCCACTGACCTGCTTCCACGAGGCGGCACAGAAGGTCCCGATCCACAGGTTCGTCTCGAAACTTGCGCACGGTACGTCTATTCTTGGCCAACGCCAGAAAGTCCGATGCTGATGGTATGGCCACCCACATCACCCCCGTTTACCGTCTGCTATGTAAATCAGGCCGTTTCGAGCTTCCGTGCCAGTTCCAAAAGCTCGGGGTGAACCACACGCCCCTCATGGAGCAGTTCTATACCGTCAAGCCAAACAGACGAGTTCAGGCAGATCCCGTCGGTGTGGGATTTGGCCTGGATTCCGTCGGGAGGAGCGTCAATTGGCTGCAGATATCCGAGCCCCCACTCCGTCACACCCCATACCCGCTCGTCTTCGAGGACGTTACCGGTGAGCCGGGCGCCCGGGTTGAAGCCGTATGCTATGTGTGCAAGGCGAAACATGTTTGGATCGTCGAAACTGGCAAGCCAGGCCTGGTAACGGATAGCGTCCCGCCCGCCGGTGATTTCCACTACCCGTCCACGGCGCACGCCCAGGTGCACGGGGGCATCCACCAAGCGATTGATTGGCGGGCTGATGGTGCCGTCGAAAACAATGATGCCCTCGATCGTGTCGTGGATGGGTGCCCAGCTGATTTGGCCGCTCAGAAAGTGGACGCCAGGCACGTTGGCCGCGCCGGTGTCACAAGAGTACAAACGCGTGGGATCATTCTCGAAGCGGACGTCCGTACCTGCAGGAGTAGTAACGTGGACGACACGGGCAGATTTCGTAAGATCAGTAACGCGGTTCATAAACTCCCGCAAAGTATGGTGGTCCACACGCCCGACCGTGCGAACCATCATGTCTACGTTCATGCCCACCAGACACAGATATCTGAGGCGGGGATTGTTTGCCCGCGCGATCTCAAAAGGTGTGGAATACAGAAGCCACTCATTATTGAATTCTACCCACGCGTTTACTTTGGAAAGCACCGCCCCCAAGGCCTCCACCGGCAGGGCTGCATCGGCGGCCTTGCCAACACCGGTGGGACTCGGCATGGTAATCACCAGCGGCTTGGCCCCACAAGCGTGGGCCGCTGCCGCCACGGCCTCGACTACCTGCATGTCGGACTCGGTGTCAGCCGTGACGGCCACCACCTCACCTGGCCGCAACCCGAGCACGTCCGTAGCCAGGATCTGGGCTGCTCTCGGTACCTCGTACTCGTACAAACGCATCCGTTCACCCTCCCCCTGGTGCTCAAAAAATTGCCACGCCTCGGTGCATGAATAGCTGGCCGTCAAAATAAACATCCGGCTCCGGAATGATGAAGTCTTCATGCAGGTCGGCCGGTGTCCGGCCGCCAACGTGGCTGGAATCTCCAATCGCAATATGGATCGTGCCGCGGATCTTTTCTGCCTCGAGCACGTTGTCCGGCGTACGGGCGTTGGGGTTGGTCCCGATGCCAAGCTCGGCACAGTTGCGTCGCGCCCGCACCGTTGTGTCAGGCATGCCGGATGACACCAAACCGAGCAGCTCGGAGAACTGGCTCCCCAGCTGGCCGCCGCCTTCGATGCGATAGACTTCTCCGTGCGAGAAGTACAGCGTCATGTTTTCCGTCAAACCAGGATACCAGCCCGCACGGACCACGAGTCGGCCTTCAGCGGTACCTTCGACCGGTGCGGTGTATGCCTCGCCCGCCGGCAGGTTGCCCCATGCACCCGGGGTAGCCAGAAAACCGTCATCGGCCTCCCCGGATCGTCCTTCGATGGAAAACGTAAGGTCAGTGCCCGTCGGACAGGCGACGTGCACTTGGCGCGCCGCGGTCAAAAGGGCAGCGATCCGGCGTGTCTCTTCCCGTACAGCGCTGTAATCTACCGCCATAGGCCCGCCCGGTCCAAACATCGACGGGATGATTCCGGGCATGCTCGCGATCCTGGCCCCCGCCCTTGCAGCCCTGGCAGTGGCGTCGGTATGCGTCAAGGAGTACGTCGTCAGGGCCAACACCACGTCAGATTCCGCCATCTTGGCGCTCACATCGGCTGGCAGCTCTCTGCCGTGCTGGCCCACCGAGGGATAAGCCACAAACCGAACCTCTGCCGCCGGAAACGCGCGCGCCGCCAGCATCGCCACTGCTCGGGCCAACAGCACGCGATCCAGGAAATCCTGGGCGGCCGCCAAGTCTAGCTGGCTAAGCTCGAGCGCGGAAGGTACATCTGTAAGTACCAATACGTTTTCCCCATCCTTCAGCCCCATGTTCTCCCGCAGCATCGCCTGCACGGGACCGGCCAAGGTCTCAAGATCCACAGTCACGTTCCTCACCTCCTGGTGGGGCAGCTGTACGCCCCAGCCTTGCTGTGCCTCAATCCTAGATCGAGAATGGCCTCCAGCAACCCCAACGCGGCCGCTGTGGGCTCCACCACCGGGATGCCGAGTGCGTGCCGAATTGCCCCGGCTACCGGGGCCATGCCGGTACACCCTAGCACTATGACCTCCGCACCGTCATTTTCGACGGCAGCCCTGGCCTTTGACGTGATTGCTCGTAACGTGGTTTCGGGGTCGGCATTCAAATCGCGTACATGGATGTCAACCCCTGAGGCCGAGGCGAGCCGCCCTTCGATGCCAAGGGCACGAGCCTGCCTTTCCGCCCAAGGGCCGCCATTGCGAAAGGTGGAGACCACCGCAAATTTGTGTCCAAGGGTGCAGGCCAGGAGCATAGAAGCCTCGCCCGGTCCGACCACAGGTATATCCACAAGCTCACGCGAGGCTTCGACGCCGGGATCGGCAAAGCAGTTCACCACCACCCCGTCGTATCGCTGGCTGTTTTTCACTACAAGGTCCACTACCATGGGTGCCGCATAGGCTTCGTCGAAAAACGTCTCGATGGACGCCGGTCCGGCACTCAGACGGACAACATCCACCGCAAAGTCGCCGCCGGCTACAAGTTGCTGCACATAAATGCTGGCCGTTTCGTGGACGGAGGTATCTGTGACAGGGTTGATGACAAGGATTTTCTTCATGGCGACACCTCCCCCGGCACCTGGTTGCCCTGCGGCCAGAGGATGGCAGCAAAGTCCGGACGCCGGTACAGACCAGCCCGACTGTGGGTCAAACCCAGGTCGATCCACGTTTCCAGCATTTTCAGGGCTGCCGCGGCCGGCTCTACGACAGGCATATCCAGATTTTCCTTAATCCACTGAGCCAGCGTGGCCATGCCAGTACAGCCCAAAACGATGACCTCGGCACCGTCCCGGTCACGGGCAAGCCGCGCCTGGGTCAGCGCCGCCTCCACAGTTTGTCCAGGCTCTTCCAGCAAAGCCACCACTGGGATTTCCAGAGACAGCACTGATGCCAGCCGCGACTCCAGCCCCAGCACCCTGGCCTGCTCCCGGTGTCTGGGAATCAGGTTTTTCGCCACCGCCAAAACGGCAAACGTGTGCCCGAGCATGGTGGCCAAGATCATGCCACTTTCCCCAGGGCCGGCGACGGGAATATCTACCGCTTCGCGAGCCGCGACCACCCCGGGGTCCAGAAAACAGTTGATGAGAATGCCATCGTGGTCGGCAGCACCTTCCCGAACTTGCTGCAAAATCCCTGGTATGGCCTCGCTCTCGTAGCACGCCCCTTCCAAGGAGACTGGACCATGGTCGAGGCTCACGATATCAACCGTGGTACCGGCCCTGGCCTGACTACGCAGGTAGGTGACGTCAGACTCGTCCCACTCGGTTGTCCCGACAGGATTCACCACCAATATCCGCCGTGCCCGCAATCGCCTCACCTGCCCTGGAATTTCTCTTCCACCGGCTGCCAGTCATAATCAAAACCAAAAAAGCGAGGAACGAGGATCTCCAATCCGCGCGGCGTGCGCCATTCCCTGGGAGCCGGGAAAGCCAGCACGTCCACTTCCATTCCCTTCCTCGCCCGCGGATTGTTGATAGGTCGGCCGGTGCCTTTTTCCAGTACGCAGATCAGGTCGGGCACCGTGACATCTACCACGCCGTCTCGCCAGCTGATGATATTTTCATTTTTATACCATATTAGGTAATTACTGCCCCGAAACTCGCCGGTACCAGTAATGTTCATTTCCCCGAAAAGAAAACCACCCCGGTCCTCCCAACTCGGGTCCTGCGCGACCACCCCTTCGAAGACCAGATACCCCCCACCAGCTGTGAGGGTGGCAGCAATTGGGTCTTGGCCGGCAGCGATCGCCTCCCGCTTGGCCCGGCCGACCTTTTCTGCATAGGAGAGAGCTCCTTTGATGACCGCGCCGTTCTTGAGATCGCGACCGCGGGTGGGATGGTCCGCGGTGGCCACCATACCGCCGCTCGCTACAGCCACGGCCCGCACGATGTCTTCGGCCCGGAAATCGTCGGCTACGCCTGCCAGCACCATCGTCTCCCCAAACCGCGTGGCCAGGCCTATAGGATCAATGCGTTGGCCATACACGTAATAGGTAGAAAACTGCAGGTCCGGCACGGCGCGTCCCGCGGCATCAGCGTCCAGAACGGGAATGCCAGCCCGTGCCGCCACCGCGAGAGCGGCGGCCGTATTCATGCCACCGTACTCGATCGACACGGTGGCCGACATAGCCTGCCCCAGGGCATCTTCCAAGGCTCGCATGGCCAGATAAGGTTCCGGTTCAGACACGCGTGGCAAGGAGACAAAACGGGCCTCTCTTTCAGGCGGGACGGGGGCAGTCGAACCCGTGAAGTAGGGAGAACAGGCCAAGTCGGAGTCGCCAAGCTCATCGAGATCCATCAGGAAAAACCGCCGGCCAGCTTCCCACTGGGACCGCACCATGGCCAAGCCGCGGGCAGGATCTCCGCCACCACCCGTGCCCAGGGTGGTGGCGCCTTCCAGGATGTCTTCAATCGCACGCAGGTCAAGCTCTCTCATGCCGACTTCCTGCCCTCCTCGAGCGGCGTGTACTTCCGCTCCACTCCCGCATAGGCCGGGCCAAAGATCGAGAGGCCTTTCTCTGTACGCCAGACTGGTGCCGCCGGCATACCAATGATGGTCACGGGTTGGCCTTCGCGGGCAGCCGGGTTCAAGATGGGATCGCCGGTAGTAGCATCAAACATGCAGATTAGATCCGGCACAGTCACATCCACCTGTCCGTCACGCCAAGATGCCATGTGCTCATTCTTGAACCTAATGCGATACTCGGAGCCGTGGTCTGGCCCTGTGCCTTTTACCACCACTTCCCCGACCGTGAAACCGCCCTCGTCCTTCCACCACGCTTCAGAAACCACCCCGCTGAAAAGGCGAAATCCGCCGCCGGCCTGGCAAACAGCTCCTACCGGATCGGCACCGTCCGCCTTGGCCTGCCGCCACGCCGCCCCCACTTTCGCCGCATGTGAAATGGCGCCTTCCACGACCTTGCCGCGTAACGACGCAGCCGTGGTGGGATGGTCAGCCACCCCCACATGGTTTTGGCTCACCACCGCCATCGCCCGGACCAGCGCCTCCGCACGGCCATCGTTGGCCACCTTTTGGATGACCGCCACATCCCCGAACTGGTTGGCCACCGCCAACGGCGCAATCGAAATACCACCCAGGTATAGGGTAGAGTGGACGAGCTCCGGCACCGCCCGGCCAGCCGGGTCGGCGTCCAACACAGGAACCCCTAGGTGGGCAGCCGTACTTAGAGCAGTAGCGGTGTTGCCGCCTCCGAGTTCCGTTGCCAAGACGGCTCCTACCGGGGTCTGCAGGTAAGCCGCTAATGCCCGCGCCGCCACGAGCGGCGGTTCGTCAGGGATACGAGGCAGATGCTCATAGGCCTTTATCTGTTCCGGCGACAAGGGCGACACGGATCCCGCATAGTACGGCGAGACCACCAGCGTGTCGTCTGCCAGCTCCGAAAGGGCTGCCAGCGTCACCGTTTTTCCGGCCGCGGCGTCTTGCCGCACGGTTCTCAGTCCACGTTCGAGGCTGCCGCCCCCGCCGGTGCCCAAGATCGCACATCCTACCAGGATGTCCTCCAACTCCTGCAGTGTCAGCTCACGCATGTTGAAACCTCCGTTTCCACTTGGAATCACGATTTCCATGTGCACGGTATCGGCCCTTACACCCAACTTCATGTTCCATGGCCGGCCAGATGGCAGGCCACCCAGTGTCCGCCTCCCCCGTCCGCAAGGACCGGAGCCTTTTCCCGACACACGGGCCGCCGGACAGGGCAGCGGGAATAAAAGCGGCAGCCCGTGGGAGGATCGACGGCGCTGGGGACGTTGCCTTCGAGGACGATCTCCCGGCCGCGCTGGCCAGGATCAGGGACCGGCACTGCCGACAAAAGAGCCTGGGCATATGGGTGCCACGGATGGGATAGGATCTCCGCCGCCGGTCCCCGCTCCACGATCTGCCCAAGATACATGACGGCGACCTCGTCCGCCATGTGCTCTACTACGCTAAGGTCATGCGATATCAGCAGATAACTCAAACCGAGGCGGGCTTGCAGGTCTTTCAGCAGGTTAAGGATCTGGGCCTGCACAGAAACGTCCAAAGCTGACGTAGGCTCGTCCAGCACGAGAAATTTGGGGTGTAACGCGAGCGCCCTGGCAATCACCACGCGCTGGCGCTGCCCTCCGCTGAACTCGTGCGGAAAGCGGTAGATGTGGCTCGCGTCTAGGCCCACCTCAGCCAGCAGTGCAGCGACCTGGTCGTCCAGCTCCCTGCCCCCGAGGTGCAGGTGGGTACGCAGAGGCTCGGCCACGATGTCTCTCACCGTGATGCGTGGATCGAGCGCGGAATAAGGGTCCTGGAAGACTATCTGCATGTCCCGCCGCACAGCACGCAGGGCCTGGTAGTTGAGCTTGAGGATGTCCCGACCCTCGAAATAGATCTCCCCGGCCGTGGCTGGGAGGAGCCTGAGGATAACCCTTCCCAGCGTGGTCTTCCCACACCCGGATTCCCCGGCTATCCCAAGTGTTGTGCCCGGGGCGTCTATCCGCAGGTCTACGCCGTCCACGGCATGTAACCAGGAGGTAGCCCCGCCCCACCATGTGCGGCGGACCGGGAAATATTTCTTCAGCCCGCGGACTTCCAATAGCGGTGGCATCCCGTCATACCTCTCCATTTCCTTCCGAATTATCCGGCGGCAGCCGCCCGTCCTGTTTCCAGCAGGCTACCCAGTGTCCGTCACCAAGATCCTTTGCCTCTGGACGCTCCACCCTGCACCGCTCAATGCGCACCGGACACCGGGGGTAGAAATAGCATCCGGGCTGCGGGTGGGTGACCACTGGCACGGTACCTTCGATGACCGGCAGGGTACCGCGTTTTTGCCCGAGCCGCGGGATGGCCTGCAATAAAAGGGCGGTATATGGGTGACCCGGATTCCGGAAGATATCGGCGGTGGATCCGATCTCCACAACATCTCCGGCATACATGACCGCAACCCGATCCGCGATCCTGGCTACCACGCCCAGGTTGTGAGTGATAAACACGATCGAGGCGTTTATGTGGGCCCGCAATTCTTCAATGAGCCGCAAGATCTGCGCCTGGATGGTCACATCCAGCGCCGTCGTGGGCTCGTCCGCCAGTAGAAGGTCAGGGTTGGACGACAGAGCCATGGCGATCATGACCCGTTGTCGCATGCCGCCACTCAATTCGTGGGGATAAGCCGAAAGCACCTTTTCAGGGCTCGGTAGCCGGACCAGAGCCAGCATATCGATGGCACGCTGCCGGGCGGCCCGGAAGGATACTTTTTCGTGTGCGGCAATGATCCGCACCAGTGGCTCCCCGACCGGAAACACGGGATTCAAAGATGACATGGGATCCTGGAACACCATCGTGATGCGGCGGCCGCGAATTGTCCTCATCTCGACCTCAGTCTTCTTGAGGAGGTCCTCGCCCTGGAAAATGATCTCGCCGCTTTGCACCTCGGCCTTGCGGTCGAGAAGCCTGAGAATGGACAGGGCCGTCATGCTCTTGCCCGAACCCGTTTCGCCCACGAGCCCCAGGATCTCTCCGGGCCGCACGTCCAGCCGGTGCAGGTCCAGGGCCTGCACCCGGCCACCGTAGGTGCGAAATGCCACTTTCAGGTTTCTGATCTGCAAAAGCGGTCCCGGCAACGTGTTACACTTCCCTGGTCTTAGGATCCAGAATCTCCCGCAGCCCGTCGCCCAGCAGGTTGAAGCCCAGCACGGTGATCAAAATGGCCAGCCCCGGGAAAGTGACATACCACCAGTCGGTCAAAAAAAAGTTCCGCCCCAGGCTGACCATCAGCCCCCATTCCGGCTCCGGCGGCTGTGCTCCCAAACCGAGGAAGCTCAAGGACGCCGCCTCCAGGATCACCGAACCGAAATCCATCGAAGCCTGCACGATGACGGGAGCAACGGCATTCGGCAGAATGTGGCGGAAGACAATTGTCAGGTGTGATACCCCGGTGGCACGGGCAGCCTCGACAAAGCCGCGTTCCCGCAGCGACACCGCTTGACCCCGGATTAGCCGGGTGTACCACGGCCACCACGCTATGGCGATGGCGATCATCGCGTTAACGAGGCTCGGCCCCAGCATGGCAGAGACCGCCGTCGCCAAAAGCAGAGGCGGGAAGCTCAGGAACACATCGGTTACACGCATGATCACCTCATCAACGACGCCGCCGGCATACCCGGCCACCAACCCGAGCGGCACCCCGATGAGCAGGGCCAAGCCGATCGTAAACACCCCTATGCCAAGCGATATCCTGGCCCCATAAAGCACACGGCTAAATATGTCACGCCCCATCTCGTCGGTTCCGAACAGGTGCGCCCAGGAAGGTGGCAAAAGCTGCTGGGACATGTGCACCTGTGTGCCCGCGTCCGCCGGATACGGCGCCAGCACCGGAGCCACAGCCGCCGCCAGAACCAAAAGGACCACCACGACCAGTCCGGCCATCGACAACACGTTTTTTCGCAACAGGTACAGGTCGTACCGGAGGGCAGCCAGGCGCGCCCGGCGCTGTCCAGAGCTGATATCCATGACGCTCACGGTTTCACCTGCCTCGTCAGCCTGTCTTTATCCGCGGGTCCACCAAGGCGTGTACGATGTCCACCGCGAGATTGAGGACGACGTACAGAGCCGCCACCAGGATGGTCACGCCCATGATGGCCGGATAGTCACCTGAAATGACGGCGTTCGCTGCGTACTGCCCCAAGCCGGGCCAGTTGAACACTGCCTCGATCAAGAATGTGCCTGCCAGCGAGTAGGCGAACGTGAGGGCCACCACCGTTACCGTGGGCCCGATGGCATTTTTGAGGGCATACCAATAGGTGATACGACGCTCTGAGACGCCGTACGCCCGCGCCACGCGGATATAATCTTCGTTGAGCACCTCAAGCATGGACGACCGCGTCATGCGGGTAATCAAACCCAACGGGTATGCTGCCAAGGTCACTGCCGGTAAAACCAGATGCAAAAGGCTGTTCCCGAAAACCGTCCAGTTGCCTTCCAATAGTGAATCCAGCACGTATGATCCGGTGATCCGCCGCACCGGATAAGCCAGCTGGATGCTCATGTCCAGCCGTCCACCCACCGGCAAAAGGTGGAGGTGGCCGAAGAAAATGAGCTGTAAGATCATGGCCATCCAGAAGGTGGGCAACGACACGGCCCCGATCGAAAAGGTACGGCTGAGATGGTCGATGAGCCCGCCTTTGTGAGTGGCGGAGATCACACCCAGTGGAACCCCGATGATGATTGCCAGGATTATGCCACTGATGACCAATTCCAATGAAGCCGGCAGGTAAGTAGCGATATCCTTTAACACCGGCTGGTGGGTGACAAACGAGGTGCCCCAGTTGCCGTGCAGCAGGTCAGACATGTACCGTATGTACTGAACGTACAGGGGCTTGTCGAGTCCAAGCTCCTGACGGGCACGGGCAATCTCTTCCACGGTGGCCCGGGGCCCCACCCACCGGGCCGCCGGATCCGACGGGACCACCCTGGCCACAAAAAAGGTCACCATCGTCGTTCCCCAGAGCACCACAAGCCCCAGGGCGAGGCGGCGCACAATGTATCGCAACAAACCGCAGTCACCTCTAAAACGCGGGTACCAACCGCCCAACGCCCGGGCCCGCCGGATTTCGCAGGCGGGCCCGGGTGCCGCTGGCCTTTCGGACGGACCGGCTGCCTGGTGCCGCTAGATCAATCAGCTTTTCCGATGCTACTGGCTCTGCCGGTAGGTGTTATAGAAGAAGACCACATGCGGGTACGCCGGGTTGTCAACGTAACCCTGGAAATTAGACCGCATTACCCGTACATACTGTTGGTCATAGAAGAAAATAGCCGGAGCGTCATCCACCAGCATCTGCTGGGCTTGGGCATATTCCTGGATAGCCTTTTCCCGGTCCACGCCTGAAACGCTGTGCGCTTCATCGATCAGCTTGTCATACGCTGGGTTGTAATAATAACCCAGGTTGAAGTTGATGCTGCTCTCGGAGTGGAACAGGTTGACCATGAAGTCGTACGGGTCGGCGTACGTAGGCCACCAGTACATGAGGAAAATGTCCTGGCGGACCTTCGGGTTCGGCGACTTGGCCAAGTCCCACTGCGGCTCCCAGACCATGCCCCGGATGTCCAAGTTTATATTCAGTTGGGCCAACGACGACTTCATGAGCTCCGCCACGCGGCGCTCGAACTCGTCCCCCGAAGCGTACGTAAGTACCAAGGTAAACCCGCCCTTGCCATAACCCGCCTGCTGCAGAAGCTGTTTGGCTTTATCCAGATTATAGCTGTACTGGAATAGGTTATCATCATGCCCCCACAGGCCGGCCGGGACGGGCCCCTTGGACTGGGTGGCGTAACCCTTCATGACATCCGACACAATCTGGTCATACGGGATGGCGTAGGAAATTGCCTGCCGAACCAGCTTGTTGTTGAGGGGAGCCTTTTGCGTGTTGAAGAACCCTAGCAGGTTCTGGTACGAGGGGGTCGTGACAATCTTTATGTTCGGATTGTTTTTTAAGGCACCGACCTGTTCAAACGGTAGTGCGTCCACAAAGTCAGCCTGCCCGGACTGCAGCATCTGCACCTTGGTGGAGGCTTCGCTCACCTGCTGGAACACGACCTTGTCGAAGTGCGGACCCTTCCAGCCACCCCAGTACCCGTCGAACTTCTTGAGGACTACCTGCTGCGTACCCTGGAAACTTTCAAGCTGGTACGGACCGGTGCCGGCTTCATGACCCTGGGAGAACCAATCCTCCCCGTTCTTTTGCACAGCCGCGGGGTCGAAGACAAACGCTCCGTAACCCGATGCCACGATCAGGTCGAGCGGAGCGGGGTATTTCAAGTCAATTTCGAGCTTGTAAGGATCAAGGACCTTGATCTCCTTTACCGGGCTCCAGATAAAGGAGGCACCCTTGCCGCGCTGGATGGTCCGTTCGAAGGAGTATTTCACGGCGTCAGCAGTAAGCTCGTTGCCGTCGTGGAATTTGACACCCTTGCGGATGTCAAAGGTCCAGGTCAGCCCATCCGGAGAAACGCTGTAGTCTGTTGCTAGGAGCGGCACCACTTTTTTCTGGACAGAGTCATAACGGAGTAGCGTCTCGTAAATGTTGTTGAGAACGATGATTTCGTTGGAAAAGCTGTCGGACGGATCCCAGAACACTACGACTTGGTTGGTGTTGGCATAAACCGCTACCTGGGGCGTGGACTGCCCCGCACCGCACCCGGCCACTGCCAAGATGACGGCGACGATGACTGCACCCAAAGTGCCCAACAAGAACCCTCTTCTCATGGCGCCCCCTCCACCGCGAATACCCGGGTATGTTTATGTACGCGATTGTAGCACCTTGGCCAAAAGCGCTATACGCCATGGAAGACCAAATTCGCGGCAGAGGTTTGTCCATCATGGACTAGTCAGGCGGGAGCGGGCGTCGAGGTACCGTCGGGCCTTCAGAGCCAAGAGCATGGCGGCCAGCAAGTCGCCGGAGAAGTCCTTGGTGCCAAGCAGTTGCCGTATCCGGGCCAGCCGATATTTCACTGTGCTCCGGTGCACGAAAAGGCGGGCGGCCGTAATAGTCAAGTCTTGGCCGCTATCCAGGAAAGCCTCCAGCGTATCAGCCAGTTCGGACCCGTGAGCCGTATCATAATCAAGAATGGGCTTGAGCTGGCGGTGGCAGAACTCTCGCACCTGTCCGTTGGCGTCAATCTCCCACAGCAACTGGTAAACACCCGTGTCACGGTATGAAAATACATGCCGGGGCCCAAAGACCCTGTGGCCGATGGACAAAGCCAAGTTCGCTTCCCGGAAGCTGCGGGCCAGCTCAGCCGGGTCAGAGTAGACATTGCCAATCCCTATGGATATTGATACATCTTTTATGCTCTCAGCCGCCCGGGTTTGGATCCTGTTAGCCAAAGCCTTCACGTATTCGTCGATTTCCACCGGGCCAGCCCCGGCCGGGAAGGCCGGCAGCACAACGATGCTGTCACTTTTGTCGACAATGATGTGATCTCCAGGACCATCTTGTTGGACCACCGCCGTCACTACGTCCAGCAGGGTTCCCTTGATAGCCTGGACCTCCTGTTCCGGTTTGCCCGACTTTAATATGAAGTCCTCAAAATCATCGATATCAATGATCATCACGACCCGCTTGTTGCTGATCTGCCATCCCAGGTATCTGGCCCGTGTAACAATAGCGTCCGGCGAACGAAAGTTTCCGAATAGCAAGTCGTCCAGGAAACTACTTTTGAGGTTGCGGCGCGTAACGATGGCCTCCAGGACTGGGCTAATGACATCAATGTAACCGCCCTCTTCCGGGAGCTCGATTATGGGAAAGCCGGCCGCTTCAGCAGTTTGTAGAATATCGCTTGAGATGCCATTTTGGAGGAAACTCTTTGTATCAACTGCCAGGGCTGCTGCTCCCGCACTGATAATGTTCCGCACCATTTCGAGTTGCGACTGGGGACTGTCACGGACGGCATAAAAGCTGGTCAAGAACAAGATGTTTGGCCGCAGCCATTTCTTGATATCGGGCATCTCAATCACGTCGACATGTTCGATAATGCGCGAAAGCCCCCTGCGCCCCGCCAGCACCCGGGCCTGCCGCAGCAAGCCTATGGACAGAGCTTCGCTGACCGTGATGCCCATGACGCCATCCCCCGGCCCCATGAAAAGGGCTGATGGAGAGCCACCAGCCCGTTAGTCCAACCTGGCCTAACAGATAGCTACTTCGTTCGCTGCTGTGGTCAATAATCCTCTCCGGGGCGGCAGACCACCACACGGGAGCTTTTCCCCCTCAACACCTCCAAGCAACTTGGTGCCTGGGCAAATCACCTGCCAGCCCCCGGGGCAGGATGACACCAGAACCGGCGCGAACTGCAATAACACGAGACCGGATCGGGGGGATTTGGCCATGTTCGAGTACGACCCCGCCGTCCCGCTAGAGGTCGTGGAAAGCGGCACGTTCGACCGGGGCGGAGCGACGGTCCACGACATCACGTACGCAAACCCGCACGGCGGCACGGTGTCAGCCTACCTGGTGGTACCAGGTGTAGCAGGAAGCTGCTGGGAATGGGGATGGTTCCCGGCCGTCATCTATATGCATGGGCGCGGTCAGTCGCGGGAGAGCTTCCTGCCTGAGGCCATTACCCTGGCCCCCGCCGGTGTCATATCCCTCGTCATCGACAGCCCATTCTTGCGGCGCCTGGTACTGCAGCCCACCGCTCCCGTCCCACAAACCAGGTATGAGAGCCTCGTGGTTGGCGTCCGGCGAGCCATCGACCTGCTGGCCACGCGGCCTGACATCGATCCCGCCCGTATCGCTTTCGTCGGCAACGGCTTCGGTGCCACCATCGGTGGGGCCCTGGCCGGCGCGGACTCCAGGATCCGGAGCTACGTTCTCATCGAAGGGATGGCGCGCCCCAGCGCCTGGTACCGCCACCGCACCCCTTCGCCAGGAACCGCATCGGGCCATGAGGCAGTGACCCAAGACCTGGCCGCACTGGCGACGCTGGACGCCCAACACGACATCGGCCGGGCCGCCCCCGCCGCGATACTCTTCCAGTTCGCCCGCCGCAATAAGGCCATACCGCCAGCGGAGGCACAAAGCTATTTTGACCTCGCGAGCGCCCCCAAAGAGATCGTCTGGTACGATACCGGCCGCCCGCTGCCGGGGTTCACACCCGCTTCCCTGGATCGCATCCGCTGGCTGTCCGGGCAGCTTGGTTTTTAAAGGAGAAAAACATGCTGATCGACTACCACACCCACCTCGAGAACGGGCCCTACACCATGGAATGGCTGCAGCGTTTCGTCGACCAAGCGCGGGCGGCCGGCATTGCCGAGATCGGGTTCACCGAGCACGGGCACCGTTTCGTCGCGGCCCAAGGCATCGTCGATAACGACATCGTCCGCGGCTGGGGCGGGCAAGACGTGGAGGCCTACGTCCGGTTGGTGGCAGACGCCAAGAAAGAGGGCTGGCCGGTAAAACTGGGGCTGGAAATGGACTATGTGCCCGGCAAAGAGAAGGAGATCGCGTCGTTCCTCGGATCGTACCCGTGGGATTATGTGATCGGTTCCGTGCACTGGGACGGCGATTTCGCCCTGGACCTGCCGGTGCACAAGCCGGAATGGGAGCGGCGCGGCGTGGACAACGTTTACCGGCGGTACTTCGAGCTCGTGCGACAGGCGGCAAAAACCGGCCTGTTCGACGTGATGGGACACGCTGATCTCGTGAAGATCTACGGCTACCGCCCGAGCAGCGCCTTCGATCTGGAGCAAGAATACCGGGTTACGGCACAAGCATTCGCCGTGGCCGGGGTGGCCGTGGAGGTAAGCACGGCGGGGCTTCGCCGCCCAGTGGGCGAGATTTATCCGGCCGCCAGGTTCCTGGCAGCCTGCCACGAGTGCGGTGTGCCAATAACCCTGGCTTCCGACGCCCACCATCCGGAGGATGTAGGCTTTGCCATCCAAAGTGCCGTCGCCTGGGTACGGAACTGCGGGTACGGCGATCTCGTCACCTTTACCGGCCGGCGCCCCCATCGCGCGCCGCTCGGCTGACCCCAGCGTTACGTTCAGCAGGATAAAATGCCGCTTTTTCGAAAATTGTATATGCTTCACGGACGTGCACCCGATCCGGTTTCCAGACCGCTGAAGGGCCACACCCGCAAGCATCTCCGAATGCACAGAGGGTGACAAGCTCATGGCAACCCGGGTGAACCGCTTCGCCATCCTGGCGGCTTACGCCATCGTCGCCGCCAGCACGCAGATGTTATGGCTCACATTCGCTCCCATCACCACCGAGGCGGCCTTGGTCATGCATACCAGTGTGGGCAACGTGGGCGACCTCGCAGCCGTGTTTCCTTTCGTGTACATCGTTTTGGCCTTGCCCACCGGCCGCTGGCTTGACCGGCAGTTTGCCAAAGCGCTGGGAGCGGGTGCCATGCTCACTGGGACCGGAGCACTCTTGCGGCTTTTCGCTCCTACCGTCTATGGCTGGCAGCTTTGTGCCCAACTCTCGGTCGCCGCTGGCCAGCCGGTGGTCCTCAATGCGGTTAATCCGGTCGCCACCCGCTACTTTCCGGAACAGGAGCGGCCAGTGGCGATCGCCCTCGGCAGCGTGGCCGTGTTTTTGGGCATTCTTCTGGCCATGGTGTCCGGCCCGCTCCTTTACGCACACGGAGGACTGTGGGCTTTGTTCCTGTTCCAGGGCATGCTTGCGGCCGCCGGGGCGGTGTGGATGGTCTATGGTCTCCGCTCGCCTCCCGCCTTTGAGCCGGAGAACTTGCAAGCCCGCGGAAGCCTGGCCTGGCTTGCCAAAGACCGCCTCATGTGGCTTTTGGCCGCTCTCCTGTTCATCGGTATGGGTATATACAATGCCGTTGCCACTTGGCTGGAACCGATCCTGGCTGCTTTCGGCACCGGCGGCCAAGCCGGCAACCTGCTCGCGTTGATGACGGTGGCCGGCATCGCCGGGGCAGCCTCTCTGCCGCCCCTCGTGGCCAGCCGTGACCGCCGCCGGACGATGCTTGCCGTCGCCACGACGTTTACCGGCCTTACTTTCGCCGCCCTCGCATGGCAGCACAGCCTTTGGTGGTCGGCCGCCTGGCTCGGGCTTGATGGCTTCCTGTTGCTGGCTTGCCTGCCAGTCGTGTTGGAGTGGGCCCAACTGCACTCCGGACCCGAATATCAGGGCGCCGCGGTCGGATTCTTGATGCTGGCAGGCAACCTGGGCGGTCTTGTGCTCGTGGTGATCGCACAGGTTCTTCTGCACAACGCTTACCTGCCGCTCCTCGTCCTCATGGTGGTCGCACTGGCAGGAGCAGGGCTCAGTTTCGGCCTTCCTGGCCATGGGAGGGAACACTTGTGGACCCATTCGATTTCATGAAAGAGCTCGAACGCCAGCTCAAACCGTATAAAGACGTTTTCCCCAGCACAAGCCGCTTGCCGGAGTACGGGCTTTCGCGCGAGGAGGTGCTCGGGCTCGTCCGTGCCCTCCGGGACCGCGAGCAGGCACGGTGGCAAAAAGGCTACGCCTCCGGGGCTGTGTACCACGGCGACGAGGAACACATCGATTTCCTCAATCAGGTGTATGCCTTGCAGTCTCAGAGCAATCCGCTCCATGCCGACCTATGGCCGAGCGCCCTCAAATTCGAGGCCGAAGTAGTCGCCATGACGGCCGACATGCTCGGGGCCAGGTCCGTGCCCGCCGGTGCCGGCCCAAACGCGAAGATTTGCGGCACCGTGTCGTCTGGCGGCACGGAGAGCATCCTCTTGGCCATGAAGACATACCGCGACTGGGCCCGCGACCGCAATGGCATCACCACCCCCGAGATCATCGCCCCGGTCAGTGCCCATGCCGCGTTCGACAAGGCCGCCCAGTATTTTGGGATGCGTCTCGTGCGGATACCCCTTGACAGCGAGTACAAGGCCGACGTGGAGGCTGTCCGGGCAGCCATCACTCCCAACACGGTGGTGATCGTCGGCTCCGCGCCTTCGTTCCCGCACGGCATTATCGATCCCATTCCCGCCCTCGCCGCCCTGGCCCAGGAGCACGGCATCGGATGCCACGTGGACGCCTGCCTGGGCGGGTTTGTCCTTCCCTGGGCGGAAAAGCTCGGCTACCCGGTACCCCCGTTTGATTTTCGTGTGCCCGGCGTCACTTCCATGTCGGCAGACACCCACAAGTATGGCTACGCCCCCAAGGGCAGCTCGGTGGTACTTTACCGTGGCCAGGACCTGCGCCATTACCAGTACTACACGACGGCCGACTGGCCTGGCGGGCTGTATTTTTCCCCCACTTTCGCTGGGAGCCGGCCGGGCGCTCTCAGCGCCGCGGCCTGGGCAACACTCGTGTCCATGGGCGAAAAAGGGTATATCGAAGCGACGCGCCGGATTCTCGAAACGGCAGCGGCCATAAAGGCGGGCGTCAGGGAGATTCCCGAACTGCGTATCTTGGGCGACCCGCTGTGGGTGATCGCCTTTACATCGGATACGCTCAACATCTACCAGGTGATGGACCGCATGACGGAGCGGGGCTGGAGCCTGAACGCCCTGCAACGGCCGCCAGCGGTGCACCTCGCCATCACGCTACGGCATACCCAGCCGGGCGTAGCCGAGCGGTTCGTGAACGACCTGAAAGCCGCGGTGGCGGACGTCAAGGCCCACCCGGAAGTGCAGACCGGCATGGCACCGATCTACGGGCTTGCCGCCTCGGTCCCGGCCGCCCTCGTCCAGGAAATTCTTAGAACCTACATTGACATGATGTATGAGGTGTAGCTCATGAGCGGCCGATACGTACTGGCAGTCGATCTGGGCACATCGGCCTGCAAGGTCGCCCTCGCCACCATCGCCGGCGACATTGCGGCCCTGGAAACTGAAGAGATTCCCCTGCATCTTTTGCCCGGGGGCGGTGCTGAGCAGGATCCGGAGGACTGGTGGAATGCCATCAAAAAGGGCACTGCCCGCCTGCTGGCACGCGGGATCGCCTCCCGGGACGAGATCGTGGCGGTGGCCTGCACGGCCCAGTGGTCCGGCACGGTGGCGGTGGACAAAAACGGCAGGCCGCTGATGCCTGCCATCATCTGGATGGACTCCCGCGGTGCCCGCTACGCCCACACCATCACGAAGGGCCCCCTGAGCATCCAAGGTTACGGGCTTGACAAGCTATGGCGGTGGGTACGGAAGACGGCTGGTATTCCGGCCGGCTCTGGCAAGGACTCGATCGCCCACATCCTTTACCTGAAGCACGAGCGCCCCGAGATCTACCGGACCACTTATAAGTTCCTCGAGCCCAAGGACTACCTGAACCTGCGGCTCACCGGCCAGTTCGCTGCCTCTTACGATTCCATCGCCCTGCACTGGGTAACGGATAACCGCGACCTCGCCCGCGTCCACTACGACGACGAGCTGCTCCGCCTGGCCGGGATCGACCGGGAGAAACTGCCGGATCTCAAGCAGGCAGTGGACATCCTGGGTCCCTTGCGGCCGGAGGCGGCGGCCGACTTGGGCATGACCACGGACACTGTGGTGGTGATGGGCACGCCGGACGTGCAGTCGGCCGCCATCGGTTCAGGGGCGACACGCGACTTTCAGGCTCACCTCTACGTCGGTACGTCTTCCTGGCTGACCTGCCACGTCCCCTACAAGAAGACGGACCTGTTCCACAACATGGCCACCCTGCCGTCGGCCATTCCGGGCCGGTACTTTGTGGCCAACGAGCAGGAGTCGGCCGGGGTGTGCCTGACCTTTCTGCGGGACAACGTTTTCTTCCACGAGGATGAACTGCTGGCGGCGGCTGGAGAGGCGAAGCCCGCCCGTAATGCGCATCAGGCCTTCGACCGCCTGGCCGCCCAGGCTCCGCCCGGCAGCGGCGGCGTGATCTTCACGCCCTGGCTCTATGGCGAACGCACGCCGGTGGAGGACCGCTTCATTCGCGGCGGGTTCCACAACCTTTCCCTGCAGACCACACGCCCAGATCTGGTGCGGGCGGTGTTCGAGGGCGTGGCCTACAACACCCGCTGGCTGCTCGGGGCCGTGGAAGGCTTTGTGCACCGCCGCCTTGACCCCATCCGCTTCATCGGCGGCGGTGCGCGTTCGGATGTCTGGAGCCAAATCTTCGCGGACGTGCTGGACCGCACTATTGAGCAGGTGCGGGATCCCGTAGAGGCCAACGTCCGCGGCGCCGCTATCCTGGCCGCCGTGGCACTGGGACACCTCACCTTCGACGCGGTGACGGATCGGGTGCAGGTCGCCAGCGTGTTCCATCCGAGCCCGGACAACCGCCACCGGTACGACGAGCTCTATCGTGCCTTCCTCGACCTGTATCGCCGCAACCGGAAAATACATGCCCGGCTTAACCACGGGGCTTAGCACCCCGGAATATAAACGGGCGTCACTCAATGGGCCAGGAGTGGACGGTCACCCAGTTTTGGCCGCCGTCGGTGCTTTTCAAAAGGCGCCATGTCCTCGCGTTGTTGTCCCGCAGAAGGGCGAAACCGGTTTGGTCAGATAGGAAAAACACTGAATAGGCTTCCACCACTTCCGGCTGGACGACGCCCACCGGACTCCACGTGGCGCCGCCGTTCGCGGTGGCCACAAGCGGCCCGCGCCTCATCCAAAGCCACCCGTGCCCGTCCGGGAGGAAAAACATGCCGGCCACATATCCGCCGCCGCCGGGGTTGGCAACCGCCGTCCAGGTCTTGCCCCCATCACGCGTGCGGAAAATTGACTTCATCTGCTGGCCAGCGCCTGGTTCCCCGGCGCAAGCTACGTAGCCGTCTTGGTCGTTTGCCAGGCTTATTGCCGCCACCTGGCCGGTGGATCCGGTGCACGGCGAACTGATGGTGTCCCAGTGGTGACCGCTGTCTTTCGTGGTGAAAATAACGTTACCACTCCCCGGCTCGGCTGGCTGCGGTGGCAGCCCCCACCCTTGATCGTTGCCAGCAAAAGATACAGAGGCCAACTTTTGCTGAAGATCCTGCCATGTATTGCCACCATCGTCTGTGTAGAGAACATCCAGTGTACAGTCTGGATACGCCTCATAGGCGCACAGTGACGACTTGACTGCCCATGCCGTGCGGGTTCCGGCCGCTGCCACGTCAAGGAATCCGGCGCCGCCCTGGCGAACCACCTGCCACGACTGGCCACCGTCGCCAGTCACCGCCACAATCCCGAGATAGCGGCTGGCGAAGCCGGCCGTCCCTGCCACAAGGCCATGATTTGCGTCCCAAAAGGCGATCGCCGTGGGTTGGAAGTTGTCTGGCAGCGAGTGGAGCACGAACTGGTTCGTTACCGGCGACCAGGTACGTCCACCGTCTTCCGTCGCGACTACGTTGCCATCTACAATGGCAAAGCCGGTGGTCGGCGAAACGAAATCCAGGCCGGTGATCCCGTCGAGCGGAATGCTGGTGGAGACTGTTTTCCACGTCCGCGCCCCGTCCGCTGTGGCATAAAGCTTATCACCGTCGGTGGCAAAGCCGTGCGTCGCATCCGCAAAGCTCCATAGCAAGGCGTTGTTGTTCGCCGAGCTAACCGGGGCCGTCGCCTGCCAGCTCGCGCCCCCGTCGTGGGTGGCGTAAAAGATGACCGGTTGTCCCTCCTGGTGGAAAACCACCGGCAAAAACCCGTCCTGGTTTCCAAAAAAGACGGGCGCCTGCGTCTCTGCCGCACCGCCCTCCGTGTGGTAGCCCGCCGGCGCGGTCACCGGCTGCCGCCTCCAGGTTTTGCCGCCGTCCTGCGTGGTCAAAAGAACGATGTCAGGGCCGGCGTCGCCACCCGGTATCCAGCCGTGCTGCAAGTCGTGGAAGCTCAAACCGGTTTTGTGTCCGCCGAAAGGCAACGAGCCCGCTGGGCTGCTCGGCATGCCCGAGGAAGCCAGGGTCCAGCTGGCACCGCCGTCCGTGCTCTGGTAAAGTTCGACCGCCTCGGAACCGGCAGCCACGCCGTAGCTGACCAAAAGCCAGCCGTGGAGCGGATCGATGAACTGCAAAGCCGTCACGTACGGGGCTGTGTTCGGGTCACTCGAAGGAACCTGGGTACTATGCCAAGTCTTGCCACCATCAGAGGTGGCAAAGATAGTCTCTGGCATGTCCCCGTCTTTGGAAAAGACCACCCAGGCGGTATTCGCGTCCAAAAAGGCTCCCGGGCCGGGCCTGGCGCTGGATTCGGGTTTGGGCGTCACGTCGGCCCAATGGGTGCCGCCGTCTGTCGTCCGAAGCACGCCCGCGTCAGTAAGCACCCAGCCGCTTTGGGCGTCGACCATGTGGAGGGAGGTTATGATACCGGCGGAACCGGACGCCACCCGGCCGGTCTGGCCGGGGGAAAGATCTGCGGTCAAGGGAATTTTAGGGCTCAAACTCGCACAACCGGTGGCTAAAAGCGGCCCCGTCATCGCCACTATGACCAGGACCGTGGCAATCGCCAAGCTTTGCTGCCTCCGAAGACGGCTCATCATCCGCACAGCACCTTGCTTTCTTTTTACACCGCTGCCGCATCGTGTGGTCGCCGTTAGTTGGATGCTTGCCACCGGCAAAAAGTTTCCCGGCTCTCGGCCATGTGCCACCACCCGCAAAGCAGGAATTGCGGGTGCCGTTGCGTAATCCCCGCACATACTGGGAGGTGCCGATATGCCTGCATGGGCAACCATCGTTATCATTACGCTGTCTGTAACCAATCTCGTACTCCTTCTTGCCGTTTTCGCCCGCAGCCAACAAAACCAAACCGCGTCTATGCTCTCCGACTTGGAAAAAGCACTCGCACGCCAAGAACAAAGCGTGGCAAGCGAGCTGTCCCGCAGCCGGCAAGACTCGCTTCTGCAAGCTCAGAGCATACGCGAAGAGCTGGCCGCCGGCATCCAGCGTCTTGGCAGCACCATCGTGGAGCAGATGGCCGGCCTCGGTACCATGCAGAAAAACCAGCTCGACACCTTCGCCAACCAGCTCGGCCAACTGACTCAGATGAACGAGCAGAAGCTCACGAACATGCGGGAAGTGCTGGACCGCAACCTCAAAGAGCTCCGCGACGAGAACAGCCAAAAGCTCGAGCAGATGCGGGCGACTGTCGACGAAAAGCTCAACGCCACCCTGGAACAGCGCCTCGGGGAATCGTTCCGGCTGGTGAGTGAACGGCTGGAACAGGTGCACAAGGGGCTCGGTGAGATGCAGAGTCTGGCGAGCGGTGTCGGTGACCTGAAAAGGGTCCTCACCAACATCAAGACCCGCGGCACGTGGGGTGAAATGCAGCTCGAGAGTCTCCTTGAGCAGGTGCTCACGCCGGAACAGTACGGCCGCAACGTCGCTACCAAGAAAGGCAGCAACGAACGCGTAGAGTTTGCCATCCGCCTGCCCGGCCGGGATTCGGAAGGACCGGTCTGGCTACCGGTGGATGCCAAATTCCCCCAGGAGGATTACCAGCGCCTCCTCGACGCCCAGGAAAAGGCGGATCCCGAGGCGGTAGAGCAAGCCGCCAGTGCCCTCGAAAAGCGGGTGCGCGAAGAAGCCAAAGACATTTACGAAAAGTACATCGACCCGCCCCACACCACCGACTTCGCCATTATGTTTCTGCCAGTGGAAGGCCTGTTTGCGGAAGTGCTGAGACGTCCGGGCCTCGTGGAGTCGCTCCAGCAGAAATACCGGGTCACGGTGACGGGGCCCACTACTTTCGCCGCCCTCCTGACCAGCCTTCAAATGGGCTTCCGCACCCTCGCGATCGAAAAGCGGTCAAGCGAAGTGTGGGCGCTGTTGGGAGCAGTGAAGACTGAATTTGGCAAGTTCGGCGACCTGCTGGACAAGACCAGGAAAAAGCTGCAGGAAGCCACCGACAGCATGGACACTGCCACGCAAAGAACAAGGCAAATCGAGCGGCGGCTCAAGGCAGTGGAGGCACTGCCGCCGGATCAGGCCCGGCAGCTTCTCGACGCCGGCCACGACACGCTTTGGGACCGCGACGAGTCCGCCGGACTTTAGAACGCGTCAAGGTCATACCCTGACCTGTTTTTTCTCAAAAAGAAATGCGGCGAGCCCAAGCCCGGCCACGCACACAGCGGCCAGGACGCCCATATGGCTCCACGGCACGGTCCCCTGGCTGAGTATGGGCGCCGGGTCATACAGCGGCAATAAACAAAGCCCGCGGATCAACTTCAAGAGTCCGGAGGACCGCTCTGTCACCGCCTGGTAGAAAAACATGGCCAGGCCAAGGCCGACCGTGGTACCCACCGCCGCGCCGTAATCATCGATAAACACGGTGATGACAAGAAAGACGCTACTTATGGCCAACATCACCAGAAATGAGTTCAGTTCCGCGATCGCCCAGCTTCCCAACGCCAAAGACTGGCCCACAGCCAGCACGCCGACCGCCACCCCGGCCATATGTGCCACATGCAACACCAAGAGGGCCGCCGCCAGCCCGGCAAAACGCGACAACACCACCTGCCAGCGTGCTACCGGCAAAGCCAGCAAAAACTCAGCCGTGTGGCGGTCGACCTCGCGGGTTATCATCCCCGCCACGAACAGGCTCGCGTAAATGATGAGCGGCACCATCACCCAGCCGCCGAACGCGAAGGCCTGCAACCACCCGGTAATGCTGGTGAAGTCGAACCCAGCGCCGTACAAGTTCCGCAACGACTCCGGCAGGTTGCGGGTCAGAAGCTCAAGCTGACGCATGGCCCCGGAACCGACGAGTGACTGCCAGAGAAAGACAAAGTAGAACATCATGGCCCAGAGGGACGCCGACCACACCAAAAGCGACAACCATTCGGCGCGGGCCTGCTGCCGGAGCAGCGCCATAATTTCCCCTCCCACCATACGAGGACGATCACGCCGTAATTTGCTTCCGCTCAAACACACGGACACTGGCGGCGAGGCTCGCGAGGCCCACGCCGACCAGCACAAGCACATCTACCCACCCAAGCCGGCCCATCCTCAGGGTCGCGACCGGGTCGACATAACTGAACGGGCTGAAGAAGCGGCCGATCCTGCTCACCCCCGCCGCGCGCATGACGAACTCCAGCACGTAACTCCCAGCGGCTAGCCCCAAAAAGAGCTTCACTGCCAAGCTGTAGTCGTCTACCCACATCGAGGCCAGCAGGCTCGTTCCGCCCATGGCAACGGCCAGGAGCCACACGTTAAACATGACCAGGCCGTAGCCGCCAAAAGATCCCTTGAGGCCCATGGCTGACAGATCAGCACACAGAAAAGCCCATATGGCAAGGCTCTGCACCGCTGTATTTACCAAAAGAACACCCACCCGGCTCAAAAGCACATTTTTCCGTCCGGTTGGCAGGGCCAGAAGAAAATCGATGGTATGAAGATCCACCTCGCGCGAGACTATCGACAGCGACAACAGCACGGCGTACAGTACCACGACCACGGCCAGGTTTTTGGTGACCTGCGTCGCCACGTAGCCGTCCAGGGGAGAAAGTCCCTCCGGAGCCCCCATCATGGCCTGGAGCGATGAGGGCAAAGCTTTCATCAGGCCGCTCATGCTGCCGCCCTCTACAAAGGCAGGTGCCGACGCAGCCGTGACCAGGGCCAGCACCACGCTTGCCCCCACCCAGACGAGCATGCCTGGCAGGCGCGCCCGGAAGTACTGCCAGAACAGTGTCTTCATCAGGCCTCACCGCCCCCGTAGAACGCCCGGAATACTTCCTCCAGCGGGGGATCGCTCACCGTCAGATCAACGAGGTTGTTCCCGGACAAGGCCTGCACCAGCGGATCCAGACCACCGGCCCAAGTAAACTGCACCCGGTTCCCCTCGACCTGATAATCACGGATACCCAGGAGGGTGGAGAGATCAGGTGCGGTTTCCGCAAACTCCACCCGCACGTACTTCACCCGGCGTCTTTTCAGCCCCGCCACCGTATCCACCGCGACGATGCGTCCGTCGCGGATGATCGCCACCCGGTCGCACAAAGACTCGACTTCCGATAGCACGTGCGACGACATGAACACCGTCTTGCCGCGGCTCCGCTCTTCCCTGACCAGCTCGGCAAACGTTTCCTGCACGAGCGGGTCCAGGCCGGTCGTGGGCTCGTCCAGAATCAGAAGATCCGGATCGTGTGCCAGTGCCGCTACCAGGGCAACCTTTTGCCGGCTGCCGCGGGAAAGCGTTTTCAGCCGCTTGTCGAGATCGACGTCCAACCGGCGGGCCAACTCGGCGACGCGGCCACGGTCCGCAAGCCCCCGCACCCGCAGCGAGAACTCGATGGTCTGCAGGCCAGTGAGAAAATCGTAGAGAGCAGGATCACTCGGAAGATACCCCACCCGCTTCCGCATCTCGCGGTTGTGAGCAAGGGCATCAACGCCCAGCACACGGATCGTGCCCGCCTGCGGGGTAAGAAATCCCATCACCGTTCTGATCAGCGTCGTCTTCCCAGCCCCGTTGGGCCCGAGAAAACCGAACACCTCACCTTCCGCCACCGACAGGTCCACGTCCCTGATCCCGCGGCCGTTCCGGTAAAGACGGGTGAGCCCCCTGATTTCCAAGGCCGACACGGCGCCACCACCTTCCCCCAGCTTCTGCCTCCTCATAGATATGCCAATCCGCGGGCCAATCCTGCCCACGGCCGTGACTTGTCCACCCGCGGCGTGCGCGGACATAATAGCAAGGGGGTGTACGACATGACCGGACCCGTCTATGAACTCCTGGCAGCAGACCACCGGCGCCTGGATAATCTCTTGGCAAAAGCCCTCGCAGGACCCCAGCTTGACCACGAAGCCTTCGAGACGTTCCGTGCGGGCCTGCTTCGGCACATCGGGATGGAGGAAAAAGTCCTTTTCCCTGCCGCCCAGAAGAAGGCGGGAAAGCCTATCCCCGGCATCGACCGGCTCCGCCAGGACCACAGCCAGCTGGCCGCCATGCTAGTGCCCACGCCGTCCAAAGAGATCGCCGAAGACATAAAAGCAGTGCTGGCAGAGCATAACCAGCTGGAGGAAGGCCCGCAAGGGGTCTACGCCCTGTGCGAAGAGGCTATCGGCGAAGATGGGCAAGAGGTGCTGGACAAGGTCCGGCGTTATCCGCCGGTGCCGCTGGCGCCCCATTTTGACGGACCCGGTACCTACCGGCCTCGGCCGCGTAACCCGTAGAGTGAAAATTCATGTTGAATTTAATGTATATGCGGTGCTAACATCTTGCATCAAATGGATACAAGGTGTGATCAACAATTTCACGCATGCCTGCGTTCGGTCTTTGTGGTCTCGGCAACGTCGGCTCCGGTGTGATGCGCCTGTTGCAGAAAAACGGTTCCCGGATATCCTCACGCTGGGGCATAGACTTACAGCCAAAACACATTCTGGTGCGCGATCTGCATAAACCGCGTTCTGTCGAGGTTCCGCCCGGTATGCTCACCACTGACCCCGCCACGATCATCGACGACCCCGATGTCAGTGTTGTGGTGGAGCTTATCGGTGGCCGGAGCACCGCACGCGAGATCGTGCTCGAAAGTCTGCGGCGCGGCAAAGCCGTGGTTACTGCCAACAAAGACCTTCTCGCCTACGATGGACGGGAAATACTGGCGACGGCAGCGGCCCACGGCACCGAAGTGTTCTTCGAGGCCAGCGTGGCTGCCGGCACGCCGGTCATCCGGCCCCTGCACTCTTCCCTGGCGTCAGACCACATCACCACGATCAGGGGCATATTGAACGGCACTACCAACTACATTCTCACCCGCATGACCCATGACGGCTGCGACTATGCCACCGCCCTGGCTGAAGCCCAAGCGAACGGATTTGCCGAGAAAGATCCCCTCGACGATGTCGACGGCCGGGACGCCATGAGAAAACTGGCAGTCTTATGCCTGGTCGCGTTCGGCACCGCCGTCGATCCGGAAGAAATTTACATGGAAGGCATATCGCGCGTGGACAAACGCGACATCGAATATGCACACGCACTCGGATACGTGATAAAGCTTGTTGCCACCGGCCGCGATCACGGCGGTGCCGTTGAACTGCGCGTGCACCCGACGCTTCTGCCGGCGGGCCACCCCCTTGCCCGCGTGGACGGCTCGTTTAACAGCATCATGGTCGAAGGGGACTTCGTGGGGCCGCTGACCTTCATGGGGCGGGGTGCCGGCGGCAACGCCACGGCGACTGCCGTCGTGGCCGACATTTTGGAGGCCGTGCACCACCGGGAAAAAGGCGTAGCCTCCCTCCGTCTTAAGGAGTACCGGCGTGTGCCAGTAGTGCCGATTGACGAGGTGGCCGTTCCATATTACGTCCGGTTCACCGCCCGGGATCACCCCGGCGTACTCGGACAGATCGCCGAGGCTTTCGGCCGGCACGGGGTCAATCTGCGGTCGGTGATCCAAAAGCCCGCTCCCCAGTCGGACGACGGCCAAGCAGAACTGGTGTTTTTGACCGGGGCCACCCAAGACAAACACATCCAGGCCGCACTCGCCGAGCTCATGCAGCACCCGGAGCTTTGCCAAATTGCCAATGTAATCAGAGTCGATACAGAGGTTTAAATACGGTCGTCCCTGGGAGAGAGCCTTTTGAGAATCGTTGTGCAGAAATACGGCGGCACCAGTGTTGCTGACGCTAGCCGCCTGCGAAACGTGGCTCGCCGCGTCATCCAAGCGCACGAAGCGGGCTTCGCACCGGTGGTAGTGGTATCCGCCCAAGGCGATACCACCGACATCCTTTTGCAGAAGGCCTACGAAATCTCCCCCCATCCGAGTGCCCGCGAGCTTGACATGCTTTTGTCCACCGGTGAGCAGATTTCCATTGCCCTTTTGGCCATGGCCATCGAGGCTCAAGGTTATGCCGTCATCTCACTCACCGGCGGCCAGGTCGGCATCCGCACCGACGGTACCCACACGAAAGCCAAGATCGTTGGGATTGATACCAGGCGTATTTTAAGAGAGCTCGGAACTGGGCGCATCGTCATTGTGGCTGGATTCCAGGGGGTAAACCAGGAAGAAGACATTACTACCCTCGGGCGTGGCGGTTCGGACACCTCGGCAGTGGCGCTGGCGGCTATCCTCGCCGCCGAGACCTGTGAAATTTACACCGACGTGGACGGCGTGTACAGTGCGGACCCACGCATCGTTCCCGGCGCCCGGAAACTCACGGCCATCAGTTACGACGAGATGCTGGAGCTGGCGTCGCTCGGGGCACGGGTGCTGCACCTTCGTAGTGTGGAAATCGCCAAAAAGTACGGCGTACCCATACACGTGCGTTCGAGTTTCAGCGAATCTCCCGGCACGATGGTGGTTGAGGAGGTAAAAGACATGGAAAATGCCCCGGTGGTGACAGGGATCGCCCACACGACCGACGTGGCCAAAGTGACGGTGATGGGCGTGCCGGACAGGCCTGGAGTGGCCGCCAGTCTTTTCGCCGCCCTGGCCGGTCGAGCAGTGAACGTCGACATGATCATCCAGAGTGCCAGCCGCGCTGGCATCAACGACATTTCTTTCACCCTGGCCAAGGCCGATATGGAGGCGGCCGTAGAAGCCGCCCGTGAACTGGAACAGCAGCTGGGAGCAGAAGGCGTGGTTGCGGAGAGCGGTGTGGGCAAGGTGTCGATTGTAGGAGCCGGCATGATCAGCCATCCTGGCGTCGCCGCGGCCATGTTTCGGGTCATAGCAGACGAAGGCGTAAACATCCAAATGATCAGCACGTCAGACATCAGCATCTCGTGTGTGATCGAGGCACCGTTCGTGGAAAAGGTAGTCAGGGCGCTGCACAAAGTATTCATCGAAACGTGATCCGGCTCGACCGCGGCGCGCACGTGGGCACGACGGACACCAACCGGCAAAAACAACGGGGCGGATACAGTCCGCCCCGTTTTGCTGTCATTTTGCTGTCAAACCTGTCTCTGCGAGTCCGCTGGAATTTCGCCCCAGACCGCAAACCAACGTCACACTTGAGTTTCTGCTGTGGGCGCACGTGGATTTGAACCACGGACCTCTTGAATGTGAGTCAAGCGCTCTGCCCCTGAGCTATGCGCCCCGGATCACCAAATCACGTGATGATTATAGCCGTCAAAATCGGCGACGTGCAAGACCAATTTGGGCAAAACGCGTCATCAGTATTATTCTACCAGATACCCAACCCCCGCCAGGCCCGGTCCAGTATGCACCCCCATCACGGGCGTAAAATCGGTAAGAAAACATTCGTCCGGCTGCAGACGCTCCTGTACCAAAGACAGAAGCCGCTCACCCCGCTCCGGCGCCCCGGCATGCATCACCCCCACCACCAGCCGGGCCTTCCGCCCGGAAGCGTTTCCAACGCGGACGCGCTCTTCTTCCAGGCGGTGCAGCATGACCTCGAACGCATGGTCAAAGCCACGTGCCAGGCCGGCGGGAACTGGGTCGCCATGGTGAAACTGGATCAGGGGCTTGAGGTCGAGGGCAGTGGCCGCAAGCCCTGCCAGCTTGGGCACATGCCCACCACGGATGAGGTATTCCATCGTATCTACCGCCACCAGCATGTTCGCCCGCGCCGCCACCGCGTGCACCCGGCGCAGGACTTCTGCCCATGGTGCCCCCGCCTTTACCGCCCTGGCCGCTTCCATGGCTACAAGGCCCTGGGGGACAGCCGCCAGCCCCGTGTCGACCACCGCAATCTCAGGGGCGTGCCGGTCGGGGCCCAAGTCTTCCCGGAAAATCCTCGCTGCTTGTTGGGCCGACTGGTAAGTCCCACTCACGTTCCGGCTCAGCGACAGGACCAGGATGTGGTCAGCCCAGTCCGCAAGCTGTGAAAAGGCTTCCAGATAAACCCCGGGGGATGGCTGGGAGGTGTGGGGCAAGGATTTGGCTTTGGCGAGCCGGACGTAAAAATCATTCGGTGTTAGGTCGATGCCATCCCGGTAGATGACACCGTCGATCTCAAAGGAAAGCGGCACGACGTGGATTCCAAGCTCTCGGGCCACATGGGGAGGGACCACGGCCACACTCTCGGTAACCACCGCTATACGCTCGGACGACATGCCCAAAACCTCCTGCTGGTAACGTCTGGACAAAGTTTCACGAGCGCCGTTCTCTCTCCAGTGTAGCGCCGCACCTCCATCCAAATGACCGCCTGCCAGAAGGCTTTTCCCGCCAAGCCGCGAATACGTGTGGCAAAACGGCAAAGACTGGCTTTCCCCATACCAGGCAAAAGGAGGTGCCAGCCCACCCATCGCGGGGCGGGCAAAGCAATGAAGATCGTCGCCGTGTTGCCTCCGTCTGACCAGATTCCGGCCCAGGAAAGGCTTTTGCAGGGCATGCTCAAGGATCACGAAATCCGCATCGTCACCTCTGGGGACGCGCTCGCACCACTCATACCGGAGGCAGAAATTCTGGTGTCGACTGCGTTTGTGCCCATCACGGGGGAAATGATTAGAAACGCTCCGCGGCTACGTTTTCTGCAGGTAGCGGGGGTAGGCGTGGACCATATCGACATGGAAGCCGCCCGGGCAGCCGGGATTACGGTCGCCAACGTGGCGGCCGCGAATGCCGTCAGCGTGGCGGAACATGTCGTCATGGTTGCGCTCGCCATGACCCGGGACCTGTGCAACGCACACACCGCCATGCGGGCCGGGCAGTGGTCACTGCCGCAGTGGATGAGCCGGGCCCGCGAGCTCGCCGGGCTCACCGTCGGCATCGTCGGCATGGGACGCATCGGGCGCGAGGTGGCCCGCCGGCTGTTGCCGTTCGGCGTTACCATCGTCTACTACGACGTGCAGCCGCTCGACCAGGCGACCGAAGACGAACTCGGCGTCACACTTTTGCCGCTCGACGACCTTTTGGCGGCCGCCGACATTGTCACCGTCCACGTGCCTCTGAATGAAAACACCTATCACCTTTTTGATGCGACGCGGTTTGCCAGGATGAAGCCCGGAGCTTATTTCATCAACGCCGCCAGGGCGGAGATCGTCGACGAAAATGCTCTGATCGAGGCGCTGAAAACAAGACTGGGGGCAGCAGCCATCGACGTCTTTAGCCCAGAACCGCCCCAGCCTGACCATCCCCTGTTCTCCCTCCCGAACGTGATCCTGACGCCCCACGGTGCCGGCGTAACGGTCAATGCCCAGCAACGCATAGCCCAGGGGGCCATCCAGAACGTCCTGCGCTACCTCGACGGGCGTCCGTTGGCCGACGTCGTGATCGCCGGCACGCGCTAGTGGAAGGAGGCGGAGGTACAGTGAGCGGCACGGTGAGCGCGGCCGTACACCAGTTACTGTTGGAGCATGACGTCCGCCATGTCTTTGGCAACCCAGGGTCCACAGAATTGCCGTTTTTGATCGGACTCGGTACTGACATCAAATATGTGCTCGGCCTGCAGGAAAGTGTCGTGACGGCCATGGCGGACGGTTACGCCCAGGCGTCCGGCCGGCCGGCGCTGGTGAACCTGCACACCGCCCCTGGCCTCGGGAATGCGGCTGGCGCCCTGTTCACGGCCCAGAAAAACAAGACTCCCTTGGTGGTAACTGCCGGACAACAGGACACCCGGCACCTGGCATGGGAACCGCTTTTGTCTGGTCCGCTCGTGGAGATGGCCGCCCCCTACGTGAAATGGGCCACCCAGCCAACGTCCCCTTCCGACGTGCCGGACGCGTTCGCCCGGGCCTTCCAGATCGCCGGTACGCCTCCCACCGGGCCGGTATTCATCAGCATCCCGATAAATTTCTGGGATGCGGAAGCCGAAGCCCCGCCCGTCCGCCGTGTCACCGCACCCGGAGCGGCCCCACCCGGTGCGCTCGACCGGCTGGCCCGAGCCCTCGCGGCGGCCCAAAATCCGGCCATGGTGGCAGGCGCCGGCATTGACCGGGCCGGGGCCTGGGATAACGCCGTGGCCCTTGCAGAGCACCTGGGGCTGCCGGTGTACGAGGAGCCGCTCGCTCCCCGGCGCGGGTTTCCGTCCGGGCACCCGCTTTTCCGCGGCGTACTGAAACCGGCCGTGCCCATGGTGTCCCAGGACCTCGCCGGCTACGACCTCATCCTCGTGGTCGGTGCCCCGGTTTTTACCTATTACCCGTATTATCCCGGACCCCAAGTCCCGCCCGGTGCAGACATCTACCTACTTACCGATGACCCGGCCGATGCTGCCCGGGCCCCCGTGAAGGAGGCCTTTGTCGGCGACCTGGGCGGTGCCTTGTCCTACCTGGTGACGCACGTGGCAGCGCGGCCGCCGACCACGTTCCCTTCGCGGGCCTCTGAAGTGGCCCGCCGCCGTAGCGAAGCCGCCCGCGGGCGGGATCGGATGACCCCGGCCTACATATTCAACACCTTGGCAGCCAAGCTTCCGGAAGACAGTATCATAGTAGACGAGTCTATCACCGCCAGCCCGACGCTACGTGACTATTTGCCCGTTCACCGGCCGGCGAGTTACTTCACCGCCGCCAGCGGCGCCCTTGGTTGGGCCATGCCGGCCGCCGTCGGCATAAAACTGGCGCAGCCGGAACGGCCCGTAGTGGCCATCGTCGGCGACGGTTCCGCCATGTACAGCATCCAGGCCCTGTGGACGGCGGCCCAGTGGCAGACGCCGGTGCTTTTCATCGTTCTCAATAACGGCCAGTACGCCATCCTCAAAAGCTACACGCAGGCGTTCTATCCCGGTACGCTTTCCCAGGTACAAGGTCTGAATCTCCCCGGCCTCGATCTCTGCGGGCTCGCCGGGGCCATGGGCGTCGCGGCGGAGCGGGTCAGCTCGCCCGATGCACTTGGCCCGGCCTTCGAGAGGGGATTGGCTGGCGGCGGTCCCTATTTGGTGGAGGTTATGAGCGACCGCACCGTGCCGGCCCTGTTCTAGGGCCGGCATGGCTTTTCAGCCATGCGGGGTGAAAATGATGGCAGCGATATAGCCGAACAATATTGCTGCCGTAAGGCCGGCGGATGCCGCCTTCAGCCCGCCAGTGAATACGCCTATCCATCCTCTGGTAGCCATGTCTTCCAGCATGCCCTGGACGAGCGTGTGTCCAAAACCGGTCAAAGGAACCGTCGCACCAGCGCCTGCAAAACTGACTAGGCCCTGGTACAACCCGAGACCGGACAGTACAGCTCCCAGTACCACAAAGCCCACCATCACGTGGCCGGCGTTCAGCTTGAATACATCCATTACCAGCTGGGCCACCGCACACAGTGCACCGCCGATCAAAAAGGCCCACAGAATCACTGGCAGATTCATGCTCCCACCCCTCGCCCTCCTTCCACGATCACGGCGTGGCATACAGCTGGAATTGAGCCGCCCTGCTGGATCAAGGTAGGGCTGTGCAAGGCACCGGTAGCCGCGACCATGGCGCGCTGCATGTGTCCGTCCGCGAGCTGCGGCAAAAGCCAGCTGGCAAAGACCACCGCCGCGCCGGCCGCTCCGCTGGCGCCGGCATGCACGTCCTGCTCCGGGCGGTAGATGAGCATGCCAGCGTCCTGGTGACGGCTGCTCACCGGCAGACCCGATTGGGCAGTCAGCTCGTGCAACAGCTTCGTCCCCAACTCGCCGAGGTCGCCCGTGATGATGACGTCGTAGTCTTCCGGGGCGGTGCCGGTGTCGGTAAGCATACGTGTGATAGTGTCACTGGCGGCCGGTGCCATGGCCGAGCCCATGTCATACGGGTCCTTCACACCGAGGTCGACCACCCGCCCGACAATGCCCGCCGTAATCCGCGGGCCGTCCCCATCGCCGCCGCCAATCACCACCGCCCCCGCTCCGGTCACGGTCCACGTGGCGGTGGGCGGCCGCTGGTGGGCAAACTCGTTGGGGTAACGGTATTGCCTTTCTGCCGTTTTGTGGTGGCTGGCAGTAGCGACCAGCACATGCCGTGCGAAGCCGCCCTCAACCAGCACCGCCGCCTGGAAAAGGGCTTGGGCGAACGAAGCACAGGCGCTGTAAATCCCGAAAAGGGGGATACCGAGCTGCGCGGCTGCCACATTGCTCGTGACCATCTGGTTCAGAAGGTCTCCTGCCACGAGCACATCCACCCCGTCCGGAGCCAGTTCCGCCTTTTCCAGTGCAAGCCGGCAGGCGTCCACCATGTATACGGTCTCGGCCTGTTCCCACGATTTCTGCCCCAGAATGTCGTCCGCCGTGACCCGGTCGTACAACTGGCCAAGCGGTCCCCGTCCCTCCATGGGTCCGACCACACTTGCCGCCCCGAGTACCCGGGGGGCAGTGGGAAAAACCACCGTGTAGCGACCCTGCCGGCGTGGCGCTTTCTCCTGGACTGACACTAGCGGCCCACCCCGCCCAAAAGCCAGCGTAAAAGTGCCATCACGGCGGCGGACGCCAGCCCATACACGATGACCGGGCCGGCGATCGTGAACATCTTCGCCCCCACGCCCATGACATACCCCTCGCGCTTGAACTCGATGGCTGGCGACACGATCGAGTTGGCGAAGCCGGTGATGGGCAGGTTGGCGCCCATGCCGGCGAATTTGGCCAGGCTGTCGTACACCCCGAAGCCCGTCGCCAAGGCAGAAAGCCCGATCAATACTGCACCCGTATAGCCGTAGGCATCCTTGCTGGCAAACCCGAGCCGCGTCAGTCCGCCAAAAATGAGTTGACCCAGGACGGAGATTAACCCGCCCACCACGAAGGCGGCCACCACGTTACGCACGATCGGGCGCGGCGGCGTGTGCTGCTTGACCAGGGTTTGGTACTGCTTTTTGGCTTTTTCTGTGGCCACGCAAGCTTCCCCCGCCTACTCTTCGGGGTAAGCCACTTTGACGTTGGCTTTGTACTCTACGATCTGGCCGTCTTTCACGTTGGCGGTCCAGTTATACACCTCAACGCCGGTGATGTTCCTCACCTTCCTGGCAGCCTCCTGGACCGCGTTCATGGCGGCGTCCTGCCAGTCCTTCTTGGATTCACCCACGAGCTCCATGACCTTGACGACCACGTTTCCACCTCCGCAGAGTCGTGAACTTGTTCCCGCCGCGCATCCGTTCAATGGCGGCGCACCGGGCCCGGACCAGGCGGGGCGACCGGGCCCGCAGGTGCGGGTACAGACGCGCGGTCGGGCTCCGACCGCACCCGGTCCCCGGCACGCGGTGGAGGTGGCGGTGCCTGCAGGCTCGCCTGGTACCAGTACGCCCATGCCACCACCGTGACTAGCGTCACCGCGATCAGGGCAAGAAGAAACACTTGGATGGGGTACCCACGCCAGTAGGGTGCCAAGCCCCTTCACCTCGGAGGCATCCGCAAATGAACGGCGGCGAGATTACGGGGTTAGTCTGGCTGCGGGAAGTTGGATTTATGCCATACGGAGAAGGCGCTGGAGAAAAGCGAGTGCTTCGTGTTCAAGGCGGGAAACGTGGGCTTGCGAGATGCCAAGGCGGCGCGCGACCTCCTGCTGGCTCATTTCGCGGAAAAAACGGCTCACGATGACAAAACGCTGGCGGGCTGGCAGGGTCATCACAGCCTGGCGTACAGCCAGCCGATCAAGCCAGCTGTCCGTTCCAGGGGCAGGAACCGTCGCGTCAAGGTAGTCCACGAGCTCACCGGGATCAAGGCCGAGCTGCCGAGCCAGTTCACGCACCCCGGGTGGCCTGCCACCATCAGGGATGGCTGCCGAGGTACGCAAGAACCACCGCGACGCCGTGGCGGCAGCGGCGGTACGGCGGCGGCCCCAGATTTCCTCCTGCTCGGTACGGGCACACTGGCGCACCGCCCCCATGATGAATGGCAACGCGTAGGTGGAAAACCGTACTCCCCGCGCAGGGTTAAACCTTGCCAGCGCCTCGAAAACGCCCACATAGCCAGCCTGGACAAGGTCTTCGCGTACAATGCCCCCGGCGAACCTTCTCGCCACGGCGCGCACGAGATCAGCCAGGGCGGCGGCCAAGGCTTCGCGGGCCGCGTTGTCTTGGGCCTGTGCCCTTTGGACAAGCTCAGAGCTGACGCCGTCGCTTTCGTTCATGGATCGAGTTCACGGCCGCGGTCCTTGCCCTCGCCCGTCTCCGCTGCGATGCCGGACGGAAGCCGCCTCGTCATCGTGATTTTGGTACCGCGGCCAGGGGCCGACTCGACAGCCACCGTATCCATGAATGATTCCATAAAGACGAAGCCCAACCCCATGTGATCAGGCAGGGTGGAAAACTGCGCCTCCCGGGCCTTTTCGACGTCGGCGATTCCTACCCCCTGGTCGGAAACCTCAATGACAAGCTCTTCCGCCCTGAAATAGGCCGCGATGATCACCGGGCCCGGCCCGCCGGGGTAGGCATGCAAAACCACATTGGAGACCGCTTCCGAAACGCACAGTTTGATTTCCTCGAGGTCCGCCAGGGTGTAGTTGGCCTGGGCTGCAAACGCCGCCACCGCCACCCGGGCCAGAGCGACGTTTTCTGGCCGGGCCAAAAGCTCCAATTTCATGTAGTTTTCCGGACTACCTGTCTCAGCTGCCATGTCCCGATCCCTCCCCGCCGGCACGCGGCCTCGGCCCGGCCGATCCCACCACCGGAATGATGCGGTCGACAAAAGCCATCTGCAGTACGCGAAGTGCGACCGGGGACACCCTCGTGATTTGCATGTGCCCGCCCCGGTGCCGCATCTTTTTGTAGCGCCCAAATATGACGCCCAAACCGGAACTGTCGATGAAACTGACGGCACCGAGATCAAGGTCAAGCTGGCGCACAACATGGTCGTCCAAGGCGCGGTCGATGCGGTCGGCCACTTCCGCGGCCGTGTACAGGTCGAGCTCTCCCCCAATGGCCACACTCAAGGTGCCACCCAGAAAACGCGCTTCCACTCTGACCAAACGATCACCCCCGGAGGGTCACTCCAGGGGTGATTTTCGCTCAAAGACAGCTTTTCCCTGCCTTGGCAGGATCAAAATCATCTGGCTCCCAAGAAGAGCTTCACAAGCCGCAGCCAGAATCCCCACCACCCGAGGCGCCGCACGTCTTCCGCCGCCACCAATGCCACGCGCCCGAGCTCTTGCCCGCCGGCCGTCACGGCAAGCTGGCCCATTACCTGCCCCGCTTTCACAGGCGCCACGACATCCGAGGCCATCGTGATCACCTGCTGCACATCGGTTTTCGCCCCTTTCGGTACCGCCACGGTCAGGTCCTCGGCAGCAACCAGGCGGAGGCTCGCGGGCTCACCCCTGGCCACCGGGAGCGTCGTGGCCACTTCCCCCGCCTTGATGACCGGCAGCGGGGAGAAATTCGCGAAGCCATAGTTCAGTAAGCTCACGGCCTCTGCAAAACGGGCGGATGAAGTGGGAGCCCCCAGTACCACCGCGATGAAGCGAAGGCCGCCCCGCGCTGCCGTGGCCGCAAGACAATGGCCGGCCTGATCAGTGAAACCGGTCTTCAGACCGTCGGCACCGGGGTAAAAACGCACCAGCCGGTTGCGGTTGACCAGCCACTGCTGTTTCGGTGGCTGCCGGATGTAGTACTCCCACATGCCCGTGTACTTGAGCAACTCGGGGAAACGGACAGCGTAACGCGAGAGGAGCGCAAGGTCGTACGCAGAGGTGATGTTGGGCGTTTGGCCCGGCAGGTCAAGGCCGTGGGAGTTGACAAAAACGGTGTCGTTCATCTGCAACTCCTTGGCCTTCTGGTTCATCCGTTCGACAAAGGCTTCTTCGGTGCCGGCGACATACTCGGCGAGGGCCACCGAGGCATCGTTGGCACTGTGAACCGCCACCGCGATCACGAGATCGCGTACCGTCATCTCTTCGCCCGGTTCGAGGTAGATCTGCGAGCCGCCCAGGCTGGCCGCATGGTCGCTGACTTGGACCTTGTCGTCCAGGGAGATTTGCCCGTTCGCGATCGCGTCGAATACCAGCACTAGCGTCATCAACTTGGTGACGCTGGCTGGCTCGCGCCGCTCGTGGGCATTCTTTTCCAGAATCACGCGGCCGCTCGCCGCGTCCATAAGTACAGCCGCGGCGGCACTCAGGTTAACCTGGCCGGGCCCGGTGGGACTGCCGGCCGCCTGCACCGAGATCGGTGCCGGTGCCCCGAACCAGTCGTCGGCGGCGTCCGCATCGTCCGCTCCCAGCGCTGGTCCGGACAATCCCACCACCAAAAAAAGGACAAGGATAACCGCCCATATGTGCCTCGCGTTGGCCAGCCCAAGAATCTTTGCCATGGTTCCAAGCCCCCCAGCGCGGTGTGGCCAACCGGCTGCCCGGTCAAAACCACGTTATGCGATGGAGGCCTGGGACAGAACCAGGCACAAAACGCCGGGTTATTGCACCACGTCGTAAATGAGCGGAGGAACCGCGGGCACCGCCGGTCCAATGACGACCGCTTTTTGGAGCCGCGACAAGGCCTTCGCGGCCAACTCCTCGTTACGGGCGTGCACAGTCAATATTGGTTCACCGCGTTCTACTTGATCACCGATTTTCTTGTGCAGCACGATGCCGGCCGCCGGATCCACCCGATCGTCTTCGCGCAGCCGGCCGACACCGATTTCCACGCCGCAAAGCCCTACCTCGAGGGCATCGATGGTTTGCACGTACCCATCCGCGGCGGCCACCAGCGGCTGCTTTATCGCAGCCGACGGCAAAAGCCCCGGATTGTCGACGATCCGCGGGTTGCCGCCCTGGGCGGCCACCCACTGGCGCATCTTCTCGAGCGCGGCCCCGGAATCGAGCGTGCGCTGCAATGCTGCGTACCCGTCAGCGGTGGATGCTGCCAGCCCGGCCAGCACCAGCATGTGCGCCCCGAGCTGCAGGCACAGTTCCCGCAGATCCGCAGGTCCCGCACCCTTCAGCGTGTCCAACGCCTCCCGCACTTCCAGGGCGTTACCAACCGCATACCCGAGCGGCTGTTCCATGCCCGTGATCAGGCACACCACCCGGCGGTCGGTCAGGCGTCCGATATCCACCATGGTCCTGGCCAATGCCACGGCATCTTCTTGGGACGGCATGAATGCCCCGCGCCCATATTTGACGTCGAGGACGATGCCGTTGGCCCCGCCGGCAATCTTCTTGCTCATCACGCTGGCGGCAATGAGCGGCAGGCTATCCACCGTGGCGGTGACGTCCCGCACTTTGTAAAAGACCTTGTCGGCCGGCACCAGCTGGCCCGTCTGTCCCACCACCGCCACGCCGATCGTGTTCACCTGGTCAAAGAACTCCTCCGGCGTAAGGTCGATGCGGAAACCGGGAATAGACGAAAGCTTATCCAACGTGCCGCCGGAATGTCCCAACCCACGCCCGGACATCTTCGCTACCTTCACCCCGGCCGCCGCCACCAGCGGGGCAAGCACGATGGTGGTAGTGTCGCCCACGCCACCGGTGCTGTGCTTGTCGACTACGACACCCTTTACCCGCGAAAGATCAACGACATCACCCGAGTGGGCCATCAAAAGCGTGAGGTCGGCAGTCTCCCGCGGCGTCATGCCACGGAAGTATATGGCCATAAAAAAGGCGGCGAGCTGGTAATCCGGCACCGTATGATTGACGGCGCCATCCACCATGAATTTGATCTCCTC
>CADDZV010000002.1 GCA_902812875.1 Clostridiales bacterium
GCTGTAGAGGGCGCTCAAAAAGCTCTCGCCGGCTCCCCCGGCCGCCACGCCGAACATCTCTGCCACCGTGGCCCCGAGGTCGGCAAATGTACTCCTCGTGCCAAGATCATGCCCCCGCACCCCCGGCCCTGCCACCAGCACCGGCACATACTCCCGCGAATGGTCTGTGCTGGGCGTGGTGGGATCACACCCGTGGTCGCCCGTGATAAAAAGCAGATCACCCGGCCTAAGAGCGGCCAGCATCGCCGGTATGGCGCGATCGAAGGCTTCCAGGGCAGCCGCGTACCCGCGGGGATCGTTGCGATGACCATACAACATATCAAAGTCGACCAGGTTGGCGAAAATCAGGCCCGTGGTTCCGCCGGCCAGAAGAGCGGTCACCGCCTGGATACCTTCGTCGTTGTTGCGCGTAGGCACATGGCTCGTGATGCCACGCCCGGAGAAAATGTCTTGGATCTTTCCGACGGCGGTCACGGGCACACCGGCATGATGCAACCGCTCGAGCAAGGTTGGCTGCGGCGGCAGCATGGCAAAATCGTGCCGTCGCGGGGTCCGTACAAAACTGCCCGGCTGCCCTGTGAAGGGGCGGGCAATCACCCGCCCGACCGCCCATTCCCCTACCAAAAGCTCCCGGGCGATCCGGCACATGCGGTAAAGCTCCTCGACCGGCACGATATCTTCGTGGCAAGCAATCTGGAAGACGGAATCGGCCGATGTGTAAACGATCGGCCTGCCGGTGCGCATGTGTTCAGGTCCGAGCTCCTCGATGATGACCGTGCCGGAAGCGACCTTGTTCCCGAGGACCTTCCGGCCGATCGCCTGCTCGAATTTTTCGATCAGTTCCGGAGGGAAACCGTTCGGGAAGGTACGCATGGGCACGGAAGTGATGACCCCCATCATCTCCCAGTGGCCGGTCATGGTGTCCTTGCCAGCGGAACGCTCCGCCATGCGCCCGAATGCCCCCGCGGCCGCTGCGGCCAGAATCGGCGGCACCCCGGCTACCGCGGTAAGGTTGCCGATCCCCAGCCGCGCCAGGTTGGGGAGCTCCAATCCCCCCACGAAGGCCGCCGTATGGCCAAGGGTGTTTGCACCCTCGTCCCCGTAATTTTCGGCGTCAGGCAGGGCGCCCACGCCCAAACTGTCGAGTACCAAAATGGCAGCTCGCCTCTGGTGCCAGCCACCGAGAGCCAAAACGCTCACCTTCCCGGAATCGAATTTGACCAGGCCCTTCGTCACGCCCGCGGGTGTGCCCGCTCGTAGACTTCTTTCAGCTGTCCACTGGTGAGATGCGTGTAGATTTGCGTGGTGGATATGTCGGCGTGCCCGAGCATCTCTTGCACCGACCGCAAATCGGCCCCGTTGGCCAGAAGATGGGTGGCAAACGAGTGCCGCAGCGTATGCGGCGTGATCGGCTTTGTGATGCCGGCGGCGGTGGCATATTGCTTGAGGATTTTCCACATGCCTTGCCTGGTGAGCCGCCGACCGCGGTGGTTCACGAACAGTGCCCGTTCGGCACGTCCGTGCAAAAATTCGCCCCGGCCGCCGTCAAGCCACTCGCGCACCGCCTGCAAGGCCACCGACCCCACGGGTATAAGGCGCTCCTTCGACCCCTTGCCGAGACACCTGACATACTGCCCTTCAAAATTGAGGTCGCCCACATTCAGTGAGATGAGTTCGCTCACCCGCATCCCGGTAGCGTACAAAAGCTCCAGCATGGCCCGGTCGCGACGGCCGGCGGTAGTCTGGGTATCCGGCTGGGACAAGAGCGCCACGATTTCCTGCTCGGTCAACACCTGCGGCAACCGCTTTTCCAGCCTGGGAGTTTCCAGATGGGCGGTCGGGTCTTTTTCGATCGCCCCTTTTTCTTTGAGAAAACGGAAGAACGATTTCAGGGCGGCCAGACGCCGCGCCACCGTAGCAGTGGCGCGGCCCTTCCGCTCCAATTCCAACAGATAGGCAATGATATTGGCCCGTTGGGCAGAAAGCACGAACGGTATGCGCTCGCGTTGCAGGTACGCCAAGAAATCGTCCAGGTCGTGCCGGTAGGCGCTGATAGTGTTGGGACTCACGCCTCTGGCGGCCAGCAGGTAGTCGAGAAAATCGCCTACGGGATCTTCCTGGTCCGGGGACGGCTGCCCCAACTTTCGGTCCACGCCTCCCACCTGCCCTTTTGCCCGTCAGAGTACGGAAGCCAAGTCGTAGTACGGCAAGCCGTGGGCGTCCGCCACCGCCTTGTAGGTGACCTTCCCGCCAATGACGTTTACGCCGCGGGCGAGTGCCGGATTCTGCTTCAAGGCGTCAAGACCCCGATCCGCAAGGGCGATCGCATGGCGCAACGTCGCATTTGTCAGTGCCAGGGTCGAAGTGCGCGGCACAGCCCCGGGCATGTTGGCGACCGCGTAGTGGACCACGCCATACTTCACGTAGGTTGGGTTGGTGTGGGTCGTGATGTGGTCGATCGTGGCGACGGAACCGCCCTGGTCGATCGCCACGTCCACGATCACCGAACCGGGCTTCATGGTCTTGACCATTTCGTCGGTGACCAGATGCGGCGCCTTGGCTCCCGGTATGAGCACCGCTCCAATGAGAATATCCGCCCGGCGCACCGCGGCGGCGATGTTGTGCTCGTTGGACATCAGGGTGACGACCCGGCCGCCGAAGATCTCATCGATGTAGGCGAGACGGGCAGGATTGATATCGATCACCACTACCTGTGCCCCGAGACCAAGGGCCACCCGGGCGGCATTGGTCCCGACGGTACCGCCGCCGATAATCACCACTTCCCCTGGGGGCACACCGGGTACGCCGGCGAGAAGCACCCCGCGGCCGCCCTGGGGCTTCTCCAGGAAATGGGCCCCGACCTGGGGTGCCATCCGCCCCGCCACCTCGCTCATCGGCTGCAAGAGGGGCAACGAGCCGTCGGTCTCCTGGACCGTCTCGTAGGCGATGGCCGTGACATTTTGCCGCATCAGGGCCAGCGTGAGCTCTTTCTCGGGAGCAAGGTGCAAGTAGGTGAAAAGGATCTGTCCGGAACGCAGCAAGGGGTATTCGGCAGGTTGCGGTTCCTTGACCTTCAGGATCATGTCAGCCGCCGCGTAGACTTCCTGCGGACTTGGCACAATCTCGGCACCGGCGGCCCGGTACTCGTCATCGCTGAAGGCACTGCCGGCCCCGGCCTGTGTCTCCACGATGACTTGATGGCCCCGGTTGACTAGTGCCTTGACACCAGCTGGAACCAGGGCCACCCGGTTCTCGTCCGGTTTTATTTCCTTGGGGACACCTATGCGCATGGTGTAACATTCCCTCCCCCTGCCATGTCCTATCGAGACATGGACAAGTATTACCATCACGCAGGATAGCATATCACAGGAAGATGGCAGGGGAGTAACAGAAAACGGCCCTGGTCGCTCCATACGGTCAACCAGGCAGGACCAGGTGGAGAAACACCGGCGTGATGTACGTCTCGACCAGGCTTGCCCCGAGGAGCAGCCCGCCCATCACGAGAGCGAAGAACGAAAACGTTAGGATTTCCTGGCCGAGTGGTGGCACCCGACCACTGGCCAGGGAGCGCACCATCACGACGGCGAAGTCCACGGCCGCCACGGCCAGTCCCACAAGGGCAGGTACCGCCAGAAGATTCTGGGGAAGCACACCGAAAATCCCGATCAAAAGCCCCCGCCAGCCGAGATCGGCGACCAAAAACGCGACCGTAAAACCGAGGGCAAACCCACGCATGAAGACCCATACCACCGCAAGCGGTGCACCGACGACGGTAAGGCCCAAAAGCCAGATCATCCCTGCATACTTGACATAATCCCAAAGCACCAGGCGTATCTGCACCGGGGTACCGAGCTGGCTAGGAGCGAGGCTTAGAAAGTTTTGCAGGTACGAGGACATATTCGCCTGTACGGCCGCCGGAACGGTATCGACCGCCAGGGCACCAAAAACCAGTCCACAGCTGAAAACCACCAGGAAAAAGAGCCAAAACACCCAGCTAACTTGAAAAAACCCGGAAATGCCGTAACGGAATTGGCCGGAAAACGACACCGGGGGTTCCCTCCCATACCTGTCCACCAGAATGTATGAACGGGTAATGGGCAATATGAACCCCCGCAATCACCACATCATACGCCCCCAATGGCCACCGCCACCGGGGCTGATCCGCACCTGTGCCTGCCGCACCGCCATGATCTTTGTGGCCAGCTCCTGCCCACACACCGCCGCGAGCATCCCGGCAGGCGCCGCGTGCAGAGCAACGCGCTCCGAGCCAAAAGATTCCAGAAGGCGGCGGTATGTCTTTTTGCCTAGCCCCGGAATGTCGAGCAGGGGAACCTGGTGAATGTATGGCGGCCGGGTGGTGGGTGGCTTTTCGCCGGCACTACCAGCAGTACCAGTGGACGCGAGCAAGGCTACCCGGTCTTTTACCCCCAGAACCACGCGGGCCGACCCGCAAAGCTCGCATGCTGTCTGAGGCGGCGGACCGGTGTTGATGTGGCCGCAGTTCGCACACCAGGTGCGATGGTACTTGCCCAGGGCAGGATCAAGACCGTAATTCGCGACCACCCGCCGGCCGTCCACTCCCCGCACGGCCAGTGCCAGTTCATCCACCGTTGGCCGGGCAAGAGCGAACACGTTGAACTCACGCGCGATCCTGTCCGGGGAGTGGGCGTCCGAGTTGCTGAGAAAACCAAGCGACGCCAGGTCAGCCAAGTCGTTGGCCATCTCCGTGTCGGCACTCAGGCCAAGCTCAACCGCCGCGGAACGTTCAAGCACAGGCCGGGCGGCCGCCAGGCCAGCCGCCAAAAGTCCCCGGTAAGGCGTAAAGATGTGGGCTGGGAAAAATAAGCCCCCCGCTTCGTTCGCCCAGTCGGCCAGTACGGTCCAGGACGCCGGCCATAGCGGTGTCGACAAGACAGGATTGCTGACCCGCGGCCGCACGAGCCGGGCAAAATCGTCGGCTGCTGCCAGGTCCGGGAACAACACCACCAGGTGCACCCTTTTCCCGCCGACGTGTGCCTCTACCTCGCTTCCAAGGATGAGCCCGAGCCCGTGGTAGGACAGGACGCCACCATCCACGGCCAGCTTGCCCATGTCCAATAAACGCTGGACGTCGTCGCGTACGGCCGGCGAATGCCCGTCGACGACCGCCACCACGTCGAGCCCTTTGGCAGACCGTGCCGTTTCCAGCACGCTTCGCAGGGTCATACTGGCAGGGGAAGAAACCTTGACGAGGCGGCCATCTTCCGAACGGCCCACGTGCACGTGCAGGTCGGCGGCGTACAGCCTGAGTGCGGCAGCATCGTTTGGGGACATGACGCTTTGTCTCCTCACGGCAAAAGGCCGTGTGTTTCTGCCCACATGATGGCGATCAGCGTCTTGGCATCAACGATCTCGCCTGCCGCCAGCATTCCGCGGATACGAGCACCAGAGACGAACTCAGACACGATGCTTTCGTCCGCGTCAAAGTGGGTGGGACCGCGGTCCCCGACGGTCGTGTGGAAAAGATACAGGCGTTCGTTCGTAAACCCCGGGGACGTATAAAAAACAAGGCACGGCTCCATACTGGTCGCCTGCCAGCCGGTCTCTTCTGCGAGCTCGCGACGGGCAGCTTCCGCGGGGGTTTCCCCTGGGTTGATGAGGCCGGCCGGGATCTCCCAGAGCTCCACCCCTGCGGCATGGCGATACTGTTTTTCCAATAGCACGCGCCCGTCGCGGTCAAAAGCCAGTATCGCTGCGGCGCCCGGGTGAAACACCACCTCCCGCCTGAACTTTTGTGCGGTCGGCCCGGTAAGTTCGTCCACGGCCAGATTTACAATCCTGCCCCGGTAGATCCACTCACGATGCCACGACCCTTGCATTTCCGACCCATCTTCTGGCAATTCTTCTGCCTCCCTCATCTGGTGCCGGCAGGAGTCCGCCGCCGCACCAGCGAACTCGTCACCCCATCCGGCACCCCGGGAGGCGACGCGACATGTTCAGCGAGTACGTAGGGTATGCGCCTTACGCCGTGGGCGGCTATCTTTTGGGATCGTTCCCCAGTGCCTTTATCACCTCCCGGCTCCTGGCCCAAAAAGACATCCGGACCACCGGCAGCGGCAACGTGGGAGGGATGAACGCCTTCCGCAATGTGGGCGTTCTCCCGGGCATACTCACAGCCCTTCTGGATGCCGGTAAAGGGGCACTGGCAGTAAGCCTGGCCAGACAAGCGGCCGGACCTGGAAATGCCGGGCTGGTCGCAGCCATGGTTGCCCTCGTAGCCGCCGTGCTCGGCCACAATTACATGTTGTACCTGGGATTTCGGGGCGGCAAGGGCCTGGGCGCGAGCCTCGGGGGAATACTCGTTCTCTGGCCGGCGGGAGTGGTGTACCTGCTTGCGGCCCTGGGCATCGGGATTGTGCTTCTCCGCGACGGCAACGCGGGCACCGGCGCCGGAGTGATGATGTGGCCGTTTGTGCTATGGTACCACGGTCATAGCCTTACGTGGTTATGGTTCGGACTCGCCATGGGTGTCGTCATTCTGTCGCGGCACCGCAAGGATTTCGCCGCCTACCGGCATGGCCGTCGCCAAGTCATCTGAAGGGTGGCCATCGGCTGCCGCCGTGTGGTAGAACTGCCGGCGGGCGTGGTAGGAACTCCGCACGAGCGGCCCGGCTTCGACGTGGGCGAAACCCATTCCCAAGGCCAATTCCCGCAGCCGGTCGAACTCTGCTGGCGTGTAATATTTCGTCACCGGCAGGTGCCGCCGCGTGGGCTGAAGGTATTGCCCGATGGTCACGCTCGTCACGCCTGCCTGCCGCAGGTCAGCCAGCACCGCGGCAATTTCCTCGTCGCTCTCCCCGAGTCCCACCATGAACCCGGATTTTACCGGCACCATGCCTGTGCCGTCGCCGGAACCGCCGGACGGCCGCCAACGGGCAGCATGCGAAAGTACGTCCAGTGAGCGCTCGTAGGAGCCTTTTGGCCGGGCGACACGGAACAGACGCTGCACGGTCTCGATGTTGTGGTTGAACACATCGGGCTGTGCCGCCATGACAACATCCACGGCAGCCATGTTGCCGGCGAAATCAGGCACGAGCACCTCCACACGGCATCCAGGCACCCGCGCCCGGATGGCACGAATGGTATCGGCGAAAATCGCTGCCCCGCCATCGGCGAGGTCGTCCCTGGTCACGGACGTAACCACCACATATTCGAGGCCGAATGCGGCCACAGCCTCGGCGACACGCCTTGGCTCGTCCAGATCCGCCGGCGCCGGACGGCCGCTTTGTACTGCACAATAGGCACAGTTGCGGGTGCAGATTGCACCCAGGATCAGGAACGTGGCGGCCCGGTCCTGCCAGCATTCGTAGATGTTGGGGCAACGGGCCTCCTGGCATACCGTGTGCAGCCCGAGGTCGGATATGACACCGCGGACATTCGTGAAGTTGGGACCGACCCGCAGCCTCACCTTGAGAAAATCCGGACGTGGCTCGCGTCCTGGAGTCGGGGTGCTCATATGTGGATAGCCTCGCCGCCGCAAGCCAAAAAGGCCTCATGCAAAGCCTCGGTCAAGGTCGGATGGGCATGGACCGCCGTCTTGAGCACGTCGAGCGGCACTCCGGCCGTCACGATCGCCGACATCTCCCCCAGAAGCTCGGTCACTTCCGGCCCCACGCAATGAATGCCGACCACGCGGCCGCTGGCATCGGCAACCACTTTTGCCATCCCATCCACTTCCCCGCGTACCTGAGCCTTACTGTTCGCTCGGAAAGGAAACTTTCCCACCAGCGGTTTTAGCCCCCACTCGGCGGCCTGCTTTTCGGACAGTCCGATGCTCGCCACCTGCGGGCGGCAGTACGTGCCGCGGGGCACCCGCTCAGCCAGAACCGGCATGGATACGACCCCCGCCATATGCTCTACCGCGTGGACACCCTGGGCAGCCGCCGCATGGGCAAGCAAAAGCCCACCCGTCACATCGCCGATGGCGTAAATGCCCTCGGCGGCGGTCCGCTGGTGCTCATCCGTCACCACAAATCCTCTCTCCACCTGGACACTCACACGGTCGAGACCGATTTCCTCGACATTGGCGGCCCGGCCTGTCGCCACCAGTGCGACCTCGGCGGCAAGGACGTGTTCCGCACCGCCCGCCCGGAGTGGCACCGCTACGCCGTTTTCCGTAGCCGCCACGTGCTCGGTATCCACGCGGGCCCCCGTGAAAACCTTGATGCCCCGACGGCGGAAGGCCCGCTCCACTTCGCGCGAGACGTCCTCATCCTCGAGCGGCAGCACCCGCGGCAGAACTTCGACCAGGTACACATCGGCGCCGAGATCGTTCATGATCGAGGCAAACTCCACCCCGATGGCGCCAGCCCCAATGATGACCAGCGACCGCGGCATGCTATCGCGTGCCAAAAGGTCGTCACTCGTAATGATGCGTTCATGGTCGATGTTCAGGCCGGGAAGCCCCTTGGGCCGGGAGCCTGTGGCCAAAAGGATGCGGGTCGAGCGGATGGTGGTCTTCCCACCGCCGGACTCCACCGCGATTTCGCCCGGACCGGTAAGCCGTCCGAGGCCGGGCACCACGGTGATCCCGTTTTTCTTCATGAGGTACTCGATGCCCCGGTACAGGTTGGCGACGACCTTATCCTTTTGCCGCGACAGACCCACATAATCGATGTTGAGCTCGCCGGTGGCAAACCGATCCGCCACCGCCCTTCTGGCTGCCGCCTGAAGATCGGCCGCATGGGCAAGCACTTTGGTGGGCACACAGCCACGGTGAAGGCAGGTACCGCCCAGCTTGTCCCGCTCGATCACCGCCACCCGCATGCCCAGCTGGGCGGCACGGATGGCGGCCACGTAACCGCCCGTGCCGCCGCCCAGGACAGTAAGATCGAACTCCCCGCTACCCGTTGACACAGAATGGCCTCCCTAACTGCTCTTGCCCACCTTTTGTGCCACTTCCGCCCCGCGCTTCAGGGCTTGCTCGTCGAGAGGCAGAAGGTTGTGGTGCCGGGCAGAAATGGTCTGTGCCAGTGACTTCATGACGTCGTCCCGAGAGACCACCGGCAGTACTTCCAAGAACGCCCCGAGCATCACCATGTTAGCCACCGTAGTGGCCCCAATCTCGTCCGCGATGGCGTTGGCGGGCACCGCCACCACCCGCACATCTTTTCGCGTGGGCGAAACGTCGATGAGGGAGCTGTTGTAAACGATGAAGCCGCCCGCCCGCACCTGCGATTCGAACCTCTCCAGGCTCGGCCGGTTGAGCACAATGATGGCTTCCGGCTCACTGGAAATGGGCGAAGCCACGGGCTCGTCGGATATCACCACCGTGCAGTAGGACGTGCCGCCACGCTGCTCGGGCCCATAGGCCGGCAGCCAAGTCACGTTTTTGCCCTGGTGCATAGCCGTATAGGCCAAAAGTTCGCCCATGGAGAGGACGCCCTGGCCTCCGAAGCCGGATATGATCACATCGTGCACCATTCACGACACCTCCGGCGGCACCTTGATTTCGCCCAGCGGGTAGTACGCCAGCATGTTCTGGTTGGCCCAAGCGATGGCTTCGTTCGGCGTCATGCCCCAGTTCACCGGGCAGGTGGAAATGATCTCGACCAGCGAGAAGGCTTTCCCCTCGAGCTGCGTGCGGAAGGCCTTGCGGATGGCCAATTTGGCCCGGTGCACCTTGCCCGGGTCGGTCACCGCCACGCGGGCTATGTAAGCAGGCGTCTGCAGGGTGGCCAACATCTCCGACATGCGGATCGGATAGCCCTGGCCCTCCACCGACCGGCCACGCGGGCTCGTCGTAGTCTTCTGACCCACCAGCGTGGTCGGTGCCATTTGACCGCTGGTCATGCCGTAAACCGCGTTGTTCACGAATATCACGGTGATTTTTTCCCCGCGCATGGCGGCGTGCACAATTTCGGCCGTGCCGATGGAGGCGAGGTCGCCGTCACCCTGATACGTAAACACGATTTTGTCCGGGTGGACGCGCTTGATTCCAGTGGCGACGGCCGGTGCCCGCCCGTGGGCGGCCTGTTGGAAATCAGTCTTGAAATAGTTGTAGTTCAGCACCGAGCACCCCACGGAGGCCACGCCGATGGTCTTCTCTCGAATCCCGAGCTCGTCGATAACCTCAGCCACGAGACGGTGGATGATGCCGTGTGTACACCCCGGGCAGTAGTGCAGTGGCACATCTTCCATGGACTCAGGCGGCCTGGCTACTACTTCCATTACAGGTTCAGCCATTGCCTGTCACCTCACTATTTCAACTGTGCCTGCAGGTTTTGGATTACGCCTGCCAGCTCCTTGGGAGTGGGTACCACACCGGCATACCGGCCATAGAAATGCACCGGCACCCGGCCGGAAACGGTCAGCCGCACATCTTCGATCATCTGGCCCGTGCTCATTTCGGCCACCAGGAATGCCTTCACGCGGCCACTTTCGACCACACGGGCCAACGCCACCTCCGGCCACGGCCACAGGGTGATGGGGCGGAAAAGACCGGCTTTGATGCCCTCGCCCCGGACAGCATCGATGGCGCTGCGCGCCACCCTGCTCACCGTGCCGTACGCCACTACCACGATCTCCGCGTCATCGATCAGGTAGGTGTCATGCCGCTGCTCCGTGGCCTGCATCTGGTCAAACTTCGCCTTCAGGGATTGCACATGCTTTTCGAGCACATACGGGTCGAGTTCGAGCGAATTGATGATGTTCTTTTTGCGCCCGGCGGCGCCGGTCGTGGCCCACGGCTTGGCCGGCAGCGTGGACAGGTCGCGCATGGGCGGCATGGTGACCGGCTCCATCATCTGTCCGAGCATCCCGTCTCCCACTACCATCACCGGGTTGCGGTACTTGTCGGCCAGATCGAACGCGTCCTGCATAAGCTCCACCATTTCCTGGATGCTCCCGGGGGCCAGCACGATCAAGCGGTAGTCGCCATGGCCACCGCCCTTGGTGGCCTGAAAATAGTCCCCCTGGGAAGGACTGATATCGCCCAGGCCCGGACCGCCCCGCATCATGTTCACGAATACCCCTGGCACCTCGGCCCCGGCCATGTAGGAAATCCCCTCTTGCATGAGGCTGATGCCCGGGCTTGACGACGATGTCATCACCCGTGCGCCCGCACCGCCGGCGCCGTACAGCATGTTGACGGTCGCGACCTCAGACTCCGCCTGGATAAAAACCCCGCCCACTTCCGGCATCCGCCGCGACATGTACTCCGGTACCTCACTCTGCGGGGTAATGGGGTAACCGGCATAAAATCGGCAACCAGCCCGGATCGCGGCCTCTGCCAGGGCTTCGTTACCCTTCATGAGCATGCGTTCAGCCACAGCCTCTCCCCCCTCACGACACCTTCACCCTGGCCGGCCGGTATACGGTGATCACCAGGTCAGGACACATCCGGGCACACAGGCCACAGCTCGTGCACTTGTCTTGATCCTCATCGCGCACCATGGCGGGATGATACCCGTTGGCATTCAGCCTGTCGGCCAGATGGATAATATCTTCCGGACAGGCCTCGACGCAGAGCTCGCATCCCTTGCAACGCTCTTCGCGAAAGACGACACGCTTCAAGCCTACCCTCCCCCTTTCTGTCAACGCTCCCAGGGTGGTCGCATATACAATTCAAGTGGCAAGACAGGTTCAGACACTTTTTCCTGCAAAGCAGCGGCCAAATGCTTGGCTGCTGCCCAGAATTTCACCGGCCGGTGCAGGTTCACGGCCGCCTCTTGTACTACCGGCACCTGCTCCAGTATGTCTGCCAGGCCGCTTTGGGGCCCCAGGTGTGGGTTGCCGATCAGTCCGTCCACGCGCACCCTTGCCGAGGCTTCAATCACTGCCAAGGCAGATTCGATCTGGGCCGCGGTGCTGGTGAACGGACGCCACGGGTTGACCACAAAGTACGCTTCATAATCTTCCTTGAAGAAAGCCTCGTGGAAAAAACCGAGCACGCGCGAGCCCGTACGGTCGCCTCCCACGTCCAGGATAACATGACCTGGCGCCATGCGAATGGCGCCAACTATTTCCGCGGGAATCGACGGCAAGTCGGTATTGGCCATCTCGCCAGCCGGCGCTAAAACGCGCACCCCGAGACGTGCCATTTCGGCTTTCACGTCACGCGAGCGGAAGGCCGGCGTGACCGTATCAAGGTCAGCCAAGCTGACGTTTTTCCCCAATGCAGCCAATGCGGCTGCGAAATTCAGGGCGATCTCTGTTTTTCCGGAGCCGTAGTTGCCGACAAATACTACCAGCCGGTGGGCCGCGCTTAGCACTGTCCTCATGCGAGACCCGCGGGGACGTACTTGGTCTTCAGCTTGGCCATGATGGCGATGCGCTCCTCGGCCATGCGGTCGGCAGCGACGTAAGTCGGCACGTGATCGCGTTTTGCGATGGCGATCACCCGCTCAACGTTTTGCCGCACGCGGCCGGCTTTTTTCATCGCCCGCTCGTGATTATATCCCCCGGGTTCGAGCTCGTCCGCCACGTTGATGACACCGCCGGCGTTAATCACATAGTCCGGCGCATAAAGAATCCCGCGCGCCTCCAGGGCGTCACCATCCGCGGTGGTGGCCAGCTGGTTGTTGGCGGACCCTGCCACGACCTTTGCCTTCAAAACCGGTATTGTCTTCTCGTTCAGAATGGCTCCGAGGGCGCAGGGGGCAAAAATGTCAACATCGAGCCCATAAATCTCGTCCGGGCCGACTGCCCGCGCCCCGATGTCACGGACAAACCGGTTGAGATTATCTTCATTGATGTCGCTTACAAAAATCTCCGCGCCTTCCTCACGCAGGTGCTCGGCCAAATGGTACCCTACGTGCCCAGCCCCCTGGATGGCCACCCGCCGCCCACGCAAAGAGTCGCTGTGCCACACTTCCATGGCACAAGCCTTCATACCCTGCCATACTCCGTACGCCGTGACCAGTGAGGGATCCCCGCTCGATCCCGGTGCCGATATCCCCGTCACGAAATCAGTCTCCATGTGGACGATATCCATGTCTTCCACATTGATGCCGACGTCTTCTGCGGTAATGTAACGTCCCTGCAAACTCTGAACAAACCGGCCGAAGGCCCTGAACAAAGCCTCCGACTTGTCCTTTTTCGGATCGCCGATGATCACCGATTTCCCGCCGCCCAAGTTGAGGCCCGCGGCCGCGTTCTTGTACGTCATTCCGCGTGCCAGACGCAAAACGTCATTGATCGCCTCGTCCTCGCTCGAATATGGCCACATGCGGCAGCCGCCCAACGCCGGCCCCAGTGTCGTATCGTGGATGGCAATAATCGCCCGGAGATTGGCCGCCGGGTCGTGGCAAAACACCACCTGTTCGTACCCGTATTCAGACATGCGAGCAAAAATCTCCATTCGTATCGTAACCTCCTTTCACTTGTCTCGACTTCAGCCCGGCCGGCGCGCGGCTAAGCCTTTGGAATAGTCGTCCTGTGAATGGTATGGATGGTTTGGAGACGCCGCTCCACCATGACGGCAGCAGCCTGGTTAGGGCTGATGCCCTCACGCTCGGAAATGGCGAACAGCTCGAGTAGGCGCTTGTAGATAAGCCGCGTCTGACGCTCAGCTTCTTCTTTTACATATCCCCCCCATTCCTCAGCCACCTGAATCATGCCACCCGCGTTGATGATGTAGTCGGGGGCATAAAGAATGCCACGGTCATGTAAAAGTTCCCCGTGGCGTTCTTCCGCAAGCTGGTTATTGGCTGACCCAGCTACGATGCGAGCCTGCAAAAGTGGAATCGTGCGATCGTTGAGCACTCCCCCCACCGAGCAAGGCGAAAAGACGTCGCATGGTACAGAGTAAATGTCGTCCGGACTGACCACCTGTGCGGAGATCTCGCTGGCAAGGGCCTGAGCACGGGCTTGGTCGACGTCGGCCACGATGACCTTGGCGCCCTTGTGCGCCAAGTCCCGGGCCAGCTTCGCCCCTACCTTGCCGACGCCCTGGATGGCGATGGTGCGACCTGTGACCGAGTCGTCACCGTACACGAACTGCAGGCATGCCCGGATGCCCTCGAACACACCCACGGCCGTCAGGATCGACGTGTCGCCGCTGCCGCCGTATTCTTCTGGTAATCCCACCATGTAATCAGATTCCTCAGCCGCGATCACAAAGTCTTCCGGATAGGTGCCCATGTCGGTACCCGTGATGAACCGGCCGCCCAAAGCCTGGATGAACTGCCCGTAAGCCCGCCACATGGCTTCTGATTTGTCGCGGCTGGGGTCACCCCAGATGACGGCCTTGCCGCCCCCGTAGTTCACTCCCGAAGCCGCGGCCTTGTAAGTCATCCCGCGCGACAGGCGCATGACATCCTCGAGAGCGTCTTGTTCGGACGGGTAGGGCATCATGCGGGTTCCGCCGAGTGCTGGACCGAGGGTGGTGTTGTGGATGGCTACGATGGTGCGGAGGTTGGTGGTGCGGTCGTACGCAAAGACTAACTGCTCGTGGCCCTGCTTGGACATTTCGTCAAAAATGCCCATGCGCTATCATGCCTCCCTGGCAGGCAGTTGGTGAATCCACTTGCAGTTTATCGTTTATTCCCCATGGATGATAAAAACTCCTGCCTTCTTCCCTAGGAGGACTGGGCGCGCGGCAGATGCAGGCGGACGCGGTCAGCCATCAAAGCAATGAATTCAGCATTGCTGGGCTTCCCGCGGTCCAAATCGACAGTGTAACCGAATACGGAGCTGATCACCTCCGGACGGGCCCGGCTCCATGTGACCTCGATGGCGTGGCGGATCGCCCTTTCCACTCGGCTGGGAGTGGTGCCAAACCGGCTGGCGACTGCGGGGTACAGCTCCTTGGTGACCGCCGCGAGGAGAGAAGGATTCGCTACTGTCATGGCAATGGCTTCTCTGAGGTATGCGTAACCCTTGATGTGGGCAGGCAGAGCAATTTCCTGCAACCGCTCGGTGATCTCGGCTTCCAGGTTGGTGGACGAGGCGGCTTGCCGCCGGCTGCTGGCCGGAGCAGGTACCGGCCGCCGCAGGCGGTTCACCACCTCACGCAGCCGCTCGGCCAGGACATCGAGCGTAAACGGCTTGAGAATAAAATAATCCGCCCCGAGCTCCATGGCGTGCCTGGTGATGGTCTCGTGGCCGAACGCACTAAGAACAACCACCACCGGTCGGTGCTCAAGCCCAAGAGTAGGCAATTTCTCCAGTACACCAAGTCCGTCCAGGTGAGGCATGATCAAATCGAGCACCAGGATGTCGGCTTCCACATGCGGCAGGGCCGCCAGCACTTCCGTGCCGGTATAAGCCACGTGGACGACCCCGAAATCATCCAATCCATCAAAATAATGAGTGAGCACTTCGCAAAGATCCTTGTTGTCGTCAGCCAGGAAAAGACGGATCTTTTGGCGGGAACCGGAACTGGCCGCAGAAGCTTCGGCCACAGAGGTGCGGTACTCCATGCGGTTCTCCCCTTCGAGGCCTGTTTTTCACTGTGCGATCAACCAAGTTCGACCACGCCCCGGTTAATCCTCCTGCACCGGCAAAAACATTCTCCGACATAAACCGCGGCTGTTCGCGGTCTCAGGCGGCCATGATCCGTTCCAATGTGGTGTTCTCGGCCTCGTTCCCCAAAAGACCAGCATTGGCGGCCATCCATTCCGCATAGATCCCGTAGCCCCGAGTGGGATCGTTGATCATCACGTGCGTCACCACGCCCACCAGCCGACCATCCTGGAGAATCGGGCTGCCGCTCATGCCCTGTATGATGCCGCCCGTTTTCTCCAACAGCACGGGATCGGTAACCCGCAGCACCAGTCCCTTGTCACCAGGCTGGGCCTGGGGAACGACGCGCTCGATTTCGATGCTGAACGACTGCACTGTCTGCCCGTTGATGACCGTGAGCATTTGGGCCGGTCCCGGTCTTACTTCTACCGCCATGCCAAGATTGACCGGCTCGTCGGCAATGCCATTTCTAACGGGGTGGGAAAGCCTGCCCACGATACCGAACTGTGTGTTGCGTTCGATTTTGCCCAGCGGGGGATCCGCGAAGGAAAACGTGCCGATCTTACCGCCCGGTTGGCCGCGCCGCCCCGGTTCGACAGCCGATATCACCGCCGGCAAAATATACCCTTCTGCGACATCGACCACGCGGTTCGTGTCGCTATCGGTGATGATGTGGCCCAACGCCGTGAACACACCTGTCACGGGATCCCAGAACGACAAGGTCCCGACGCCTGCCGTGGCCCCCCGGATGTAGATGCCGATCATATAGTTGGTCCCGGTCGCGTCCAGCACGGGCGTAACCTTGACGGTCAGCTCCCTGCCGCCACGCCGCAGGACGATCTCGCACGGCCGTCCCTCCGCCCCCGCCTTCCGCACCAGCAGGCTCACCTGCTCCTCACTTTGGATCGGCTCGCCATCGATGGAAAGAATGACATCGCCAGTTTCGATACCCGCATCGCGGGCCGGTGAATACCGCTGGCCGTCCGGTCCTACCACCACAGGGAGCCCTACTACCGTGACACCCTTTTCCCGCGCCATCACGCCGATGGATTGGCCCCCGGGCATAACCCGCAAGGGTGCCACGACATCCACCGCGACCCGCCGCACCGGCAGGATACCCAGCAGGCGGAACTCGAGCGTGCTGTGGCCGGTGCCAGTTGACCGTATCTCGAGGCCACCGGCGTCACCGGTGCCAGCGGCCATGGTGCGTACCTTTTCCACCTGCAGAAACCCGCCGTCGGTGTACACTCCGACCAAAGGCAAAAGTCCCGGAACGGGCATGGTTTCACCGTCATTGAGGCGTACGTGGCTTGGGAGTGTGACCAAGAAACGGAAACCGGGACTATGGGCGACCATCAATATGAGCACAATAATCAAAAAACCCGTTGTCTTCCGCCGCTGCCCGGCTACCGCCCCGCGGTGGTGACTCCTTTGCATCGTGATCACGCTCCGGGTGAAAAGGAAGGTCATTTTTGCATAACTAAGGTCCGCCGGAGCGCGGGAGAGCTATACTTGCAGATCTTAAGCTAAATGCTTTGTCTCACCTATCCGAGCATGCTTCTGGCATGTCTGACAGCGGCTTCATCCTGGCTGCCGCTGAGCATGCGGGCCAATTCCAGCACACGGGCCTCGCCCTGCAGTTCGGTAACGGATGTGACTGTGCGACCATCGCTGGTATCTTTTTCTACCAGGAAGTGGTGTTGCCCGGCAGCGGCAATCTGGGCCAAATGCGTCACACACAGTACCTGGTGGTTTTCTGCCACTTTTTTTAGCCGTGCCGCCACCGTCGATGCCGTACGCCCGCCAATGCCGGCATCGATCTCATCGAAAATGAGCGTGGGCGTGGAATCAAGTTCGGCCTGGACGGCCTTCAGGGCGAGCATTACGCGCGAGAGCTCGCCGCCGGAAGCTACCTTTTCTAGCGGGGCAAGTGTTTCGCCTGGATTGGCGGAAAACTGAAATTCGACCCGGTCAAACCCCTGCGGCGTGACGTGGTACACCTGTTCCCCCACCGGCAGTCCGTCGCTGGCGGGTTCCTGCGTCACCTGGACCACAAACCGGGCGCCGGGCATACCAAGCTCGCGTAACTCCGCTTCCACACGTGCCGATAGCCGCTCGGCCATACCGGTCCGCGCCTGCGTGAGTTTCTGCCCAAGGGCACCGAGCCGCAAAGAAAGCTCGGCTTCCAGGCGCTCAAGACTGGCCAGGCTTTCGCCCGCGTGCTCCATGGCCGTGAGCTCCTCGGCCGCCCGTTCTGCCCATGCCAGCACCTGCTCAACCGTATCACCGTACTTGCGCTTGAGGGTGCCAATCAAGGCCAGACGCTCTTGGACGGCTTCCAGGCGGGCAGGGTCTTGGGGGATGCTTTCGCGGTAGCGGTAAAGATCACGGGCCACGTCTTCCAATGCGTAGTAGGCCGAATCGACTGCCTCCAGCGTAGCGGCAAGAGCAGGATCGAAGCGGCGCACGTGCTCAAGCTCGAGGCGAGCCTCTTGCAGCATGGCAAGCACCGACGCCCCCCCGTGCTCCTGGCCCTGGACAAGCTCATATGCGCGGGCCACCGCCGCGTACAGCCGGTCGGCGTTTGCCAGGATCTCCCGCTCCTGTTCGAGGGCCTGGTCCTCGCCAGGCTTGAGCATGGCAGCAGCAATTTCGTCCAGCTGGAACTGCAGGATATCCTTTTGCCGTGCCCGCTCACGCTCGCTGGCCAACAGCTCCCGTCGTTTTTGACGAACCTCGGCCCACTGGTTGTAAATATCAGTGAACTCGCGGGCCATGCCGGTGAGCTCAGACCCTCCGTAGGCATCCAGCATGCGGAGTCGTGCGGCGGGCGACCGCAGTGACTGATGCTCGTGCTGCCCGTAAAGGTCGACGAGCAGGTCCGTCACCGTGCGCATGGCTTGCGTGGTAGCCGGGCGGCCGTTGATCCGGCCGACGCTCCGTCCTTGCGGGTACACTTCCCTGGTCAGGACAAGCCAGGTTTCCCCGTCGTCGTAGCCGAGCGTTTCCAAAGTAGCGACCACTTCGGGCAGCTTGGCGATGTCGAAGGTGATTTCGACAATCGCCCGAGAAGCCCCCGCCCGCACCGCAGAGGCATCGGCCCGGCCGCCCAGCACCAGCTCGACCGCATCGATGAGAATGGATTTGCCGGCGCCCGTTTCACCGGTAAGAACATTTAGTCCAGGGCCGAATCGTACCTGCAGGTTATCGATGAGAGCGTAGTTGACGATGCTGAGCTCCCAGAGCATGGCCGTCACCAGCCGGCTAGCCCAGCTGCCAGGTAGCACGTAATCTTTCGACGACCACCGGCGTCATGGAAGGCTTACGGGTCACCGCGATTATGGTGTCATCACCAGCTACCGAGCCTAGCACTTCCTGCCAGCCCAGCCGGTCGAGGATGGCGCCGACCCCGGCCGCTGTACCTGGCAGGCATTTGATTACAATGATGCTGTCTGTGTATTCGATGCTCAGAACCGTGTCGCGGACATATTGTGCCATGCCCTCTCCCCGGCGCTCGTGGTCAGGAGGAAGTGCATAAAAATACCGACCGTCGCCGGATGGAACCTTGACCAGTCGCAGGTCTTTGATATCACGCGACACGGTGGCCTGGGTTGCGGGTTCGCCAGCTTCCGCCAGACGCTGGGCAAGTTGTTGCTGAGTTTCGATGCGATCGGACTTAATGATCTCCAGGATCTTCATCTGGCGCACCAGTTTCAATACTGCTTACCCCCCCTGGTTGCCCGGCGGCACTCATACGCTGCGCCAGGACTGTATAAAAGTCCCACCGCTTAGCCCTCAACAAACGGACCACCCGTTTGGCTTTTTTCACCAGTACATGTTCGTCAGCAGCAAGCTTGTACCCTTCCTGCCCGTCCACCGTAAGCATGATCTCCTCGCGTCTGCCATGCTCCTTTGCCCGCACGGTGATGACCGAGTTTGCGTCCACTACAAACGTTCGTATGGATATGAGTGAATATGGACAGATAGGGCTTACCAGCAACACATCGGCGGCGGGATCAACCACCGGCCCCCCGGCAGCAAAATTGTAAGCGGTCGACCCGGTAGGAGTCGACACGATCACGCCGTCAGCCGGGTACTCGGCCGCCTGGCGGCCGTCCACCTGGACTTCCAAATGAATCAGGCGGGCCAGCGGGCCCTTGGTAAGGGTGACGTCGTTGAGGGCAAAAAACCCCGGCCCGGGTCCTTGCGGACGCATGACGGTTGCTTCCAGCATCACGCGGTTGTCCAAGAGGCACCGGCCGGCAATATAGTCCGGCAAGGCCGACCAGAGGTTTTTGAGCTCCACTTCCGTCAGAAATCCGATATGGCCGAGATTGACACCGAGAATCGGGACGTCCACCGCCGCCGCCAGCCGTGCCGCAGCCAAAAGGGTCCCATCGCCGCCCATTACGATCAGGAAATCGCTTCCAATGAGGAAGTCCGCCTCTGAGCGGGCGAGGTCCGGCCTGCCGATCGCTTCCGCGTCCGCCGGCCGCAGCCTGACCTGGACGCCAGCCGACTCGAGCCACCTGGCCAGATCCGCTCCCACGGCCCGCGCCACCGGTTTTTCGGTGTTGAGAAATATGCCTACGCGGCGTGCCCCGCCAGCGGCGGCCCAACCCGGTGAATCTTGCCAAGACCCCACCTTCATACCGTCCTCCTCTCGGCAGCACCCACCGGTACGGATGCCTTTTGTCCCAAAAGCTCCCGCGCCGCCTGGGCGATCCCCGCGGGGTCCAAACCATATTGCCGCAGATAGATCGCCCGGTCGCCGTGTGGAACGATTCCGTCCGGCACGGCCAGTAGCCGTACCGGTGCTGCGACCCCCACGCGAGCCATCAACTCCAGCACAGCACTGCCGAAACCGCCGAGTGCCGTGTGTTCCTCGACGCAGAGCATGGCCCCGGTACGGCTCAGTTCCTGCACCAAGGTTTGTTCATCGAGTGGCTTGACAAACCGGGCATTGATGACGGAGGCATCAATGCCCTCGGACGCCAGCTGGGCGGCAGCTTCCATCGCCGGGTAGACCATGGCACCAATCGCGGCGATGCTTAGGTCGGTGCCCTGACGTAGTACTTCGGCACGGCCCACCGCGATGTGTTCTGGCCGGCGTCCCTGCAGGCCCACGGGCACGGTCCCCCGGGGGTACCGGATGGCCACCGGACCGGATAGCATGAGCGCCGTTTTCAGCATGTCCCGCAACTCGTCTCCGTCCTTGGGAGCCATCACGGTCATGTTCGGAAGAACGCGCAGGTAAGCCAGATCGTAAAGGCCCTGGTGGGTCTCCCCGTCGTCCCCTACGATGCCGGCCCGGTCAAGGCTGAAAACGACATGGAGATTCTGCAGGCAGACGTCGTGTTCGATCTGGTCAAAAGCCCGTTGCAAGAAAGTCGAGTATATCGCCACGACCGGTACCCGGCCTGCCGCCGCCAGCCCGGCCGCGAAGGTGACCGCATGCTGCTCGGCGATTCCGACGTCGAAAAACCGGTCGGGAAAAACCTCGGCGAAGTACTTCAACCCGGTACCCGTGGGCATTGCCGCGGTAATCGCCACTATGCGGTCATCTTCCCGTGCCAGTTCCGTCACCGTACGCCCGAATACCTGGGAGTAACTCGGCCGGCCGGAACCGTTGGTGATGGGGGTACCGGTGTCCGGATCGAACGGGCCGGAAGCACCGTGCAGCCGCTCCGGATCGTTGATGGCCGGTTCATAGCCGTGGCCTTTTTCGGTCACCACATGTACGAGCACCGGGCCGTCGGCTCCTCCGGCCTCACGCAGGACCTCTTCCAGGGCAGGAATATCGTGCCCGGGAATGGGCCCGAGGTACTTGAACCCGAGCTGCTCGAACAGCACCCCCGGAACCAAAAGATACTTGAGGGTGTCCCGGAGCTTTTCCACGCCGTGCCATACCAGCTTGCCGAGCCACGGCATGCGTGCGGACTGTCTTTGCAGGGAACGCTTCAGCCTCAGGTAGGCAGAGTGCGTGCGGGCCCTGGCCAGGTACCTGGCCAAGGCCCCAACGTTCGGGGCGATCGACATATTGTTGTGGTTGAGCACCACGATAAGATGGGTACCCAGCTGACCGGCGTGGTTCAACGCCTCAAACGCCATCCCGGCGGTCATCGCCCCGTCGCCGATCACCGCTACCACCTGATAGTCCTCGTGCGCCAGGTCGCGGGCTTTGGCAAAACCGAGAGCTGCCCCCACCGAAGTGCCGGCGTGTCCGGCCTCGAATATGTCGTGCGGGCTTTCGCTGCGCTTGAGGTAGCCTGAGAGGCCGCCATACTGGCGTAAGGTATGGAACCGGTCAAGCCTCCCTGTAAGCAGCTTGTGGGCGTAAGCCTGGTGGCCGACGTCCCAGATGATCTTGTCGCGTGGGCTATCAAAAACCCGGTGCAAAGCAATGGCCAGTTCGACCGCTCCCAGGCTTGGGCCCAAATGGCCAGAGCCGTTGCGGGCAACCGTGTTGATAATCACCTGGCGGATTTCCGCTGCCAGTATGGGCAAATCTTTTTCCGGCAACCGCTTTACGTCTTGTGGGCCATGTATGGTCTCAAGAATGCTCATTACGCCACTCCCTCAACGCTGGCGGGGCTTCGGCTTGGCACCCTTGTGGTTAGACGGTTCCTGAGCCCAAAAGTGTACACCAAAATGGGCTTCTAAAAATGAGAGCAGTCGTCCCACCACGAGCACTATATCATTGGCACGGTTGATTGCTAATCCCTTGGCCACGGCCTTGCCTCCGACCGTGAGGGCAGCAACCAATGAAACCATAAGAGCACTGGCGAGAGCGTCGTTCAAGTGCGGTCGGGAAACCATGATCCGAAATACAATTGCCGCACCTGCCGAGCCTGAGATGGTCCCGGAGACGTCGCCTACGATGTCATTGCAAAAGCTCGTCACTTGGGCAGCGTGCCGCACGACCGCAATTGCCTGACGGGCCCCGTTGCGTTTTTTGGCCGCCATGGCATGAAATGGAGCTTCGTCAGCCGCCGCCGTAGCGACACCGACGATATCGAACACGATCCCTACGAAAATAATGGCGGCAAGTACCAGCCCAGCCACGACAATACCGCTCACGCGCAAGGCCGCCTCGGACAGAGTACTGACAGCCAAGGCAGCGACGAATGTACTCGCTCCGATGGTGATGCCCCGCCGCCAGTCTTCACGCCCGAGACGGCCCTGACTCGCTGACGCCAACCACGCTCACTCCTGGTAGGAAATGCACGCAAAAAATATACAGTAGGTGGTAGCAGGCCGGGTAAACGTTATGGCTTGAGGTCCAGCTGGCTTTCCCAAAGCAGCTCCCAGGCGTCGCCGTCCCGGGCGGTTACCCTTTATGCCGCTTCTGCTCCGTCACCGCAAGCAGTGCTAGACGGCCACTGAGCACATACTGTAATCCCCGGCCTGCCTCTTTCGGGAAGAGCAGCCTAGGGGTTTTCCCCGCCGAATCCGATGACGGCTCCTAGCCTCTTTTGCGGCTGCGGTTTCGAACGCGTAACCGATGACGGGTAAGGCGCCATACCCGCCACCTCTGAACGTCTTCCACCGCCGCCACTCAAGGCAGGCTACGCTGCACACAGCCTGCTATAACCGCATGCAGGTTTCTCCCCGGGCCGTAGTAGCCATCATACCACCACGCACCCGGGTCTCCGCGGCAGCAGGGTCGGTCGCCTACATGCCGTTGTAGATCGCCCCGCTGCCTTAACTCCCAGCACCGGCACCCGGCTGGGCGCCGGCCGCCAGCACCAGAAGCTTCATCGATGTGCCCTTGGCGGATTTTTAGGCCCGCCCTCAGAGCCGCGGATCCGACTAGGATACTGCACCACCCACTAGAACTTTTGAATCCGCAAGGTCCTGCAATTCATTATAGCAGATAGTTCTCGTACGCCCCGGCGTGCCTGGTGTTGGCTTGTCGGCTATATCCTGTACGGTCATCCTGGATACGAAGCCGCGGAATCTATGGCGACGTCATCCGGTTCCACCAGGCTTTGGTACAACTCCTCGTAACGTGGTATTAGTTTGTCGGCGGTAAAATGCGCCATGACGTGGTCGCGGGCCGCCCGGCCCATCTCGTAGCGCCGCTCTGCGTCGAAAAGCAGTTTTTCGCCTGCCTCCGCCATGCCCTGTTCGTCGTCAGGATCGAAAAGAAAACCCGTTTCGCCGTCCACCACTACCTCGGGCAAGCCGCCAACGCGGCTGGCAAGCACCGGCAGGCCGCAAGCCATGGCCTCCACGGCCGCCAAACCGAAACTTTCCTCCGCCGATGGCAAAAGGAACAAGTCCCCTGTGGCCAGGGCCGGCGCCACGTTTGGCACCTTGCCGGCAAAATGGACGTGTTCCCGGATGCCAAAACGTTCGACCAAGGCTTCGGCGGCTGCACGCTCCGGTCCGTCACCAACCAGCAGAAGTTTCGCCGGGTGACGGGAGACCATACGGGCAAAGACCCGTATCACCCTGTCGATCCGCTTGACCGGGCGAAAATTCGACACGTGGATGACCACAGGCATCCGATCCTTTTCCTTGCGGAGACGGGGGCGAAACTGCCATACATCCACAAAATTCGGTATAACCGTGATTGCTCTCGAGACGCCAAAAAGCTCGCGTGTGCGCCGGCGGAGATACCGCGAAACTGCCGTCACCCGGTCTACCTGCTCAAGCCCATCCCGCATTACCGACGCCAAAGCAGCGTCGTGTCCAAGCACCGTGACATCCGTCCCGTGCAAAGTTACCACCAGGGGCACACGGTCGCGGCCCAAAAGCGTCTGGGCCAGCAAGGCCGCAGCCAAGTGGGGCACGGCGTAATGGACGTGCACCACATCAAGCTTGTGGGTGCGTACGACATCCGCGATTGATCCTGCGGCGGCCATCCCGTAAGGTTTGGACGGCAACACGGGATAGTCCGGTAGGCCGATCCTGTGCAAGTACACGCGCCCGGAAGAGTCATCCAACCGGAATGGCCGTTCCAGGCTGATGAAATGTACTTCATGGCCGCGCGCCGCCAGGTGGCGGCCGAGCTCGGTTGCGACGACCCCGCTGCCGCCGTAGGTGGGATAGCAAACGATGCCAATGCGCATGGAAAGCACCTCCTTGGCTCATTTGCCAGATTGCCCTGGGCAGGGGATAAAAAAACCAGGAGAATTCCGCCTTGACGGCCTGAACGGTACTGGCGTACCGCTCCCCTTTATACGCCTACGAGGTTAGCTGACGGGCTCGGGCCAAAGGGTGGCCCTACGGTGAGATTCGCCCCAAACGACCTTTGGTTCCCCCGTTCCCGGATCGGGATTCGGCGTTTCCCTGGGTATCGTGGCAGATATAGTGTTATATTTTCACACGAGCGGGTTTATGTTGTCAACCCGAGTCCCGGTGGCCGATTGAATCAATGGACGGGAGAGTCGAGGCGGGACCGTACCATGTCTGCCAGGACGGCCAGCGCGTCTCCCTGGGGGAAGCGAAGTGCGATGGCACTCGCCTGGTCAAAATACCGGCGGGCATTTTCCACCGCCCCGGCAACACCCGCCAGGACCGGATAAGACATGCGCCCGGCATCTTTATCCTGGTCCTCGAGATCGTCCACGATCTGGTACCCCAGCCCGAACGACCGCCCGAACTGGGCAAGAAGATCGACCGCGTCAGGGTCCGCTGCACACAGGATCGGACCAAGGCTGGCCGCGGCTTCAAAGAGGGCCGCGGTCTTCTTTCCATGGAGGTACTGCAGCTGTTCCATCGTAAAGGGAGCGTCCCCGTCGATGTCGGCCGCTTGCCCGGCGACCATGCCTTGTGGCCCTGCCGCTCGGGACAGCACTGCCACCGCCTGCACCACCCGCTCCGGCGGCACGCCCGCCGCAGTCGCCTGTGCCAATACCTCAAACGCAAGCGTCAGTAGCCCGTCGCCCGCGAGAATGGCCATGGCTTCACCCTTTGCCCGGTGCAGGGTCGGGCGTCCCCGGCGGAAATCGTCGTTGTCCATCGCGGGCAGGTCGTCGTGGATAAGGGAGTAGGTGTGAATAAGCTCGATGGCTACGGCGCCGGGCAAAGCCGCCGCCACGCTGCCGCCGACTGCCCGGGCACCAGCCAATACCAAAAGTGGCCGTAACCTTTTCCCGCCGGAAAATGTGGCATACCGCATGGCGTCGTAAAGGCCTTCGCTGTGCGGATCAGGTGCTTGGAGCACCGCGCGGATGCCGGTCTCGATCAAGGGTGCAACGTCCTCCAGAAATCGCTGGCCGCTTTCCGTACTAGTCATGATGCCTTGTCCCCACCCATGAACGGTTTCACCTCATAGGCGTTGTCGGCCGTCTTCTGGAGAAGCTCGATACGCGCCTCCGCCTCGTCCAAAATCGCGGCACACATGCGGGAAAGTCGCATTCCCTCCTCGAAAAGAGCAATCGCCCGCTCCAAAGGTATCTCCCCGTGCTCGAGCTCGTCGATCACCTGCTCGAGCCGCGCCAAGGCTTGCTCAAACGTGAGCGCCTGGTCGGATGCCGCCGGTTCGCGGCTGACAGGCTTAGCCCCTTCTTCATTCATCACCATCGACCTCCCGCAATGATACGTGTTCGACAAGACAACCCGCCTGCCCGTCCTTCATGACCAGGGTGATATCTTCGCCTGCCTGCAGATTGCGGGCCGAAGAAATCACGGGACCGCCGCCCGGGCGGGTGGCCACCGCGTAGCCGCGCTCCAGGATGGAGAACGGACTGAGGGCCTCAAGCCTGCCAGCCAAAGCCTCATAATGCGCACGCACCGCCCGCAGGTAGTTGGCCTGTGCCTGCCAAAGCCGGCGCTCCAGCTCGTCGGCCCGTTGCAACCGTGCGGCCAGGGTTGAAAGCGGACGTGCCAGAACAGGTCTTGCGGAAAGCAGCCGCAAGCGCTGCCGGGCATCGGCCAGACGCCGCCGCAGCATCCTTGCCGCCACCAGGTTCAACTCGTCGATGCGAGAACGCAGGCTTTTCACATCCGGCACGACGAGCTCGGCAGCCGCCGATGGCGTGGGTGCCCGGCGATCGGCTACCAGGTCAGCCACGGTGAGATCGATCTCATGCCCGACCGCAGACACCACGGGTACGCGGGAAGCATAGATGGCACGTGCCACGCCTTCGTCGTTGAACGCCCAAAGGTCCTCCTGGGAGCCGCCGCCGCGTCCCACGATGATGACGTCACACTCACCGTAATGATTGAGATCGGATAACGCTTCGACGATCTCCCGCGGGGCGCGCTCGCCCTGCACCGTCACCGGCCGGATAAGGATGTGCACACCCGGGTGGCGACGCACCGCCACGCTGATGATGTCCCGCACCGCAGCACCGGTGGGCGACGTCACGACCCCCACGCAGCGCGGCAAAAACGGCAGGGAGCGCTTCTGGTTGAAAAGGCCTTCCGCCGCCAGACGCTTTTTGAGAAGCTCGAGGGCCAGATACTGGGCTCCGAGCCCGAGCGGCTCCATGTATGACACATAGAGCTGGTAGGTACCATCGCGCTCATAGACACCCACGCTTCCGCGTGCTACCACGTGCATGCCGTTCTCGGGCGAAAACCAAAGGTGCTGGTTTTGTCCCCTGAACATGACCGCGTGGATGGTAGACTGATCGTCTTTGAGGGTGAAATACATGTGGCCGGACGTATGCCGTTTGAAGTTGGCAATCTCACCAGTGACCACGAGATCCTGCAGCACAGGATCTGATCCCAAAAATTCCTTGATATAGCGGTTCAAGGCACTGACGGACCAGGGCTCACCGGCACTGGCCGGCTCCGGTAACCATGACATGGCGGCCACCTCGCCTACAGTGTAAACCGGCCGAAGGCTGCTGCCACCACGTGTTCAAGCAAAATCGCCATGGTCACCGGTCCCACCCCGCCGGGAACCGGCGTCAAAAAACCTGCCACCGCCGCCGCGGCCTCCGTATCAACGTCGCCGCGCAGGCTCCCATCCACGACGTTGGTACCCACATCGATGACCACAGCCCCCGGCTTGATCATCTCCGCCTTGACAAGCCCCGCCCGTCCAACGGCAACCACGAGCACATCTGCCTGCGCGGTCACGGCGCCCAAGTCTGGCGTGCGTGAGTGGGCGATAGTCACGGTGGCGTGCCGTGCGAGGAGCATGGCGGCAGCCGGCTTTCCCACACGGGGAGAGCGCCCGACCACCACGGCATGCCGCCCCGCCAGCGACGCCCGCGGCAGATCAAGGGTGCCGTCCTGGGCGGCTTTATCCACTGCCTCGGTCGTCAAAGCGGCCAGTGCCAGGTCCACTAGTCGCATGACCGCCGACGGAGTGGCCGGAGCGAACCCAGGCTGCCCCTCCCAAAGCCGGCCGGCATTGGTCGGGTTGGTGCCGTCCACGTCGCGCCCGGGATCGATGCTTTCGCACAGCCGGGCAAAATCGACGCCCGGCGGGACCGGGGATTGGAGGATGATGCCGTCCACGCCGCCATCGGCAGGATCAGCGCCCAACCGCACGAGTTCGCGGCGCAGCTCGTCCTCGGACGCCGTGCCTGGCAGGCTGACGGTGCGGGCCTCGATGTTCACCTCCCGGCAGCCCTTCTCGATGCTCCGCACATAGCGGCGGGTGGCCCCGTCGTCGGTGGCCACGAGTATACCCAGGCGCACCGGGCGTCCCGATTCTTGGGCGAATTGAGCCGCCAGTTTGCCCACCCTGGCCCTGATGGCCCGAGAAAGTGCATTCCCATCCAGCATGACTGCACCCATCAGCTGTTGTCCCCCTCCCCGGACTGACTTACCTTGTGGATGGTACCGAGAATCCCGTTTACGAACCGTGACGAGTCTTCGGTGCCGTATCTTTTGGCGATTTCCACGGCATCGTTGATCACTATGGCCGCCGGCACCTCTTTGCGGTACAGAAGCTCGTAGCACGCGAGCCGCAGCACGTTGCGGTCCACACTGGCCATGCGGTACACCGGCCAGTCGCCGGCATAGCGGTTGAGGATGTCGTCGATCTCGGCCAGATGTTCGTAGGTCCCGAGGTAGAGCGTGCGTGCCAGCATGGCCGTGTCGGCGCCAACGCCGGCCAGATCCTCTACGCTGGCCAGGACGGATTCCACTTCCTGGTGGCCAACATCAGTCTGAAAAAGCATACGCATGGCCAGCTCTCTGGCCTGCCGCCGACGCATGCCAAGAACCCCCTGTTATCGTGCAGGTGCCTGGGAATCGGTCCGGTTTTCACCGGCGTCCCGGAGGGAGAATGCGATCAATGAAGTCGGTGATATCCTCGCGGGCCGCGTCGAAGTAATGGCCTATCCATAACCCTGTGCCGACGCAGATGACAATAAACATGGTCCACAAAAAACCGTAGCGCATGACCAGGATGGCGAAAAGGCCGCCCAGAATCCCGCCGAGGGTTTTGCCGCGGTGGGCACGCCAGAACCGGTCAAACCAGAACAACCCCTGCGCAAGGTAGTCGTTCGCAGCCCGCTTCTCCATCTGCCGCTCACCTGGAGCCCCGGACTTCCGCGCTGATGTTGACCACGTCCACGTTGACCTCGGCTGCCTTGACCCCGACGATTTCGCTGGCGGTGTCCCGCAGTGCCTTCTGCACAAGTTCCGTGGTCTCGGGCACACTGGCGTCAGGGCTAAGCACCAACCGCGTATGGACCGCGAGCCCGCCCGGCGTCATTTCCACCTCCGCCCTGGCCTCGCGCACACCCCGGGTCTGGGCGGCAACGCGGCGCATCAGATTACGCACCGCGTAGATCGATACCCGCACCTCACCGAGGTCGTTCTCCCGCACCAGGGCCTGTCCCACCGACGTCCGCCGAAAAGCCACATAGAAAAACCGGATGCTGATGAGAAAAACGATGCCGCTGATGATGCCAGTGAGCCAGCGGCCGTTTACGGTGTGCAACCCGGCCAAAACAGCATTTAGCGGGCCGGTAACATCGAACACAGCCAGGAGTAACATCAGGGAAGCAACGGTGGTAACCAAGGCAAACACTACCAGCACTGCGCGGTCAAAAAAACCCATTTATCGCACCCCGGCCTCCTCACGTTTGTCTTCGTTATGGAAGGAAACCCCCTGGACGTGCACGTTGACTTCTGTCACCCGCAGGCCAGTCATGCTTTCGACCGCACTCTTGACATTCTCCTGCACCCGGGCGGCCACATCGGGAATCCGCACACCGTAGTTCACAATGAGGGAAATGTTGATCGAAACTTCTTTTTCCCCTATCTCGACGCTGATACCCCGGGAAGGATTTTTCCGTCCGAGCATCTCGGTGATACCGCCCACAAAACCGCTGGCCAGGGCGGTCACGCCTTCGACTTCGCTCGCCGCGATACCAGCAATCACACCCACCACATCGTCCGCAATTTGCACGTCCCCGCCATTGATACCCTCGCTGGCAGGTACTATTGTTTCGGACTTGTCATCGAAAGCATCTGTACTCACAGAAAATCGCGCCCCTTTACCCGCACGGTTGCGCGTGCCACCAACGGGAATGGACTTATACCCAGTTTATATCAGATGCCCACTGGCCGGACAACCGCGAATGTTGTCGGGATCTGTCAGTTCGCCCCCTCTTCAGCTCCCGCGAAGCATTTCCTCGAGAAACTCCGTGTGGTAATCGCCAGCCTGAAAACGAGCGTCGGTCAACAGGCGTTGGTGCACCGGGATGGTAGTCTTGATCCCTTCAATCCAGTATTCATCGAGAGCACGTCTCATGCGGGCGAGCACCTCGGGACGGGTCGGCGCCCAGGCGACCAGTTTGGCGATCATGGAGTCGTAATATGGTGTGACCGCGAAACCGGCGTGGGCACAGTCGTCCACACGAATGCCGGGGCCGGAAGGCGGCTGGTAGGCCAAGATAACCCCGGGCGAAGGCAATAGCGTCGTAGGGTCTTCGGCATTGATGCGACATTCCATGGCCACGCCCCGCGGCTGCACATCTTCCTGCCCGAAGCCTAAAGGCTCGCCGGCGGCGATGCGGATCTGCTGCTGCACAAGATCGATACCGGTGACCATTTCCGTGATGGTGTGCTCCACCTGGATCCTGGTGTTCATCTCGATGAAATAGAAATTTCGGTCCTCGTCCACGAGAAATTCGACCGTGCCCGCGTTCACATAGTTGACAGCCTTGGCCGCGGCGATCGCCGCGGCGGCCATGCGCGCCCGCAGGGCGTCGTCGAGTGCGGTAGACGGGGTCTCTTCCAGAAGCTTCTGCCGCCGCCGCTGGATCGACGAGTCCCGCTCTCCCAGGTGCACCACATGCCCGTGGCGATCGGCCAGGATCTGGAATTCGACATGCCGCGGCTCGACCAGGTATTTTTCCACATAAACGTCGGCCCGGCCGAAGGTGGATTCCGCCTCGGACCGCGCCTGGTCCCACGCCCGCCGCAGATCGTCCGGCTGTCTGGCGATGCGTATGCCTCGCCCGCCGCCGCCGGCGGCCGCCTTCAGGAGCACCGGGTAGCCAATGGCGTCCGCCACTCGCAGGGCTTCTGCCTCGCTTTCCACTGCCCCCTCGCTGCCAGGCACCACCGGCACGCCTGCCCTTAACATGGTTACCCTGGCTTCCTGCTTCAGCCCCATGGCCGCAATGGACTGCGGATCAGGCCCGATGAACACAAAGCCGAACGCCTGGCATACAGTAGCGAAGTCGGGGTTTTCGGAAAGAAAGCCATACCCGGGATGAATCGCGTCCACATGGGCCTTCTGGGCCACTTCGATAATGCGGGGGATGTTGAGATAACTTTCCCGTGAGGGGGCCGGCCCGAGCAGATAGGCTTCATCAGCCTTGTGCACGTGCATGGAATCAGCATCCGGTTCCGAATAAACGGCCACCGCCTCGATACCAAGCTCATGGAGGGCCCGGATTACCCGGACCGCAATCTCACCCCGGTTTGCCACCAATACTTTTTTGAACATCGCGCTTACTCCCGTTTCTACTTTTGTGGTGCAGTGCACAAGGCGATGGCAGCCGCAAGCCCCAGGTAATAGCTGTGGGCACCAAACCCCGTGATCTGACCTGTGACCACATCTGCCAGCACCGACTGCCGCCGGAAGGGCTCCCTGGCATAAATGTTGGAAAGGTGCACTTCCACGACCGGCAGTGAGATGGCCGCGATGGCGTCACGAAGAGCAAAACTATAGTGGCCGAGTGCCCCCGGATTGATCACGACGGCCTGCACGCGGCGGCGAGCCTGGTGCAGGCTGTCGATGAGCACACCCTCGTGGTTCGACTGCACGATTTCGAGCTCGAAACCTGCCTCCCGCGCCTGTGCACGCAACTGCGCGTTTATTTCTTCCAGGGTAACGTGGCCGTATACCGCAGGCTCCCTCTCCCCGGTCAGATTCAGGTTTGGTCCGTGTAGGACAAGAATGGTGGGCATCCCCGGTTCCCCCCACAATATAAAGCCCGGCACCCTGGCCGGGTAAAGACAATTTCGCCTCGCGAAGCCAGTATCCTTTTCGACCCCTATGGCCGACCGATGACGGTGACCTTGTCCGGGGCGATGCCCGCGACCCGGTAAACCACGTCCGCAACCTGGGCCACCTGAACCTTGTCAAGCGTCGCCGCTTCCACGAGCACGATGGCGCCGGTCTCTTCCAGCATCACCACAGCCTCCGGAAATCCCTTGGCGACCAAAAGGCCTTCGATCGAAGCCTCCTGACTGATCCTCGTCGTGAGTGCAAAAAGCCTCTCGCTCGCCCGGGTACGAGTCTGGGTATCGGTGGCTTGGTCGTCCAGTAGCCGCTGCAAAAGCTCCATTTCCTGCGAACGTGCCCGGTCGCGGCTCAAACGCGTCAGGGCAAACAAGCCGCTCGTGTTGCCGGCTGCTGCCGCCGGCAGCTGGCCTTGGCCGGGGAGGGTGGCCGTACCCGGTGACGGGGCACCGGACGGAAAGATGTTTTCGGCTTGTTCCTCCAAACTCTCGTCGGTGGGCTTTTTCCCCTGGTCCATCACCTGACGACGGTAGGCCTGCAGTCTCGCGAACGCGGCGACGGCGACCAGGATGACAAGGATCGCGAGCAATAACGTGACGATAGTCCTCCGCCGCACGACCATAACCGTCCCCTCTTCCTCAATGGCCGCTTGTCCGCGGCAGAATCGCAATCTTGTGCACGGGGATGCCGAGGACAGTTTGCACCGCCTGGTAAAGCATGGCGGATACGTGCGGATCGCTCGCCCCATCTGCCACCACCAAAACCCCACGGATCTCGGCGGCGAGGTACTGGGTGACCACCGGGGTTTCCGTGGCGCCGCCGGCAGTCCTGGCCATGAGGTACTGGCTTTGGGTGCTCTCTTGGATGGTCGTGCGCGTGCCGCCGTTCGAGTCTTTTTCTTCGATGTGCTGTGAGCTCGTGGTAGTGTTGGCGGCCAGTACCAGACGGCTGCTTGATTTGAGCAGCACTACTGCAGATACCTTGCCGGCGCCGGGAACCTGCGAGAGGGTACGCTCCAGCATGCGCGCCAGGGCATCTTCCGTGGAAGCGGTTTTGGTGTCGACCGCGCCAGACGATGCTTCGCCAGGTACAGCCAGTTCCGGTTGCAGGCCGGTGCCAGGAGGCGTGCTGCCGACCACTCCGGTGACCTGTTCTTTGGCCGGCGCGGGCTGTGCGGTGACCTGTACCGGGGCGCCTGCGCGCCGCCCGTAGAGCAGTAGGGCCACGCCGATCGTGCCGAGAACCAGCAAATACCAGTTGGTCGACCACACCCGGCGCCAACCACCTTGGGTTGGACTGCCTGACTGGCGGCTACGTTTTTGGTGGGTCAGCACTACCTTGCGGCTGCCGACCGTATACCGCCTGCCCGAAAGGCCGGTCCAGGGCGATTCTACCCGCCCACCAAACCACCCGGCCACACGCTCCCACCATGGAACCCGCGTTTTGTGAGGTCGCATGCCTTCACCCCCTGCGGTTTTAAGGCCCAAGCCGCACCACGATCATGTCCTCCGGGATACCCAGGCCCGTGGCGAGCGTCCGGCGGACATCAGCCAAAACCCCGCTCGCCCAGGCCGAAACACCTTCCCCTGGCGGTTTCCTGCTAGAGGTATCTCCCGGGCCCCCGGAACCCGCTAACGGCGTCGGGATAACCCCGGTCGAAACTGGGCCTACCTGGATTTGTACGGGCTCGACCAACGGTGTCATTCCGGACGACTCCTCTGTTGTGGTGCCGCTGCCATTGGCATTCTCAGGCTGAAGCTGGACGATCGTTTCCAGCCGTTCGAGAGTGCCGAAGCGGTCACTTTGTTGGTCAGTGTTCACGATGGCAGTGCTCGCGGCGGATCGCACGCCGGCCACCTGTGCCGCCAGCTCGTTGGCACGCCGCTCGAGGGCTTGCCGGAAGAGTGCTACCGCCAGCATGCCCGTCTCCCCGGACGACGCCTCGCCAGGCCAAACCGTCACGCCCTGCACGGCCACCGTGCCACTGTCCTGCCAGGATACGGCCGGAACCCATACCTGCTGGCGGAGCAGTTTCCCCACCGGCCCGAGCACCGTAAGGATCAGAAGCAGCCCGACCACAACCCGTGCCAGGCGTCGCGCCGCCGACGACGGCAAGAGAAGCTCCAGCACCGCCGCCAGAAAAACAATGATCACGAGCGTCCTGGTAAGCTCGGCCAGAGTAGCCATGAACCCCGTCATGGGATTTGCGTATCACCTGCCTACCGGAAGGCCACCGAAAGCCAACCGGCTCCAAGCATGATCCCGGCCGCCAAAAAGAACATCAGGGCGACGGCGGCCGTGGCCAGACCGACCAGTGTGAGGCCGTGCCCCATGCTGGCCAGGGTGTCGGCGACCAGGCCGGCCCCGAGCGGCTGTACCAACGCCGCCGCCAGTTTATAGACCATGATGAGCACCACAAGCTTGATGAGCGGCAGGGTCACTGTCAGGACAAGGGCAAAAAGCCCTGCCAGACCGACCACGCTTTTGACCAGCAACGACGTACCCACCACGACCTCAACGGCATCAGAGAACATCTTCCCGACCACCGGGACGAAAGACCCGGTAAGGAACTTAGCGGTGCGAACGGTGATGCCATCTGAAACGGCCGCTGCCGCCCCGGACACCGCCGTTACCCCCAGAAACACTGCCAAAAGTACCCCGAGCGTACCGGTCGCCAGGCTGCGAAAAAGATCTGCCAGCCGCGTCAGCCGGGCGGGTTCCGCCAGGTTGGATGCCACCTCCAGCACCACAGCGAAAACCATCAAAGGAACGGCCACATCGGCCACCAGCACACTGATCGTGTGAACGGCAATAATCATCGCCGGTGACAGGATGCCAGCCGTGGTCACCGCCCCGGCGCTGACGCACAACCCGGCCAGTAGCGGCAACAACGACAACATGTAATTTACAAGGTCACTGATCGCACCGCGGGAGACGCCCACGGCTGAGCGAAAGCCGCCCATGCCGAGAGCCAGAATCACAAGATACGCTACGGTCCAGGCCGTCCGCCCTACCGTTTCCCCTTCGTAGGCCGCCTGCAGGTTGGCCAGTACCGCCGCCACGGCAGACAGCACCACCAGCTGGCCAAGTAGACGCAGGTTGACTACCACTGCCCCCAAAAAGTAAGCCACCAGTGCCTGCCAAATCCCGTTCCAGTCAAAGGAACGACGGCCACGCACCATGTCCCACCAGTCCCGCAAGGTCACGGGAGGCAGCTTGCCGCCCAGGTCGCGGTTGAGCTGTTCCAGGTAACGTTCGATCTCCTGGGCCTGGTCGGAGGAAAGCTCTTCCTGGATGATCTTTTCCTCCACGCCGTCAGAAGCTTCGTTCGCCGCTGTGCCAGTCTCCGCCACGGCACACACGGGCCATGCCAAGCCAGCCGCCACCACGATTACCGCTACCGCAATCTGCCAGGCCTTCATATCAACCGAGCAAAGACAGCACCAGATCCATCACCGCTACCAGGACCGGCACCGCCAGCACTAGAATGAGAACCTTGGCCGCCAGTTCCACCTTGGAAGCAAGCGCCCCCTCGCCCGCATCCCTGGCGATTTGGGCCGCGAACTCGGCCACATACGAGATGCCAATGACGCGCAGCACAGTCCCGACGTAAAACTCGCCGGCCCCGGCCCGGTTGGCAAGATCGGAAACCACGTTCAGGATGGCCCGCAGTTCATCGACCACGAGGAGCAGAATCAGAGCCGAGGCAGCCAGGGAAAGACCTACCGCCAGCTCAGGTATGTAGCGGCGTACGACCACGAGCAGCACCGCTGCCACCACGCCGAGACCGGCCACCTGGAACACAGACACGGCATATCCCCCTTTAGAGGTGGAACATCGCGCGCACAGCGTCGAAAAGCTGGTTAATCAACTGGATCACCATCAGCGAAACGATGACCACGCCAGCTAACGCGATCATGTAGCCAAGCTCTTCCCGCCCGGCCCGGCTGACCACGGTCTGAAGTATGTACGTGATGATGGCGATCCCGGCAATCTGAAACACCAGGTCGATGTTCACCCCGGTTCCTCCCTCCAGCATTACCCTCCTAGTAAAGGGCCAGTGCCACTCCCAAGCCACCGAAAAGGCCCAACGCCCGCCACACCCGGCCCAGCCGCCGGGCTTCGGCCTCGGCCGGGCCCACGGCCTCCCCGAGGCGGGCATGGGCAAGCCGCAGATGCCGGATTTGGTCGTCCCGCCCCGAGGCCCCAAGCACATCTGCAAGCTCACTCATCGCCGCCCAGTCGGCTACACTGAGGGCCGCGGACGCCGACGCCTGCCGTATGGCGTTTTGCCAGGCTTCGGCTACCGGCGCCGGCCGAGGCCCCACCAACCCCCCGGCCGCGACGCGTGCCAAGGTCGCCGCCGGCTCGGCCACCGTTCGCTCGGCCCGGCGTAGAGCCTGCGGCAGCGGTACCGCAGCGTAAGCGATGTCGGTCTCCAGCACCTCCAATAGGTGCATTAGGGCCCTCAGCTCGCGTGGCCGCGCCTCCACCCGCGCCGCGACCTGCCAACCCCACAGGGTGGACGAAACTACCACCATCAAGGCACCAAGCGGCCGCACATTCATGGTGCTACCTCCCGGCGCCGCATACACGCCTTCGCAAGTGAAAAGAGGGCTTCGCCCTTTTCGTCCAACACAGCTTCGACAGTGCCAGGGCCCTGCCGCCGGCTGATGATCACCACGCGCTGGAACACACCCTCGGCCACCAGCTGGCCCAAGCCCGGCCTGCGCAGTACTTCCTCACGCGTGCTGGCGTGCGCGGTGGCAAGTACCGATACGCCGGCCACGGCTGCCTCCTGGATCGCCGCCACGTCCTGAGGCGTCCCGATTTCGTCTGTAGCCACGATTTCCGGGGCCAGGGTCCGGATGGCCAGCATGAGACCGGCTCCCTTCGGGCAGGCATCGAGCACATCGGTACGCCAGCCAACGTCGCACTGGGGTACCCCCAGGTAGGAACAGGCCACTTCGCTCCGCTCGTCGACCAGCGCCACGCGGGCCCCCGGCCAACCGTCCGGCGGGTACCCGGCAGACAAAAGCCGCACGAGGTCACGCAACATGGTGGTCTTGCCGCCGCGGGGACGGGAAATGATCAGAGTGGGCAGAAAATACCGCTCTTCGCCACAGGCACGCGTCAGAAGAAAGGGCAGAATTGACGTGGCCAGGCCCGGCACCTCTCTTGGCAGCCGCACAGCCAGGGAACTGACGGGATGGATGGTCTTGACCGCACCCTCGTCCGCCACCACGTGTCCGGCTATGCCTACCCGGTAACCGCCGGCCAAGGTGAGAAATCCGCCCCGCAGTTCTTCTTCCCGGGCGTAGATGGAACCCTGGCACATCAGCTGCAGGGCAGCGGTAATGTCCTCCGGGCTCGGTTGCAACGCGGCCCCCGGATTGGTGGCCAGGGTGCCTTCCGGGGTTACCCAAAGGTCACGATCGAAAGCGGCGACCGTCAAGGGACGCTGTGCCCGGAGCCTGATCTCCTCCGCAACCTGCCACACGGTGGATGGCAGGCGGGACAAGGCACCGCGGATGGTGGGTGGGAAATAACCTAATATGCTTGGGTCGCCGCGGCCTGACCGGGGAGCCGTCGCGGCGGCGGGAGAACCGGACTCATATAAACCGCCAAAAACTTTAGCGGCCACGCTCTGGCCTCCTTTGAACCTGTCCACGTGGTCGCTAATAGATATGAGTCCTTGCTCCGGTTAATTACTGGCTTTGGGTGGTCTGCTCGGGCTGGGACTGCCCGGAGCCGTTCTGGTCACCAGCTACGCTCTCCTCCAGGCTCGCCAAGTCATCGTCCACGACGGAAACATACTCGTCGAGGTCCTCGATCGTCCTGGTGAGCTCGTCGATCTCTTTGGCCATGCCGTCAACGACCTCGAGCAGTTCCACCACGATCTGGCCTTCCCTGCTCTGCGAACTGACGTCCAGGCCCCGGGCCAGACCCTGCAGGTAAGCGATTTTCTCTCTCCAGTCCATGTCCTGCCCCCCTTGCCCACCGTATTCCCGCCTGGGACAGGACTAGTATGCTTCAGGCCCGTTCCACGTACTCACCGGTGCGGGTGTCGACGCGTACGACTTCGCCCTCGTTCACGAACAGTGGCACCTGCACCACCACTCCGGTTTCCAACTTGGCCGGCTTGCGGCCACCGGTAGCCGTATCTCCCCGCACGCCGGGTTCAGTTTCCACGACTTTCAGCTCTACGACGTTCGGCAGTTCCACGCCCACGATCTGCCCCTGGTAGGTGGTGAGATAAACCGTCATGTTTTCTTTTAGATACAGGGGCGCATTGCCCAGCTGCTCACGCGCCAGGGTAGTCTGTTCGTAATTCTCCGTATCCATAAATGTATACTGGCCGTCCGCCTCATAGAGGAACTGCGTCTCACGCCGCTCCAGATATGCGCGCGGCAGTTTTTCGCCGGCGTCAAACGTGCGCTCGATTACGTTCCCGGTGCGGATATTTTTCAGCTTTGCCCGCACGAAAGGCGAGCCCTTGCCTGGTTTCACATGTTGAAAATCCACTACCGACCAGATGTCACCGTCTACCTCGACGGTCACGCCAATGTGAAAATCGTTGGTCGAAATCAAACCAATCCCCCCGTAGCCACTGTTAGAGTTGAATGAGTTCCTTTGGGCTGTGCGTTAGTACCCTGGCTTGCGTCGCCTCCACAACCACCACGTCTTCGATTCGCACGCCGCCCCACCCTGGAATGTAGATGCCGGGCTCCACCGTCACAACCGCCCCTACGGGCAGCGTCTTTTGTTCCGTCGGGCTGAGCCGCGGTCCGGCATCGTGCACGTTGAGTCCGACGCCGTGGCCCAAGCCGTGCCCAAAGTATTGGCCGTAGCCAGCCCGGGCGATCACGTCACGGGCAATGGCATCGACGTCCCGGCCAACCTTGCCGGCCGCCACCGCGGCGATACCAGCCAGTTGGGCCGCGAGAACAGTCTCGTAAACTTTTTTCTGTTCCTCACTAATTTTCCCCACCGCTACCGTCCGAGTCATGTCGGAGCAGTAGCGGTCGACGAGCACGCCGAAATCCAGGGTGATAAATTCTCCGGATTGCACCTGCCGGTCAGTGGGTTCCCCGTGCGGCAGCGCGCCCCGCGGTCCAGAGGCCACAATGCTGGGAAACGACATGGCCGTGGCGCCGCGCCGGCGGAGGTAAAATTCCAGCTCGACATTGATGTCGCGCTCAGACACCCCAGGTTTGATGAAACTCAAAATGTAGGTGAACCCCTCGTCCGCCAGGGCCACTGCCCGCTCGATCCGGGCGATTTCTTGCGGGTCTTTTACCGCCCGCAGTTCCTCGACGATCCCCTGCGTCGGCACGAGCTCTACGGGAGCCAGGGCCGCCGACATTTCCTCGAATGCCTGATAGGTTATGTGTTGCTTCTCAAACCCAAGCCGGCCCACGCGGAATTCGTCTACCAGTGATTTGACGGTCGCGAAGACAGGCGTCCCATGTTGTTCGACGCGATAACCAGCCGCTTCCAGGCGGGCCTGCTCCGTGTAGCGCGAGTCGGTAACCACCACCGCATTTTCCTGCGTCACAAGTAGCCCGGCCGTTCCCCCGGAAAACCCGCTCAAATAGAACATATTGGTCGGGTTGGTTACCCACATGCCATCCAGGTTACCTCCCTGCGCCATCGCCGCCCTGAACGCAGCCAGCCGCCGAGCAAAATCAATTTCCTCCGGCATCGCTTTGCAACCTCCCCCAATGACCTTGGTTATGATACCCTGGCCGCGTCCCCTGGCACAATCCGGGTCAAGGCAGCCGGTACACCTTCGCTGTCAACGCCGTGCTCGTTCCACGCCCTGGTCAGATACTTGTGTGCGAGAAGCCAATCCACACGGTTGGCTTCCTCCTCCGTTATTGCTGATGGCACAAACCTCAGGTCCAAGGCTTCGGCCATGCCGGCCACCACGGCATCCGCGAGCTCTTCCGCCGGCAACGGGCGGCCGAGAATATCCGCCAGGCCGGCCGCGTGGCTGGCAAAAGCTGCCTCGGCCTGCCGCCGTACGTCTGGATCGGGGATGTGGAACCCCCACAAGTGCCTTTGCGGATTGGCCTCGAGCAAGATGGCCCCGTGTTGCAGGAAATACCCGCCCCGGCGGACCTGGGCGCTTCCTACCACCTTCCGCCCGCCCACCATCAGTTCGTAGGCGGAAGGCGTGTCAAAACAGACACCGGCCCACTGCGATTCCCCGTCAGGTCCTGTTTCACCGGCCTCCGGTAGCATCGTTGCCGCGCGGTGGTGCGGCGGCTGGAGTTCTGCCTCCAGACCCAGCCGCCGCAAAGCTGCCACCAGCCCGGCACTTACACGCCGGTACACCGAAAGCACGTCACTGCCCAACCCGCGTACCGGGGCAACCACCGCGTAGGTAAGCTCGCGATCGTGGAACACCGCACCGCCACCGGTCGGCCGGCGCACGAATTCCCATCCCATGGCTTGGCAATGGTCCCGGTCCACCTGCCGGGCATCACCGTGGTAACCGATGGAGATCGCCGCCGGCTCCCACCGATAAAGGCGCAATACCGGCATCGAAGCACCCGAGGCCACGCTGAGGAACAGGGCCTCATCGCACGCCATGTTATACGAAGCCGGATGAGCCCCGTCCAGAATCATGCGCCAGTCTTGTCCCGCCACCTAACCATCTTCCTCTTTACGCACGGACCGCCACGCCAGGTCGGGGTGCCGGGCTGCCCTGGTTTCGTCGAGCCGTCCTACGGGCGTAGTGTACGGAGCGTTTTGCACCTTTTCCGGCTCCAGCTCGGCCTCACGGGCGATTTCCGCCATGACGGAAATAAAGCGGTCAAGCGTCTCTTTGCTCTCGGTCTCGGTAGGCTCGATCATCAAGGCCTCCTCGACAATGAGCGGGAAGTAAATGGTAGGCGGGTGGGTCCCGAAGTCGAGCAGTCGCTTCGCCACATCCAACGCCCGCACACCGTGTTTTTTCTGCTGGACAGCCGAGGCCACGAATTCGTGCTGGCAGAGCCCCGGGTATGGGATGTGGTAGTACGGCCGCAACCCGTTCATGACGTAGTTGGCGTTCAACACGGCATCTTTGCTCATCCGCACAAGCCCGTCCGGTCCGAGCATTCGGATGTAAGTGTATGCCTTCACAAGCACTCCGAAATTGGCATAGAACGTACGGACGCGCCCGATGGACAGGGGCCCGCTGTAGTCGAGCCCGTACCGGTTTCCATCGAACGAGATCAGTGGCCGCGGCAAAAACGGTACCAAGTCCGCGCTTACGCCCACGGAGCCGGCCCCCGGACCGCCACCACCGTGCGGCGTGGAGAACGTCTTGTGAAGGTTGAAATGCACGATGTCGAAGCCCATGTCACCTGGGCGCGAGATACCGCAGATAGCGTTGGCGTTGGCCCCGTCATAATAAAGGAGCCCGCCGGCGTCGTGAACAATACGCGCGATCTCCGCAATGTTTTTCTCAAACAACCCGAGGGTACTTGGATTCGTGAGCATCAAGGCCGCCGTGTTTGGACCCACCAGCCGCCTCAGTTCCTCGAGGTCTACACCGCCCGTGGCATCCGACTTCACCGTTACCACGTCAAAACCGCACATGGCGGCACTGGCGGGATTGGTCCCGTGGGCCGAGTCCGGCACGATCACCTGCCGGCGGTCCTGCCCCTTGTGGCGGTGGTACGCCTTGACGATGAGCATGCCGGTCAGCTCGCCGTGGGCGCCGGCCGCCGGCTGCAGGGTGGTGCGTGCCACACCCGCGATCTCCGACAGGTACTGTTCGAGCTCATACATGAGCTTCAAAGCGCCCTGAGAGAGCTCTTCCGGTGTATAAGGATGAAGCCCTGTGAATCCCGGCAGGCTCGCCATGTCCTCGTTGATCTTGGGGTTGTATTTCATCGTGCACGAACCCAGTGGGTAAAACCCGTTGTCGACGCCATGGTTGCGACGGGATAGGCCGGTGTAATGCCGGATGACGTCAACCTCGGATACCTCAGGCAGCGCAGGCGGTTTGTCACGTAGGGCCTGCGAGGGCAGAAGGTCCGCCACGCGCTTCCGCGGTACGTCACTGGCCGGCAGCGAAACCCCGCGCCGTCCCGGCTGTGACCGCTCAAAGATCAGCGGATAGTCCGTTTGGCTAGACATGCGCACCCACCTCCCCGAGAAGGTTGGCCAGACGCTCGATGTCATCCCGCGTCCGTTTCTCCGTCACCGCCACGAGCAGGTGGTCGTCCATACCGGGGACAAACCGGCCAAGCGGCACCCCCGCCAGCACGCCGTGCTGTGCACAGTAACGCACTACTTCGGTGGCGGGCACCGGTGTATGGATGGCAAACTCCTTGAAGAAGGGCGACCAGAATGACCCCTCGAAACCGGGAATGTTCACGATCAACTCGCGGGCATAGTGGGATTTCTGCAGACACAGGTCCGCCACTTCACGGAGCCCTTCGGGACCCATGAGGGAGAGGTAGACGGCAGCCGTCAAGGCGTTAAGGGCATGGTTACTGCAGATGTTCGAGGTGGCGCGTTCGCGCCGGATGTGCTGCTCGCGGGCTTGCAAGGTGAGGACAAACCCCCGCCTGCCCTGCCCATCGACCGTGGCCCCGACGATACGCCCCGGCATCCGCCGCAGAAGAGCTTCCCTGGCGGCCAAAAAACCAAGGTAGGGCCCGCCGAACGAAAGTGACATGCCGAGTGCCTGCCCGTCGCCCACTGCGATGTCGGCTCCGTAGTCGCCGGGGGACCGCAATATTCCCAACGATATGGGATCAACGCTCGCAATAAACAGGGCACCATGGGCGTGGACTATCTCCCCGATTTCGTCCACCGGTTCGAGGCAGCCGAAGAAGTTGGGGTGCTGCACCACCACGCCAGCAACGTCGTAACGTTGGAGGGCGTCTCGGAGATGGTCGAGGTCGGTCACGCCGTCGACCTGTGGCACCGCCACCACTTCCACCCCGGGCGCCGCCATGTACGTGTTGATCACCTGGCGGACCTCCGGGTGCACTGTCTCCGAGACCACGATGACCTGCCGCCGGGTAATGTCGCGGGCCATGAAACATGCCTCGGCTGCTGCGCTCCCGACGTCGTACATCGAGGCGTTGGTCACGTCCATCCCAGTCAGGGTGCAGATCATGCTCTGGTATTCATAAAACGACTGCAGGTTACCCTGGCTGACTTCCGGCTGGTACGGAGTGTATGACGTGTAGAACTCGGCACGGCCTGTAATGTGGTGCACAGCCGCCGGAATGAAATGGTCGTAGGCGCCGGCTCCGAGAAAACTGATGTAACGGTCGCTTGAGGCGTTCCGGGCTGCCAGGCTGCTGATAAGCCGCTCCGCCTCCATTTCGGAAAGCCCGGGCGGAAGCCGCAGGCTCCCCTGCACTCGCAGCGAAGCGGGAATGTTGGCAAAAAGCTCATCAACCGATTCGATGCCGAGCGCCTGGAGCATGGCCTGGCGGTCCTGGTCTGTATGAGGAAAGTACGGGATTGAAGGCATTAATGCCCACCTTCCTCCACGAGTTTGCCGTAAGCGTCCGCATCCAAAAGGTCACCCAGCTCAGCCGGGTTGGACATCTCGATGACAACCATCCAACCGTCAGAGTATGGGGCATCGTTGACCTTCTCCGGCTCGTTGACCAGCACGTCGTTGACCGCGACCACCTTGCCGCTCACCGGTGCGAACACGTCAGACACGGATTTTACCGATTCCACCGTGGCCATGGGCTGCCCGGCCTTCACCTCGTCTCCCGGATGGGGAAGCTCGACGAACACGACATCACCGAGCTCATGCTGCGCAAAGTCGGTGATTCCTACGGTTACCCGGTTTCCCTCTACGCGCGCCCATTCATGTTCACGTGAGTACCGCAGATCATTGGGAATCATGCCTGGTCGACCTCCTGTACGGGTTTGTAATGCCTGCCTGTGATCTTAATCCCGGGGGGGCCGGGCGGTAAAACGGCGTCCTGATGATTTCTGCCGCGAGCGGTTTGCCCCGGACCTCAACGTACACAGTGGTGCCGAGTTCCGTCAACGCCGGTGGCAGGTACGCGAGGCCGAGGTTTTGACCCACAGAAGGTGCAAAGCTGCCGCTCGTCACGATGCCTACCGGTTGCCCGTCGTGGAAGACGCGGTACCCGTGCCGGGCTATGCCTCTGTCCACCATGCGGAACCCGGCCAGTTTCTTGCGGAGGCCACCAGCCTTCTCCGCTTGCAAGGCCTCCCGGCCGGAGAATGCCGGTTTGTCAAGCCGGACGAATCGCCCAAGGCCGGCTTCCAGCGGAGTTGTCTCGTCATCCAGCTCCTGGCCATAAAGCGGCATTCGGGCTTCGAACCGCAAGGTGTCCCGGGCGCCCAGCCCGCAAGGCAAAAGCTCCCCCGGTTTCGCCGCGGCCACAAGGGCTTCCCAGAATTGTTCCCCTTGGCCGGCCGGCAGATAGATCTCAAAGCCATCTTCGCCGGTGTACCCGGTACGGGAAACAAGACAGCTGATGCCTGCTACTTCCACCCCGTCAGCAAACTCGTACGACCCGAGACTCTCCAGCGGAAAATCCGTCAGGCGTTGCAGGATTGAGGCTGCTAGCGGCCCCTGCAGGGCTGCCTGTGCGTAAGAGGCGGTGATATTTTCTACTGCTACCGAGTCATACCGTTGTGCCTCCTGCGAGATCCAGTCCAGGTCTTTGTCCGTGTTCGCGGCGTTCACAACCAACAGGAACTGTTCGGGTCCGAGCGGGTAGACGAGCAAATCGTCCACCACCCCGCCGGAAGGCCAGCACATGGGGCTGTACAATGCCTGCCCGGGCCCGTAACGGTCGACATCGTTGGTGATCAACCACTGCACCAGTGGCTTCGCACCAGGCCCGGAGACCATGATTTTGCCCATGTGCGAGACGTCAAACAAACCTGCCTTCGCGCGTACCTGCAAGTGTTCCGCCACTATGCCCGCGTCATATTGCACGGGGAGCTCCCACCCGCCGAACTCGACCATCCGGCCGCCGTGGCCCACATGCCAGTCGTAAAGCGGAGTACGTTTTGCGTGCACGTCTTGGTCCACCAGATCCCCCTCCCATGCCATAGTGCCTCTCTTCAGGTTCCCTCTTCCGCACAGTTTTCCTGCCAAACAAGCGGTGTCACGCGGACACGTGGCTCCGGTTAATGCCTACCCGCCCTCGGGACGCGGAACCACACTTGCGTCAGCGTGTGCCGGCAGCATTACCACCCAGGTTCTTCCCAGATGGAAAGGCAGGCTCACGGGCACCTGCAGGGTCACACAGACAGTCGGATAGTCGAGGACTTTTGCAGTCCCGCTGTGAAATGCTGGATCGGACGGGCTGGCGTTATACACGCGGACCTTGATCGCTGGCTGGAATCCCGCCGGCCAAACCGTGAACGCAGCGGCAAGATTACTGCGGACCCATTCTTCGGCGGCGGCCTCGGCGGGCTGCGTGTTCAGCACGATCGTCCCCTGGCCGAGACTTTCTAGGTCCACCTCCTGCACCGCCGCCAGGGCCGCCATATCCGCAGCGGCATAGGCCGCGCGACGTGCCACCAACAAAACCCCGAGATCGGCTACCATGCCGAGAGCAGCAACCAGGACAGGCAGAAACAGAACCGACATCACGAGTACTGACCCGTTTTGACGGCCTTTGCGGCGGCTCATTGCCTCGCCCTCACCTTCTCCCCTCGCGAGATGAACTCGGCCGTAAGTTCAATGCCCGGGCCCCACATCGCCCGTGCGAGCGGTGTCATGAAAAGGTAACGGTACGTAATCCGCACATGAATGGGCGTACCGTAGGACGCCTGATGCGGCGAGATTGTGATCACGGCCCGGTCGGCATCGGCAAGCCCCATCGCCAGGTTCTGGCGTACAACCTCCACAACCGCTGGAGTGTCACCTCCCTCCACGGCGGCCCGCCTGGCTCCTTCGCGGGCCGCCGAGGTGACTACCAGTCGTGCGTTCAGTAGAAACCCGAATTCCACGATGCCCAGCAAAACGATGAGCAGCACCGAAATCACCGCGGTAAACTCCACCAGCACCGCTCCCCGCTCACCTTGACTGGGCCTTTGCATCTCAACCAGCCCCCCTGATTTGCAGGATGATGGCGTTAAGTTTGTTGTTGAGCTCAGCCCCGAGGGCAGACAAGCTGCTGATCAGAACCACTACTACCAATGCCAGCAACAAGGCGTATTCGGTAGACGCAGCACCGTCGCGGGCGTGAAGTTTCGCCAGCAGGCGAGTGTAAAGACCCCATCCGAACCGCCTGGCCGCAGCCGGCAACGCAAGATGGCCCGACGCCTGAATCGACTGAGGTTCCATATATGACACCTCCTTTCTTTTTGGCATTGATGAACAACATGTGTCGTTTGCCTAGCCGCTCTCCAGTGGTGCCCGGCTTTCTACCAGTGGGCGTGTAAAAAGTCGAGCACGTTCGGCAGGACCACGATGACAATGATGACCGGCATGAGAAACACCATCGTAACCACTGAAAGGACGGCCGGCAAAGAGTTTATGCGCGAGGCCAAGCGCTCTCTGGCCATGGCCCTGTTTTCCCTGGCAGCCTGCCGAAGAAAGCTTTCCAGGGGGCTTCCCAGCGTTAACGCCTGTTGCAGGCTGCGGGCAAAGCTTCGCACGGCATGGAGGCTGTACCTACGTTCCAAGTTGTGGAGGGCGTCGGCGAACGTCCGCCCAACAGTAAGCTCGGAACGGATTAACGCCAACTCTTCCCGCCATGGTCCGTGGACAAGGTGGCCTGAGACAACCTCAACCGCCTGGACGGGACCAAGCCCAGAACCCACCGCCAACGCCAGCAGGTCAAGCACAAACGGCAGGCCAGCCAAAAGAGCCTGCTCGCGGCGACGGCGGACGGCCGCCGGCCACCATCGCAGTCCCGCCCAGCCGGCTATTGCGGTCGCCGCCGCTGCTATTGCCGCCACGCCGCCGCCCGCCAACCGCAGAAAGAGGGCGACAACCAAGCCCGCCGCCAGCACCGCGGCGGCAAGGCTTTCGGGCTTTAAAATCGACATTTCCCGTCTGGGCGAAAGGCGATTCAATTTGCCAGCGTGGGCCACGGTCTGCCCAGCCACCGCCAGACCAACCGCAACGCTGGCCAAGCATGCTATCAGGACGATCACCGGGTCCCTGCCTCCCCTTCCGGAAGCTGTAACAGCTTTCGGATGATCAGTACACCGCTCGCCCAGGAAACGATGGCATAAACGGCACCCAAGCGGCCGGTAGGGTCTTTCACCAGGGGCAAGATCATGCCTGGCTGAAAGATGACCATGAAGCCGATCAGGGCCAGCGGCGTGAGCCCGAGAATCCACGCGCTGATTCTGGCTTCCCCGGTTCCCGCCGCCAGCTGGGCCCTGAGAAAAGCCCGGTCCCTGACCATTTCTTGCAACGAGTAGATGTTGTCCAGCAGGTGGCCGCCTGATTTGAGGCCGAGCTCCAAAACCTCCGCCACGTAAACCGCCTCCGCCCACTGGCTGGTTTCCGCGGCATGCCGCAGTGCATCAGTCAGGGGCACACCCGAACGATGCATTATTAGGACATCTGACAGAAATTGGCCGAAAGGGCCGACGTTTTCGCCGCGCACACTTTCCAGCGCCTGGTAAACGTTCTGCCCAGCCTGCAGCACTCGGGCCATCGACCACAAGCCTTCCTCCAGGCTATCCCGCCATCGCTGGTAATCGTGCTGGCGGGCCCCAGGACGCAGGCGCCGGAAGTATCGCACCAGCAGGGCAAAGCTGGCCCCAGGGTTGGTAACGAAAGTCCCATTTTGTGGTTCCAACCGGAAGATGCCTGGAGCCCGCAGCAGTCTCAAGAGACCAACCACCAGTAATCCTGCAGTGCTCGATGATAACGTCACTATCACAAACCGCTGCCATCCCATCTAATGGCTCTCCTCCTTTCCCAACAGCGTCCACCATGTGGGCGGTGTGGAAAGCTCGTAGCGGCGAAAACTGCCGCCTTCGTAACCGAAGACGGTTTGCCACGATACGCTTCCGTCGGGATGCATGCCTGTAACGGCAGCCACCTCCACCACGCGGCGGGTCCCTTGCGCGTCGCGCTCGAGCTGCACAACGAGTTGGACAGCACTGGCGATCTGACGCCGTATGGCGTCCAGTGGCAGCCCTTCACCCGCCATGAGTACCATGTTTTCCAGGCGGCTGATGGCGTCCCCGGCCGAATTGGCATGAATAGTACTCATACTGCCTTCGTGTCCAGTATTGAGAGCCTGCAGGAGGTCAAACGCCTCCGCACCGCGCACCTCTCCCACCACGATCCGGTCCGGGCGCATGCGAAGAGCGTTGCGCAAAAGTTGCCTGATCGTGATGGCCCCAAACCCTTCCAGATTTGGCTGGCGTGTTTCAAGAGCAATGAGATGACGGGCCGGCAGTTGCAGCTCGGCTGACTCCTCTATGGTGATGGTCCGCTCCCCGTCGGTGATCGCTCCTGCCAGTGCGTTGAGAAAGGTGGTCTTTCCTGTACTGGTGCCACCGGAGATCAATATCGTGAGGTGTGCCCGCACCGCGTGGGCCAAAAACCCCGCCATCTGGGTGCTCAAGGTACCTCCCGCCACGAGAGTGTCCAGTGTAGGCCGTTGGACGGCGAACTTCCGGATGGTCAGCACAGGGCCTTTCACGGCCAGGGGAGGTATGATGGCATGGACGCGGGAACCGTCAGGCAGCCTCGCGTCCACATAAGGCGTTGCTTGGTCGACCTTCCGACCCAGCGGGGCAACAATGCGGCTGATCAAATCGGTGACCTGCTGGGAATCACGGAACTTCATGCCGGTCAGACGAAGTAATCCGTTCTCTTCCACCCACACTTCGTCCGGTCCGTTCACCATTACCTCGGTGACCACCGGGTCCCGTAACAGTGGGTCGATGGGCCCATACCCGAGCATGTCGTCTATGACCATGTCCGCCAGGGTCTCTCGCGTCACGCGGTGGACGCCAATGTTGTGGGCAAGCAGTATAGACATGACCACGCGGCGGAGTTCTTCTCGCCGGGTCTGGTCCCACCCAACGCGCTCCAGTAGCTCACGGTGTTGGGTGAGAATTTCGTCTTGCACGTAACGGACAACGTCGTTGACGGACTTCGTTTCATGGTGAGGCAAACTCATTACTGCGACCCCCTTCGCACATGACCCCACATGCGCGTCCAGTAGCGGCGTGGACCGGGTGCGGAAGGCAAAAACGCCACCAGCCCAGGCGAGACCAGCCCCGCCACCTGGAGCAGCGCGGCAGTGGCAGGATCATGACTGTCGAGTCCTACCGGATGGCCTTCCAGCACCCCCGACTTGAACACGCGGGGAGCAGCAGGAATGCTGCCGGCGATCGGCATGCCAAGAAAGCGAGCAATCTCACCGGCGTCGAGGAGCGGGGGATCCGAAACCTGGTTAAGCACAAGGTGGACATGCTGCGTGGACGTGGTCCCCAGCTGCCGCAAGGTGTCAACCGCCATGCGTGTCAGTTGGAGCGACGCAGCATCGTCAGTGGTAACAAGGATGCCCATGGTGGCCGCTTCCAGGCAGGCGTACACGAGCTCGCTGTCCGGCCCGGGCGGAGTGTCGATGACCACGTACTGGTAGAGCCGCCGCGACACATCCACGATGCGGACGGCCTGCCTCTCGTTCACAAATTCTGCCAATTGCGGGCGGTCAGGGCCAGCCAGAAGATGCAGTCCGGAGGCTTTATGGACACGCACAAATTCCGCCATGGACGGCTTACCGCCTGCCTCCAGGGCCGGCAAGAAATCAATGACTGTTGGCCCCTGCCCAAGCCCCAGGTGTACCCAGGCGTTGTTGCCACGAAAGTCAAAGTCCAGGAGCAAAGTGGGAGATTTGGTGCGTGAAGCCACCATCGCAGCCACGTTTACGGCCAGGGTGGTCTTCCCAACACCGCCTTTTGGTCCAAAAACCACACAAACCTGAGGCGGCATGAGATGAGAAGCCGGGGCATGGCCGTCCACCGGATCGGCACTGGGTGCGGGCTCTAGCCTTTTGAGTTGTGATGAGACAAGAGGAGGCGGGGGTTTGGTGATTTGGAGGACCGCCTCTCCTCCTTTTGGTTCGGGGCCAGCTGGCCTGGGCTCCGCGCCCCGAATGGCCTCGGCAACCTTGTGCCACCCTTCCACGACCACATGCCGGTTGCCAGCCCAGTCGCCCGGCATCAACATGCCGCCGGTACCACCAACCACCACGCACGCCATTTCGGGATACAAATGAAAAAGGTTTTGAAGCGAGGCGGGCCCGAGCCCGTCGAGAAGGTCGCCATCTACCACAATGTAGTCGGCACCCGCCTGCACACCGATCTTGAACGCCAACACGAGATCTGTGGCCATGCCCTGGACACGCACGGATGGGTCATTCCCAAGAACGGCAGCCCGCTCAGCCCTCGCAGTAGCTACCACAACGCCGGCCGGGCGGTTGTGTTTTTGGTGCGAGAATGTATCGTTCATCCCATCACCCTCCAGCCCCGTGGGGATCATTTTTGCCCCACTGACGACACCAAAACCGGGCTCGTCGTTATCGTCTCGGCGCCATATCCGCGTAGCAGGATATATAAGGAACCGGCTTCGATGGCCAGGGCCAAGTGTTCTGCCTGCTCCGGTTCTACGGCCACCAGGGCCCCCGCCACGGGCTCGTCGGAAGAGCCCCCATAACCGCGTCCGTCCTCGGTCCGCACGTCCAGGACAGTGAGATCCTGAGCCAATACCTGTGACGAGACGGGACCGTCCAGACTGCGTCGTACAAAGATAACGTCCACATGATCCCCTGCGGAGATGGCTCCCCCAAGGATGTGGCCGACCGGTGCGGGCAGAAACATCGCCCTGGCCTTACTGGGCAATTGGGCACGCAGCGCTGACGGCCCGGAGGCTTCGGAAACCATGCCGGCGAGAATTTGCTCACCCGGCCACAGCGGTGTAAGGGAAAACTTTCCTATTATGCTATCCATGTCCCGCAGAGCCTCGGGATGCACCCCTGGTGCCGGCAGGAAAACAGTGCGCAGCATGTCCCTCTGCAACGCCGTGTAAGGTGCCACCGCGACTGCAGGCACGACCACAGGGACCCGCTGGTCAAGCTGATGCAAGTACATCCAGCTGATCAGCCCAGTGATGCCGCCAAGTAGAACGGCGGCCGACAGATACCGGTTCCAACGCCTCACCACCGACCCTCCTCCTGGTTATTAATGGTTGCTCCATCATTATATTCCAGGCACCGGCGCAGTCAACAGTGATCTCTTGGACATCCATATAACAGTTGCGTTACCAGTTTTTATCTGTTAACCTAGCGGCGGAAAGGAGGTGAAAACGCCGTGAGAAAAGGACAAACGTTGTGGTGGAGGCCGGTAGGCATCACGTCGGCAGCAGCCGCATTCCTGTGGATTGTATTTGCAAGCCTGGTGCAAGTCCCGGCAGTGTGGGCCGCAGAGGTCGCGCCGCCCGCTGCCGCTGTGCACTGGGCAGCCCCAGAGTACTCTCTAATGTTGGCAATGGGCATCGCCGATGCCAGCTGGCAGCTGGACGAACCGTGCGACCGGGGGCGTTACGCCGCCATGTTGGCCAAGCTGTCCGGCCAATCAACCGCGGACGAGCTGGCGGCAGAGGGAATATTGAGCGGCTTTCCGGACGGGGAGCTTCACCTTGACTACCGCGTGACGCGGGCAGAAGCAGCCACAATGATTTTGCGCACCCTGCGATATCTTCAGAACCAGGGTGTGGCCGGGCAACCCCAAGACCCTTCCGAAACCAGCGAAGGAGCAATCGTACGGTTCAGTGACATCAGGCGACATTGGGCAGAAAGTGCGATTGTCGAAGGTACCAGAATGGGCATTTTCAAAGGCTATGGCGACGGCACGTGGAAACCGTCCCGGCCGCTGTCCACTGCCGAGGCAATCGTCATGCTAACCCGTTTTGCCTATGCCGCACCGCCAGTGGCCAGCCAGGCCTCCGCCGACAGCATCAACGCCATCGTACCGGCTTACTACGACGCCTTGGCCGCCGGCATCAGCAGTGTTCCCATGGACTTCACCGCCGCACAAACGTACACAACCGGGCAAGCATCCCATGACCTCGCGCAAAACCTGCCCACCTTACAGGCACTGGCTGCCCAGGGCACCGCCGTGCAAGTAGCCGTCCAGGACGTGCAAACACAAGTACTTACTAGAAGTGCCCTCGTCGCCATCGTCCAAGTGGACCGAAAGACTGTTGAGCTGATAGACGGCAAAGCCACTCCGCACGACCTTCGTGAAGTACTCTACCTCAGGCTTACGCCATCGGGCTGGAAGATCTTCCATTGAGGAGGTGTCACGATGCGTAGGCTAATTCCACTTGTAACCGCTGCGCTCGTACTTTTACACGCGGCACCTGTATTCGCGGGTCCGGGCATCAGCTATGGCCCTCCGGAAGTCATGAAACAGCGTTGGGTCACCATAGCCCCCCACGTCTACCTGGTGACCACTTACTGGCGTCCGGTTTACAAGAACAACATTTACCAATACCATGAAAAGCTGCCAGACGAAACCTCCGCAGATGCCTGTTATGCGTTTTGGGGCGACCCCTACCCGGACCCGGCCACTCCCCCGCAATGGGGCGCCGACGGGCATCTATATCTCATCCAGACATACAGCCAAAAACTATACCACCGTAACAATGCCTATGGCACCTTCGTGGTTGAGACGAGCCAAAACCCCGCCCTGACCAAGCGCACAGATGTCACCCCGGAGTACGTGCTGGTCAACCTAGCGAAGGCGCCGGTCAAAGTGCCGGTGTCGCCAGACGGGCCGCGTGACCTTTTGCAAGCGGCACGCAACGTAACCAATGCCACAGACTTCGATGATTACCGCTCACAGATCACCACCAACACTTACCAAGACGACATCGCCGTGGCCACTCAAAAAGGCCTTATCCAGGGACGGTATGATGCCAATTCGCGCTACTACGACCCGAACTCCCTCATCACGGTCGGCGAAATGGCCAACATACTGGCACGGAACTTCGGCGCCGCGCCGGATGCCAAAGGTAACGAAGCTTTGGCCTACCTGCGGTCATTAGGAGTCGCCCTGGCAAAAGACCCGAACGCCCCCTTGGATGTGGCCACGTTAAAGTCCATGGCCCAAGGACTGGCAGAGCGCAAAGGTCTTGTGGACCTCCAGGTGCTGAACGATGCCCTCAACGGCACCCTCGTCACGGACCTCAACGGTGGTATCACCCGCGGCCACGCCGTGCAAATTGCGGAGCCAGCGACGCCTCCTACTACCGCCACCTCCGACCAAACAGCAAACAAAGATACCACCACGAGCAGCACCACCTCCGCCGGGCCGGCAGCTTCGTCCCAAACGGGCCAAACAGCAACCGGCTCTTCTGGCAACCGATCCTCTGCGGGCGGACAGCAAGCCGCCAGCCACAACCCGCCGGTGCCACCTCCCCCCGTCATCCCGCCCGGAGCAGACTTCACGCTGGCCGCGAGCCTCAACCCGGCCGCAGTAGGTCCCGGCGAGCCAAGCCTGTTGACCGCCACCACCAGCTTGCCGGCCAACAGGGTGGTGGCCGTATTCTGGGATGGCAGGACCATCGAGCTCACTTTCGACGGCGCCCGCTGGCGCGCCAGCATTACCGCCCCGCAAGAAACGAGCGACACCACACTGTCTTTGCAGGTGGAAGCATACCGGGGCACGTTGAAAAAGACTCTTACCCTGGGTTTAAGCGTCTTGGGTCCTTGGCAGGAGATGTGGCGGTTTGTGCTTTCTGACTAAAATCCTCGTCCAGCAGGCGGGGCCTTGCGTCCCGCCTGCTGGATATTATTGCCCGGCGGCACCATCCTGGCCAGGAATCAGCTTTACCACCCTGAGCCCGAAGTCCAGGTTGGACACGTCCCGGCCGTCAATCTCGCTTTCCGCGAACGCGTGCACGAACCGCCCCACGATGGCGTCGTCACAAGAGCCGGACTGATAATCTTCCAGGAAGAAGGCCGCAAACCCGATGATCTTGACCTGTTTGTGTCCATTGATGTCGTCATATGACGAAACGACTGGGACATAAAGAAGGCGCGGCGAGTCCGGTGAGTAATGCTCGTAGGTCGCCGACGGATCCTCGGCGATGCGCTCCTCGACTGCCTCCTTGGTGGGCCCGCTCATGTTGCCGGTCTTGGTGTAGACTAGGTCGCCCACGTTGAGCCAGCCGCCGTAGCCATGGATGAGGTTATCCTCGTACTCCTTGGCCCCATCATCGTCCCCGTCAGAACCCAAAGCGAGGGCGTGAAAGTTCCCGTTGTTGCTTTCACCGCAGTTCGATCCGCCTGCTCCCACTTTCAGCTGGTACAGCTGTCCGACCTGGAAATTGGTGTCGGCCACCCCGATCGGAACCGCACCGCGAAGCCCATGCGGGGCAGCCACAAGTGCTCCTGAGCTGGCCCGCACCGTGGCCACCCTGATACCCACCACCGGCATAAACCGGAGGTCCGTTTCTTCCCAGACCTGTACGAAAATCTCGTGGTTCTGGTCAGCAAACCAAACCTGTACGTGGTCGGCCGGAAGCCCGTTGCTTTCCGCATACGCCACCGCCAGGCTCTGCGCCGTGGCCGGGTCGTCCGGCAAGGCCTGGGCACCGGCCAGGGCCGCCGCGTCCGCCACGTTCTCGAGCCGGGTGCGAAGAGTGTACAGCCGGCCGCCGTCCAGGGCCAACCCGCTCACAGCCAGCAAGGCCACCATGGCCAGGGCTACTATTTCCGTCACTGCACCTTTGTTCTTCAGGCCGGCCATCTCCTTCCAGCTATTCAATCCTCATGATCATCTTGGAGTGGAGGAGGATCGAGTTACCCACCAAACTGGAGATCACCGGAGCCACAAAATTGAATCTGTAATCTACCTCCACCGTGACACTCTGCCCAGCCAGGCGTTGTCCTTGAGACGGCGTGATGCTCACCGAGAGCTGCTTGAGGTCGAGCCAGCTCGCCGCGTTGTCAACCGCTTGGATGACATCGGAATCGCTGCCCCCCAGAGCAGCAACCCTGGCCCCTTCCCGCGCCGCCTGTTCCACGGTCAGATAGGCCCCGTACAAGCGGCCGAACTCGGCTATGCCCAAGAGCAAGAGCACGAGCACCGGCACCACCAGGGCCAACTCCACTACCGCCTGGCCGGCCTCCACGCGTCGGCGCCGTGGTTGGAAGCCTGACCTCCGGCCGCTCATGGCGATACCGCTCCTGCCAAAAGGTGCCACACGGCGTGAAGCTCGTTATGCATGAAGTACCATAACCCGGCCGCGGCTACGAGAAAGGCTGCGATTTTGAACCAACGGTCATAGGGACAGGCACCGTCATCAGCGACCGGACTGTTTTTGTTATGCCCTGATGAGCATTGACTTCCGGACCACCCGTTTGCAGACAAACTGGGCGTCCCTCCTTTTGGTGAGACGCCCGCGTGGCTTTTTACCAGCTGCACGTCAGCCGCCCCCTCCTGATTTCGGCAACCCGGCCGTCATGGCCGCTCCGCGGCTTTAGACCCGTGGCTTTGCGTCCGCCGCTTTCGCGGCGTTTGCCATTTTCGATCCGGAACGGGAGACTTTTATATTTCCCTGGTTAGATCGTAAACTGACCCCGGAAAATTTAGTGCCATTTTTCGTGGCTCAAAAACGCCGGCGAGGCTCACGGCAGAAGAATGCTGCCCGACGTGCACAGCACGATGATGGCACCCAGTGCAAGGAACGGACCGTACGGTATGGCGTCACCTATGCGGCGCCAGCGGAAGCCAAGCATCAGGGCTGCCGCGATAGCCCCCGCCAATGCCCCCCAGAAAAGCGCCCACAAGCCCGCGAGGGGACCTAGTAGAAGACCGATGAACCCACCGAGCTTCACGTCTCCCATACCGAGACCACGGCCGCCACTGGTCACATGCACCGCAAAAAGAAGAGTGCCGAGAAAAAGCATGCCCGCAACTCCCATGCCCAGTGCCCCTGCCGGTGCTGCCAACGCCGCTGCAGACCAGCTATGACCAGCCCATACACCGGCGGCTGCCACCCCCCACACCATCACAAGCCCGATTGACCCAACCGCCAGGAAGCTATCGGGGATGATATGCCACCGCAAGTCTACCGCCGAAACCGCCAAAAGCGTGCTGGCGGCGATAATAAAAACGGCCAACCCGAGCCCCGCCAACTGCTGAAGGAGAGCAGCGATGGCCACCACCGCCGCCGCCACCACAAGCCCGGGTAGCCGCCAATCTACCGGTAGCGTCCTTTCTTCAGGCAGGACCACCCGAATGACTAGCCACAACCCGAGGCCAACGACGCTGCCTCCGAGCAGCCATGCCAAGACCAGCAACATGCCATGCGTGTTCACGGCCACCGCTGACATGACGCGACTCAGCTCCTGTACCCTGGCGGAATCAAGCCTTCACGCCGCCAGCGGCGAAGAAAAAACCGCTCCGCCAGGCGCAAGATTTTTGTGGTCGCGAAATCACGCGGCGTAATGGGCGCTACCAGGATGGTAAACATGCCGGCCCTTTTCGCCCCGAGGATATCGGTGAATAGCTGGTCCCCCACCATGGCAACCCGGGCAGGGTGCACCCGCATGAGCTTGGCACCTGCCAAAAAGGCCGTAACGCTGGGCTTGCCCGCCCACACCACGGCGGGGACTCCGAGCATTTCCGAAACGACACTGACCCGCTGGCCGCCGGCGTTCGTCACGATGCAAGCCGGCAAGCCAGCGGCATGGACTTGAGCAAACCAGTCCATGATCTCCCTGGATACATCGGCAGTGTTCCACGGCACCAGGGTGTTGTCCAAATCGAAACAAAGACCGGCAAGACCGCGGGCCTTGAGATCTGCCAGGTCGATACCAGTTACCGACGGAACAAAAAGGTCGGGTTTAAACCAAGCTGGCAATTACATTCCTCCTGGATCTTACTGGCAATGGCCGCACGGCCATTTTACATGGGTAGCCCGGCGGACACAATACCGCCGGGCTACCGCCAGCTAGTCAGCCTCCATCAAGGCAAAAATGTGCATAATCGCTCTTTTTTCGATACGCGACACGTATGACCGCGAGATCCGCATCAGTTTGGCGATTTCCCGCTGCGTGCGGCGTTCCCCATTCTCGCCCAGCCGAAGCTCGAGGACCTGCCGCTCCCGCCGCGGAAGCTTGGAAAGACACGCCATGGCGCGCTCGCGGTCGAACCGCAGACCGACTTCCTCTGCCACATCCACATCAGAACGCAAGATGTCCATGAGTGTGATTTCGTTCCCCTCCCGGTCGACGCCGATGGGCTGGTGGATGGAAACCCACCGGTGCCGCCGCACGGACCTCAGGTACATGCGTATTTCATTCTCGATGCATCTGGCCGCATAAGTAGCCAGCCGCGTTCCCTTTTCCGGATCGTACGTGAGTACACCCTTGATCAGGCCTACCGTCCCCGCCCCCATGAGATCGTCCGGGTCCTCGCGCGTGTTCTCATATTTGTTGGCAATGTGCTTGACGAGCCGGAGGTTGTGTTCCAAAAGAATGTTTCGCGCCTCAATGTCACCGGCCTTCATGCGCGCAAGGTAGTACGCCTCTTCCTCGGCAGACAAAGGCTGCGGAAAGGAGTTGCCGGATTCTATGTACCCGCCAAGCAAAAGAATGCCACGGACAAGAACAGCGCCGAGTAACGCCAGCAGGGTCTCCACATCCATACCTCCCTAAAACTGGTTGACCGGCCGCCCAGGCGCAAAACCGGGCATCACTCATCGTATGCACCAACCCAGCGCGTGTGACCCTGTGATCTTCCGGGGTGTGTTGTGTATAAAAAGTCCAACCTGTACATATGCTATGGTCGCAACGGTGAGAAATCGCCTTCACTGTATCTTCTTTGGGCGGAGAAGACACCGTTGCCCGTTTTTAGTGGTCAGTGTCCGCGGTATTTGCGTTCGTTGGCGAGCTGTTCCGCGTAGGTAGTGGCAAAGGCATGGGTGCCGTCATTTTTGGCCACGAAATAAAGGTATTTGGTCGTGGCCGGCCAGAGGGCAGCCGTGATTGAGGCCCGCCCCGGGTTGCAAATTGGCCCCGGGGGCAAGCCGCCGTACTTGTAAGTGTTGTACGGCGAATCCACGGACAGGTCAGTCCGGTAAAGCGGCCTGGCAGGATCCCCCAGTGCGTACTGCACAGTGGGATCCGCGTCAAGCTTCATCCCGATGCTCAAGCGGTTGTGATACACGGACGAAATCAGGGCCCGCTCGCTTTCAACCTTGGCCTCTTTTTCAATGATGGAAGCCAGCGTGATGACCTGATCAACGGACATATGCAGCTCATCGGCCCGGGCTAGGTCCGCAGGGGTCAGTTGTGCAGAAAACTTCTTCAGCATCATCTCTACGACGGCTTGCGGCTGCATCCCCCGCACCAGGAAGTACGTATCCGGGAAGAGGTATCCCTCCAGGGGCTCTGGACGCCGGGGATCCGGCGGCGGCAGGAAAGGAAAGTTATAATCCTGGGAATGCAGAGCGGCATGCAGGGATTGGGGATCAAAAAGCCCGGTAGCAGCAAGTTCCGCCTCAATCTGGGTGACGGTGTACCCTTCCGGAATAGTAACGGCGTAGGTGACCACCCGCCCAGACACGATCTTGTCCAGCACCGTCAAGAGCGTGTCGGCAGGAGAGAACGCATACTCGCCCGGTTTGAGCTCCCCGTCGGCCCGGCGGATGCGGGCCACTACCCGGAAAGCCAAGGCACTCCGGATGACCCCGGCGTTTTGCAACATTGCCGCAATCGCGTGCGTGGAGGCTCCCTGGGGAATGACCACCTTCACATCCTGGGTAGTTCTGTGCGGCGGGGGCAGGTTAACCACCTGCCACGTGGCATATCCGCCACCTGCTGCCAGCAGTATGGCGACGGCCAAAATCGCCCCGAGCCAGCGTTTGTGCGGGGCCTTATACACTTGCGGCTGTAACGTATCCGGACGCACCCGTTTTAGTAACATGGCCATGTATTTCGTGTCCAAAAACGAAAATCCCTTGAGGCATAGCCCCAAGGGATGGACGACCAAGAACTGCCCGTGCAGGGTTAATCCTCGTCGTCTTCGTCGGAATCTTCGTCCTCTTCTTCTTCCCAGTCGTCGTCGAGGTCTTCCTCTTCTTCTTCATCGAGCATCTTTTCCCAAGCCTCGGCGACATGCTCCCATTCTTCGTCGTCCTCGATATCGACCAGGACTTCGTTGTCGTCTTCGTCATGGTCGATGCGGAGGATCACCGCCTCGTCTGCATCCTCGTCACTTTCTTGTTCGTCCGTGGGAACCAAGATGGCGTACTCACGGCCGTCCACCTCGATCACATCCACGATGCTGAACTCTCGCTGCTGCCCGTTCTCATCGGTGAGAACAACGACGTCATCCATTTCATCCACCGTGACGCCACCTCGATCCTCGCGAAAATCATTCCAATTCTACTGTACGGGCGCCCCCCTGTCAACGAAGCTTCCGCCGGCAGGGAAACGGCAGTGCGGGTCGCGATCGGTGGCGCCGACGTGGCCTGTTGCTTTCAAAGCGTCTTCTGGCCGGGCTTCCAGTCGACCGGGCACAACCCGCCGGTCTGCAGGGCCGCCAGCACACGCAAGACCTCGTCCACGCTCCGCCCGACGTTGAGCTCGTGCACCACCTGGTACCGCACGACGCCTTCCGGATCGATGATGAAAAGCCCGCGCAGCGCAACGCCCTGGTCCTCGATCAGGACATCGTAATCGCGGCTGACTCTCTTGGTAATATCACTCCCAAGCGGGTAGTTTATGTGTCCGACCCCGCCGCGGTCGCGCGGGGTGTTCATCCACGCCCGGTGCACGTACACGCTGTCCGTGCTGACGCCCAATACCTCGGCGCCGAGATCCCGGAACTCAGAAATGCGATCGCTGAAGCCGGTAACCTCCGTGGGGCACACGAACGTGAAATCCATGGGATAGAAGAAAAGTACGAGCCACTTGCCGCTGTAGTCCTTGAGACTGACCTTCTCCTTGAGCGTTTCCAGATTCTTCGTGCTGAGCATTTCGAAATCCGGCGCCTTTTTGCCAACCAACGACACTACCATCGACCTCCTTCGTATTTCGAACACGCCGGCGACGTTGATTTTTTGATCGGGGGCCGGCCTGACTGCAGTTATTAAACCAAGAGATTATGCCTTTTGTCAATATGAAACTTAATAAATTTAGGGAGCGATGGTAGCACGGGGCCGAGAAAAGCGGCTAAAAGGGGCTAAGGCGACCCCGAGTCCGTGGACCGGCCAGACAGCCACGCGATCACGTCGTCAAGGCGGGAGGCGGGGGCGCAATACAGCAAGACCCGATCGTCCGCCTGGAGCACGGTGTCACCATGCGGGATACGCACTTCCCCCCCGTGCTGGACCGACACCACCACGCACTCCCTCGGAAGCCGCACCTCCGCCAGCGTCAGACCAAGCACGGGCGACTGCGACCGGATGATGGCCTCGCCAAAACCACCGCGGTTGCCATAATCTTCCCGCAGCTGCCTGGTCTTGAAGCCGGTTTCGAGGCTGACCAGCGTCTGGGTCGAATAGGCCCGCATGATGCTCTCGGGCGTTACGACCCCAAGAAAGCCCTCATCATCGGAAGTAGCGTCGATAACCGGCAGGGCAGGCAAATCGTATAGCGTAAGTAGGCGCATGGCCTCTTCCAGACTGTAATGCTGATCTACAGACACAAAATCGCGGCGGATAAACTCGTCAACGGGACTTTGCCGTGTGTCATCCCCCGCCACGGCACGAAGGTCGTTCAGGCCGGCCAAACCAACCACCTGACGGCCGTCCTGTACCACCACGACGCCTGCCTCCGCCGTTTCAATGGCTTCAATCGCCTGTGCGACCGTCGTTTGGCCGCCCACTACGACGCATGGCGCCAGGGCAGCCTTGACCGGGATGCGCTCGGTCATGCGCACGTCTGTGCCACGCAAGATCACCAAACCCCGCCGTGCAAGGCGTACAGTGAACATGGAGTCCCGGAATATCGATCCGTGCAGCAGGTAGGCCACGGAACAGGCTGCCATCACACCAGTCGTAATACGGTAGTCGCCAGTCATTTCGAGCACGATCGTCACCGCCGTCAGGGGTGCCTGGGCTGAGGCTGCAAACACGGCTCCCATGCCCGTCACAGCATAGACCGCCGGCGACGTCATCCAATTAGGAAAGAGAATGTGCCCGATGCCGCCAAAGGTACCGCCCAGCATGGCGCCCAGGTACAGGGACGGGGCCAGCACCCCTCCGGTGCCTCCGGCACCGAGGGTGAGAACGGTGGCCACGAATTTTGCAACCAAAAGTATTGCCATGAGGCCAATAGCCATTTTCCCCGCCGTGGCGTCCTCGATGGCTTTATAGCCAACCCCCAGGACATCGGGCAGAACCAACCCCAATAATCCGACCACGGCCCCGCCGACAAGCGGAGTTAGCCACCAGGGCCAGTGGAGGTTTTCGAAGAAATCTTCGCCCATGGTTAACCCGCGGGTATACAGAAGACCAACCGCACCAGCGAGAATGCCCAAAAGCAACATGGCTCCGAGTTCGGTCGGATGGACCACCGTATAAGCAGGGGTGGGCGTCACGAGCCCCGGGCCTTCCAGGCGCTCGAAAAGCGTGGTACCGACCAGCGCGGACACAAACACCGGCACCACGGCTCCCATGGCATAACTACCCAGTATGACCTCGAGCCCAAAGAAGGCTCCCGCGATCGGAGCCTTGAACGTGGCCGCGATACCGGCGGCGGAGCCGCAGGCCAGCAAAAGCGATACATATCTGTCAGGCAAACGCAGAAGCTGGGCGAAAAGTGACCCGAACGCTCCGCCGATTTGTGCAATCGGCCCTTCCGGGCCTGCCGACCCTCCCGAGCCGATGGTCACCGCCGGCAGGACGGTGCCGAAAACCGCCACCGGCCAGCGAAGACGCCCGCCGTGCAGGGCCAAAGCTTCCAGAAGCTGTGGCACACCGTGGCCTTTCACTTCCTTGGCTAAAAACGTGGTACTGGCCACCACGATGAAAATCCCAGCGGCCGGGCTCAAAACCCGGAACAGGGCGGTACGCCAGGGCACGCCACCGCCGGCGGCCCCAGTTGCCCGTGCGAAGACCAGGCCGGCGGCACCGATCATCCAGTGGAAAAGGTAAGCACCGAGCCCTCCGATAATTCCAGCCACGACCGCCAGCACGACAACGAAAAAGGCCTCTTCCAAGGGTCCATGCTGGACTACTCTCTCCAGGTCAAGCCCGAATCGCCTGGCGGCTTCACCGCGACCGTTTACCACCGATTTCCCTGCCATGCTTTTTGTGCGCACCTCGTAAATGCAATTTTCTGCCCGGCAGTGCTTCAGTTCTTCGCCGCCGACCCACGCCGGTCGAGGTAGCCCTGTAAGATGAGGACAGCAGACACTTTGTCGACGACGTCGCGTCGCCGGCGCCGGCTGACGCCACTCTCGATGAGGGCTTGTTCCGCCACCCGCGTGGTCAAGCGCTCGTCGTAAAGGTGGACAGGAACGTGGAAACGGATGGCAAGCTCGCGGGCAAAAAGTTCGGCCCGCTCCGCCTGCGGGCCGCGCGTTCCGTTCATGTTGAGGGGCAGGCCAACGACGACATCCCCGACGCCGTATTCTTTTATGTACGCCTCCAGCCGGGACCACAGGACATCTTCCCTGGCCGGTACCACGGAAAGAGGCTGCGCCAGCACGCCGTCCGGGTCCGATATGGCCAAACCGACATGCGCTTCGCCCAGATCGACGCCAAGTACCCTCAATAGTAGTCCTCCTGCCGGTGCGGGCGGAACAGGGCCAATAGGATGATGCCCGCCGCAAAGCCGCCCACGTGTGCCCACCAGGCCACCACGTCCCCGCCCACCGGGACCGCACCCAGCGAAACCACTCCGTTCAGGAGCTGCAACCCAAACCACAGTATCAAGAATAGCACTGCTGGTACTGGCACAAACAGCGGAAATATCCCGATCGGTATCAGCGAGATCACGCGCGCTCGGGGAAAGCTTACGAGATAGGCTCCGAGCACCCCCGCAATGGCCCCACTGGCACCGATGGTAGGGCCGGTGGCACCAGGGTTAGCCCATACTTGCATCATGCCGCCAGCCACCCCGGCTCCGAGGTAGAGCAAAAGATACCGGAAATGCCCGAGCCTGTCTTCCACGTTATCTCCAAACACCCACAAATAGAGCATATTGCCGATGAGGTGCAGCCACGAACCATGAAGGAAAATGTATGTGAGCAGCGGTAAAAGCCTCTCCCACTTGCCTGTGACCAGTAAGGTCCAGTACGATGCCCCGGCAAAACGGGCCGGCACCAGGCCCCACTGCATAAAAAGCTGGTTCTGGGCCCTTGGTCCCAAGCTCGCCTCATAGAGAAAGATGAGCGTGCTTGCCAGGATGATCAGGTAGTTCATCACGGCCGGGCGCCGTGACGGTATGTCATCGTGCAACGGGATCAAAGGCCCACCTCCCCTCCCCCGCCCGCAAGAGCGTTAAAGATTCCCCTGGGTCAGCATGGTGCGAACAAACTCCACGCCTGCGGCTAGGGCCGCCTGGGCACGCCCAGCATCGCGGGCACCGGCCTGGGCGAGATCGGGACGCCCGCCCCCCTGTCCGCCCGCCGCTTCTGCCACTACCCGGACGATCTGTCCGGCGTGCACGCCGCGCTTGACCAGATCGGGGGTGACCGCGCACAAGAAGTTTACCCGTTCTTGGTCGCTCCCTGCCAGAATAACCACTGCCGAGCCCGCCAGGGAACGCACAAAGTCGGCCAGGCGCCGCAAGGCCTCTGGGCTGCCCGCGGTCGTCTGTGCCCCCACCACCGCCACCCCGTCGACACGTTCGGCCCCGGCCACGATGCCGGCGGCCTCGTTCTGCCAAAGCCTTTCGCGGAGGGCGGCAATTTCGTTGTCTTTCGCCCGCAGGCTCTCCTGCAGCTCACGCAGCCTTGTTACGAGATCGCCCGGGCCCGCGCGCAGAACTGAACCGGCCGAAGAGAGCGTCCTTTCGAGTCCGCGGGCAAACTGTAGTGTCCCTTGGCCAGACACGGCTTCGATCCGCCTTAGGCCGGCGCCCACAGAGGATTCGCTCGTGATCATGACGAGTCCGATATCGCCGGTTCGCCGCACGTGCGTGCCACCACAAAGCTCGAGGCTGAAGTCCCCGACCTTTACCACGCGGACACGCTCCCCGTATTTCTCATCGAACAAGGCCATGGCGCCCATAGCCCGTCCTTGCTCATACGACGTTTCGACGGTTTCCACCGGCAGATTCTGCAGGACAATCTCCGCCACCAGATCCTCCACCTGGGCAAGTTGTTCCGCACTGACGGGATCCGGATGGGTGAAGTCGAACCGCAGCCGATCCGGTGCCACGAGGCTGCCTGCCTGGTGGACATGCTCACCGAGTACCCGGCGCAGGGCAGCGTGCAAAAGGTGTGTCGCCGTGTGATTGCGCGCCGTCGCTGCCCGCCGGTCGCCATCGACTTCGCAAGATACCGTTTCTCCAGGGCTGATGACACCCTCCACCACCGTGAGCTCGTGCCAGATGTGGCCGCCGCGGGTTTTGTGGACGTCCTCGACCACTGCCCGCCCGCGCGGACCGGCCACGTGCCCAGTGTCGGCCACCTGACCGCCGCTTTCAGCGTAGAACGGGGTCACGTCAAGCAGGGCGAGCACGGTGCTGCCGGCTTCCGCCTGGGGAATGTCCTCCCCGGTCTCGGGAGCCCATATACGCAACACACGTGCCTGGGTCCGGGTCGTTTCGTATCCCACAAACACCGTAGGGGGCAAGTTGGCCGGCATGGCAGGCTCGGTGAAGGCCCCGCCGCCTGCCCGCGCCGCCCGCGCCCTCTGTCGTTGCGCTTCCATGGCCCTGGCAAAGCCCTCATGGTCAAGCCGCAGGTTGTGCTCGATCGCCATGTCCTCCATGATGTCGATGGGGAAACCGTACGTGTCGTACAACATGAACACGTCCTCGCCGGGTATGGTGTCGCCGCCGGCGGCCTCCACGCGTGCCACCACCTGGTCGGCCCTTGCCATGCCCTCGGAGAGGGTGGCCGCAAACCGCTCCTCCTCGCGGCGGATCACGTCCCGCACGTAATCCTGGTTGGCTGCCAGCTCTGGATAGGCGTCCTTCATCAGGTCAGCGACCACCGGGACAAGGGTGTGCATGAACGGCTCCCGCAGCCCCAGTTTCTGTCCGAACCGCGACGCCCGCCGCAGGATCCGCCGCAGCACATAGCCGCGCCCCTCGTTCGAAGGCACCACGCCGTCGGCGATGATGAATGAAACCGAGCGGATGTGGTCGGCGATCACCCGGAAGGGAAAGCCGCTGGGATCGGGAAAGTCGCGGTATTTGACGCCGCTCAGACGTTCCACCGCACTGACGATCGGCCGAAGGAGGTCGGTCTCGTAAATGCTCTCGGTACCCTCAATGATCGACGTGATCCGCTCGAGCCCCATGCCGGTGTCGATGCTGGGCCGCGGCAGGGGTGTAAGGTTGCCCGCAGCGTCGCGATCGTATTGCATGAAAACGAGGTTCCACAGCTCCCGCCAGCGGTCGCAGTCGCAGGCGCCGATAGCACAGACGGGCGCATCGCAGCGGTGCTCGACGCCGCGGTCGTAAATGATCTCGCTGCAGGGACCGCACGGGCCGGTGTCGCCCATGGACCAGAAGTTGTCCTTTTCCCCCAGGCGAACGATGCGCTCAGCTGGTACGCCCACTTCTTCGTGCCAGATGCGAGCGGCCTCATCGTCGTCCCGGTAGACCGTCACCCACAGGCGATCCGGATCCAGGCCAACCTCGCCGGTGAGAAACTCCCAGGCGTAGCGGATGGCGTCTCGCTTGAAATAGTCACCGAAACTGAAATTGCCCAGCATTTCGAAGAAGGTATTGTGCCGGGCCGTGCGACCTACGCTGTCGAGGTCGTTATGCTTGCCGCCGGCCCGCACGCACTTCTGGGCGGTGGTGGCACGCGTGTACGGCCGTTTCTCCCGCCCCAAAAACACGTCCTTGAACTGCACCATGCCGGCGTTGGTGAACAAAAGTGTGGGGTCGCCGGCCGGCACCAGGCTGGACGAGGCCACCACCTGGTGGCCATGGCGGGCGAAAAAATCGAGAAAACGCTGGCGTAGCTCCGGGCCTGTGGCCTTGATCATGGTAAAACCTCCCCGTATAAAATCGGAGTCAGAAATAAAAAAACCTCGTCCGTTCAGGGACGAGGTTTTTTGCCCCGTGGTACCACCCTGCTTACCACGAGAAGCCCGGTCGGCTGCCCCGTGGTCGCTCTGAGCTCCGGCCGCCACCACCGGGTAGTGGGCGGCAAGAGCACGGGCTGTATCGGGCCCACCCGGGCTTTGAGCCGGCTGTCACCGGCTCGCTGCCGGCTCGGGAGCTGGCCTGCCACTGGGACCACCGAGGACCTTGCAGCCGGGGGGTCCTCTCTCTGAAGGCAATCCTCTTGTGCTTGGGCTCCTTCATGGCCTTGCCGTATACGCGCCGGATTATAGCCGGGCCTGCCAAGCCGTGTCAACGTCGCGCGTTGCCTCACAAAAAAGGTACTCGAAATCACATCGTTGTCTCAAAAGAAAAAGATATCTAACTACTAGTGATTTATGGGCCAAGACCCACGACCATAGGGCTATCGTGGATTATCTTGAACGCGGACCCTCCTTCACCAGGAGGTCAATAGGTGGGTCCGGCGAGGTTCCATGGGGTTGTGCGCCCTAGCAAAGGGTTCTCACCTCTACCTACAACCTCACATCATCACAGCCGGCATCAGCAGTCTCGTCGTCCGGCGGCGTAGTTTCGGCTTTCGGCCGCAGGTCCCGGATGTCCACCTGAACAAACTTTGTGTAAAGGTATTGCACGGTCACTTTGACCACTCCGGCCAGCGGCACTGCCAGCAGCATGCCCAACACGCCACCCACACGGGCACCGGCCAGCAGTGCGAACACGACGGTGAGTGGGTGCAGGCCCATGGACGAACCGATCACGTGCGGTGCGATGACGGCTCCTTCCGCCTGCTGGATGACCACATACGCCACCGCTGTCCACACGGCGAGCTGGCGGGATTGCAAAAAGGCGATGCCAATGCCAGGCACGGCGGCCAAAATGGGGCCAAAATATGGCACAAATTCGGCACTGCCAGCCACGATGCCCAGAAGGGCAGCGTACCGCACGCCTATCGCCGAAAGCGCAAGCCCTGTTAGGCTTCCGATGATGAGGGCCAGTACAGCCTGCCCGCGGATCCATCCCCCCACCGCGCGGTCGATCTCCGCGGCGAGCCCGAGCACCTCCGGGCGTATGCGGCGCGGTATGAGGCTCACCAGGGTGGACCGTATCGACTCCCAGTCGCGAAGGATATAAAAGGCCAGCACTGGCGCCACGACTGCCTCCCACATACCAAAAAGCAGTCCCGGAATACCAGCCATCACTTTGCCGAGCGCCTTTTCCACGTCTGCAGATATCCCAGACACCACACTGTCGGCCGCCGCCGCCAGCTCGGCAGGCAAGAAGGAGTGATAGCGCGACTGCACGGTCAAAAGGTACTGCCGGGCGGCAAATGTGTATTCAGGCAGCGCCGCTGCGAGACGGGAGATTTCAGAGAAAAGTATGGGCGAAATGATCAGCACAAACGTTGCGACAATACCGCCAGCCAACAGGTATAACGCAATGATGCCAAGCGGCCGCGGGATATAGTGCTTTTCAAGCCAGGCTACCGGCCGGCCGAATAGATAGGCAATGGCAGCCGCCACCGCAAAAGGAACGACGACGGACCGGACGGCCCATATGACAACCAGGACGGCGACTGCTGCCAGTATCGCAATCGCCGCCCTCCATAGCCGGCGGTTACCCAGGCATTGCCACCAGCCACGTCTCGTATTTTCACCGGGCCAGTTCGTCAACCGCTTCGGCCATCAGACGCGATCCCCGCCACAAGCGCCGGACGCGCCCGGCAATGCCGCGGCTCGTGTTTCGCGCGCGCCGGATGGCCTCATTTTCCGGCTCTGGACCCCACATCATGAAGGCGACAGCGCCCAGAAACACCCCAAGAGCCATGCCTGTCCAAAAGCTGCTACGCATCACACTCACCCCTTGGTATCAGTCTTCTCCGTATCCCAGGAGCCCTCCACGGCCTTCAGGCCGCCTTCCTGGTCGATGGCGAACACCCGAAAGCTGTCGCGGAAGCGGTGAAATTCCACAAAGCAGGTCCAGCAAAAAAACTGGTTGGTTCCCAGTTTGCCGACGAGCTTTTGCCCGCAGACCGGGCACCGCGTAGCGGTCAATGGTTCCGTTGCCGACAATTGATACCACCTTGCTTTTAGCTTGCCGGTTCACCCGGATACACGATGACAACGCCGCCCGGCTGAATGGTCATGCGCCCCTGGGGCCGGAGAAACGAACGGCCGTTGATCAGGTCCTCGATCACGCTGTGCGATATCTCGTAGCCCACTACGCGGCCCGTCTCGCGCTCGAAAACGATGTCCGAGACAAGCCCGATCTCGATGCCCTCTTCCGTGATCGCCCGCTGCCCGAGAATCCGCCACTCCCGCCCGTCTGCCCCTGAAGACGGGTCACTGTCCTGGCGGTCACTGTGCCGGCGGCCAGGCAACCGCGTGGCGGCCGACGCGCCGCCCACGAGCACACCTTCCGGCCTGATGTCTTGCACATCCTCCCAGGCCACGAGGTGGCGCGGACTCCCGCCAGGAACATCAGAGAACAGAAAAGCCACCACTTGGCCTTTCTCCGGGTCGATCGCCAGCTCTGTTACATACAGCCGCTGGGCACCGATTCCGCTGAAGACAAGCGGCAAACCGAGGATGTCGCGGCGCCGCAAAAGATCGCACCGGGTCATAGCGAAGATAGTGTGCGCGGATTACGCTGGATTCATGAAGGCGTGCAATTATCCAGCGACGGCCTCTGTGAGCGACCGCGAGATCACGCCACCGCCCACCACCACGTCGCCCTGGTAAAAGACCACCGCCTGGCCAGGTGTGACGGCCCGCACAGGTGAATCGAACACGACCGTCACCTCATCTGACGCCGGTCCAGGGTAGATGGTCGCGGGTATCTCCGGGGCGCGGTAGCGGATCTTGACCGTCACCGCCAGCGGCCGGTCCAGCTTCGGAATGGAAATAAAGTTGAGTTCGGTGGCCACCAGGACGGGACGGAGAAGGTCGTCCAGCGTACCAACGGTGATAGTGTTCGCCTGGGGGTCAATATCGGTGACGTATAGCGGCTCGGGTCCTGTCACGCCAATGCCGCGCCGCTGCCCGATCGTGTAAAAAGCGATGCCCTGGTGCGTGCCCACTACCCGGCCCTTCTGGTCCAGAATGGCGCCCGGTCGCCGCACGTCTGGACGGACCGCGGTCAGGTAGCGATGGTAATCGTTATCCACCACAAAGCAGATCTCCTGGCTTTCGCGCTTGTGGGCCACTGGCAGCCCCAGGCCTTCTGCCAGCCGACGGGTATCCGTCTTGTGCAAAGCTCCCAGCGGGAAAAGTGTGTGGGCCAGCTGCTTCTGCGTAATCCCGAACAGGGCGTACGCCTGGTCCTTGCCAGGGTCGTGCCCTTTCAGGAGTAGGTAGCGCCCGTCCCGAAACCCCACACGGGCGTAGTGTCCGGTAGCGAGGTAGTCACAGCCCAGGCCCAGGGCCTTTGCCATCAATTCATCGAACTTGATGTAGCGGTTGCAGTTGATGCAAGGGTTGGGCGTACGGCCGTGGACATAATCGTCGATCCACGGGTCGATGACCTGCCGCTGGAACTTCTCGCGCAGGTTGAACACGTAATGCGGAATGCCGATGGCCGCCGCCACCCGGCGGGCGTCTTCGATCGCCCCCACCGAGCAACAGCCGCCGTAGTCGTAGGCAACCTCCCAATCCGCCTCGGGCCAGATCTGCATGGTCACCCCGATCACGTCGTAGCCAGCCACGCGGAGGAGGGCAGCGGTAACCGAGCTGTCCACACCGCCGCTCATGGCCACCATCACCCGCGGTCTACTCACGCTCTCGCCTCACGGCCGTGATTGCCGGCGAAGTCTATCCACCAGCCCCGGCAACACATCCAGCACGTAATCGATATCCTCCACCGTCGTCGAACGCCCCAGGGTAAGACGGAGGGCGGCGAAATCCCCCTCCCGCAAAAGCCCCATCGCGGCGAGCACGTGCGACGGCTCCACTGCCCCCGCCGTGCAGGCAGACCCGGCCGAGGCAGCAATCCCGGCCATGTCCAGCCCCGCCAGCAGGGCGGAGCCGTCCACGCCCGCAATCAACACGGAGGCGTGATTTGGCAGCCGGTCGTACCGCCGCCCGGTCACCGCGGTGTCTGGAATGGCCGACACAATTCCATCAAGGAGCCGGTCACGCAAACTGGCCTGGACGCGTGCGTCTTCCGCGAGCCGCCTTGCGGCCATGGAGCTGGCCGCAGCAAAGGCCGCCGCCCCGGGCACGTTCTGCGTGCCCGGCCGTAGCCGCCGTTCGTGTTCCCCGCCGAACAAGATAGGGGCAATGTGCACGCCCTGCCGTATGTACAGGGCCCCCACGCCCTTCGGTCCATGCAGCTTGTGTGCCGAAATGCTGAGAAGGTCGACACCGAGCCGCTCCACGTCCACCGGTATCTTGCCCACCGCCTGTACCGCGTCGGTATGAAAGATAATGCCCGCGGCGCGAGCCAGGGCCGCGATCTCGCCGGCCGGTTCGATGGTACCGACCTCATTGTTGGCCATCATAATCGTGATTAGTATGGTATCTGGCCGTATGGCCTTTTTCACGTCGCCGGGATCGACAAACCCTTCCCTGTCCACCGGCAGGTAGGTCACTGCGAATCCTTCCCGTTCCAGGTCCTGGCAGGTGTGTAGGACAGCGTGGTGCTCGATCGCGCTGGTGATGATATGGCGCCCGCGCTCCCTCAACTGGTAGGCCGTACCGCGGATAGCCATGTTGTCGGATTCCGTACCGCCGGAAGTGAAGATGATCTCCCGGGGGTGGGCGCCGATCAGCGCGGCCACCTGCTCCCGGGCTTCTTCGAGAGCGTTGCGAGCGGCCGCTCCCCACTGGTGCAGACTAGACGCATTGCCGAACACGCCCGTCGCGTGGCGGATGTAGACTTCCGCGACGGCCGGGTCCATGGGGGTGGTGGCGGCGTGATCGAGGTAGACGCGGCGCATGTCTATGCCTCCTTGAACGGCAGACGTACATCGAACTGGCATCACAGCGAATCGAGAAGCTTGTGGCTCCCGTGCTCGGCATCAGCCACGAGGTCAGCCAGGTTAATGGAATCGAGCACCTGGGTGATGCTATCCCGCAGCCGCAACCATACGGACCGGGTCGGACACTCTGGGTACCGGGGGCAGTCTACTTCTACCTGGTCGTTGACGCACTCCACCGGTGCAATCGGGCCCTCCACTGCCCGCACGATGTCGCCCACCGTGATCTCTGATGGCGAGCGTGCCAGCATATACCCGCCCTGCTTGCCGCGCACCGACCGCAGAAGGCCGGCGTCCCGCAGCGGTGACACCAGCTGCTCCAGGTACGATTCCGACAGCTGCTGCCGGTCCGCTACCGCCCGCAACGACACCGGTCCCTCGGTCCCGTGCTGAGCGAGGTCGAGCATCATCATCAACCCATAGCGACCGCGGGTTGACAGTTTCATCTGTGCAGTCCTCCACCGGAACGCGGATTCAAATTCCGAGTGATTTACTCTACTTTTGAAGCCTAGCACCGGCGAAGGAAACAGTCAATTCCGTGCTGGCGGGGGCAAAGAACGGCCAGCGTCAGTCGCGCTCGGTGATCTGCAGGTGAAACTGTGCGAGGTGGGCCTCACGCCCAAGATTGCCCGGCGTGTAGTACCGCGTCCCCTGCATTTCGTCCGGAAGATACTGCTGGGCTACATAGTGGCCGGGGAAGTCGTGCGGGTACAAATACCCGCTTCCGCTCCCCAGCCGTTCTGCTCCCCGGTAACCGGTCCCGCGCAGGTGCACCGGCACCGCACCAGTGTTTTTGGCAGCAACATCTTCCAACGCACGGTCGATGGCCAGGTATGCGCTGTTGCTTTTAGGAGCCAGCGCCAGATATATGGTCGCTTCCGCCAGCGGTATGCGGGCCTCCGGCAGGCCGACCATCTCCACCGCCTGTGCCGCCGCCACCGCTACCGGCAGGGCCATCGGATCAGCCAGGCCGATGTCTTCCGCCGCGGAGATGATCAGGCGGCGAGCAATGAACCGCGGATCCTCGCCGCCGTAGATCATCCGGGCCAGCCAAAACACCGCCGCGTCCGGATCGGAGCCGCGGATGCTCTTGATAAAAGCCGAGGCCGTGTCGTAGTGTGCGTCGCCGGCCTGGTCGTAAACCGCCGCCTTTCGTTGCAGAGCATCTTCGGCCAACTTTAAAGTGATCCGCCGCCGGCCGTCCGGCCCGGGTACCGCCGACATGGCTGCCGCTTCCAGAGCGTTCAGAGCCACACGGGCATCGCCCCCGGCCACCCGCACGATATGCCCCAGGGCGTCCTCGTCACAGTCTACCTGGCCGCCGAGCCCGCGTTCCGGATCGGCCAAGGCCCGCTCCACGATCAGGCGCACCTCGTCGTCCGTGAGGGCCCGCAGCGCGTAGACGCGGCACCGCGACACCAAAGCCCCGGTCACGCTGATGAACGGGTTTTCGGTAGTGGCGCCAATGAGAATCACCGTACCGTCCTCGACCGCTGGAAGCAGGGCATCCTGCTGGGTACGGCTGAAACGGTGGATCTCGTCAATAAAAAGAATTGTCCGCACGCCGGACTGGCGGCGTTTGCGGGCCTCGTCCATGATGCGGCGGATGTCTGCCACTCCGGCGGTGACAGCGTTCAATGGCTCGAAGTGGCTATGCGTGTAAGCGGCAATGATCATCGCCAGTGCCGTCTTGCCCGATCCCGGCGGCCCATACAGGATGAGCGACGACACCCGGTCCTGCTCTATGGACCGGCGAAGAGAGCTGTCGGGCCCGATAATCTCTTGTTGCCCGACGAATTCTGCCAGCGTCCGCGGGCGCATGCGCAGCGCAAGCGGCGTTCCGGCCTGTTTATCTGCGCCCGCGTCTTCTCCGAAAAGATCCATCTAGACCATCACGTCTTTTATGATCTCCAGCGCGCGGGCGATGTCCGCCCTGCTGACGTCTTTATGGGTGACAAACCGCAGCCGCGACGGGCCGTTGGCGTTCACCAGCACCTGCCGCTCGCGAAGCCGCCGCGACAGCTCCTCGGCTGAAAGGCCAGGTTTTACAACGTCGCACATTACCATGTTGGTCTGCACAGTGGCGGGGTCCACGACCAAGCCCGGGATCTCTGCCAGGTTTTCGGCCAAATAACGGGCGTTCTCGTGGTCTTCTTGCAGCCGGTCCACCATCGTCTCCAAGGCGACGATACCCGCCGCCGCGATCACGCCAGCTTGCCGCATACCGCCGCCGAGCATCTTGCGGTTTTTGCGGGCCCGCTCGATGAACGCCCGGGTTCCAGTCAGCACCGATCCAACCGGCGCCCCGAGCCCCTTGGACAGGCAAAACATCACGGAGTCCGCGGTGGCGGCAATCGCCGCTGCCGGCACACCGAGGGCGATGGCCGCATTGAAAATGCGGGCGCCGTCCAAGTGCACAGCCAGTCCCCGCCGGTGAGCCAGGTCGGATGTTGCCCGCATCGTTTCCAGAGGGATTACGGCGCCGCCGGCCCGGTTGTGCGTGTTTTCCATGCACAAGAGGGTGGTGGGCGGATAGTGTATATTCGGTCCGCGTAGAGCCGACTCCAAAAGCTCCGGTGTGATGGCCCCGCGTACCCCCGGGACGGTCCTCGGCAAAGCCCCGGAAAGCACCGCAATGCCGGCCACCTCGTAATAGTAGATGTGCGATTCCGCTTCCAGGATCACCTCATCACCGCGGCGGGTGTGAGTCATGACGGCCACCGCATTGCCCATGGTGCCGCTGGGCACGAACAGGCCGGCTTCCTTCCCCATCTTTTCTGCCGCCATCGCTTCCAGGCGGCGGACGGTGGGGTCCTCCTGGTAAACGTCATCGCCGACCTCGGCTGCCGCCATAGCCCGGCGCATAGCCTCCGTCGGAGTGGTTACGGTGTCGCTTCGCAAATCGATGGGTCTTTCCATGAATGCAAGGCCTCCAAGCGCGGGCGCGGGGATTGTGCACGTGCCAAAAAGCATGCCTCGGTGAAAAACGCGCCCGCGGCAGTTGGATTCGACAGCAGGCAACAGCTGTCCTCTCTAGGGGGCCGAAGCTTGCGACCTTAGCTGCAATAACTCTGTGTCAACCTGCCGGAAGACAACGCGAGCAGGAACAGGAAAAGCATTACAGTATTGGGGCCACACTACGTACCGCACATGTCGTTCCACTAGCCACGAAGCCAGACCAAGCGTTCCGTGCCAGTTCCCAGCGCAGACCTCCCGGAACCTTAGCACGCTCGGCCGGAAACCGGGGCTCTCGTCTGGTTGACCATTGACAACGTGCCAGCCGCTGAAGGCAGGTATCATGTTGCTATCCAGTGTGGGCCCCCACACGCTCCCGGAACCCGGCTGGGCAGCCAGGAACGCGTACATTTGAACGTGCGATATCGCCAGGTACTCCGCCGGGGCGCTGGCAGGAACTGCTACCAACGCGATCCCGATGATCGCAGCCGGGCCAAACACGATGCTGGACGGGTGCCACCGCCAGCGCCGGGCCCAGTTCTCTGCCATCCACCGGAAGGCCAAAATCGAGAGCGGGATTCCCACCCCGTCGAGGAAGCGGCGGCCAACCCGCGGGTAAAGCACCGCCGCTCCAGAGGCCAAAAGAAGCCAGACGAGCCATGGCCGGTCGGCGGCTTGCCTGGCACGCAGCTGCAGCACTGCCGGCACAAGCCATGGCAACCACCACACAAAAGTACGGTCAACCGGCGTATAGGACTGGCCTCCCAGCTGCCAAGCCGCTGCGCCGGGCTGCAGCCAGGACCAGATCATGATAATCGCCACCGGAACCGGGATCAGAAAAAACCACAGGATATACCTCTGCCAGCCTCGCACCCACACCGTGTAAATCCCAAGGGCCACGGCGGTAAGCAATGCCGTATAAGGATGAATAAAACCCATCGCAGCGACGGCGAGGCCGGCTGTCCATGCCTGGGCATTTCCCAGTCGGACACTTTGAAGCACATACCGCCACGCCATGACCTGGAGAGCTAGCAGCAAAACAAAGTGCGTCGTGGAAAACATTGATCCGAATGGCAGTTCCTCGGACAGTGACAAGACAACGATAAAAGGACTAAACAGGACTACAAACCACCACGCCCAGCCACGTAGCCTTTCGGGTATACCGGTCAAGGGCAGCAGCTTTTCGATCTCCCACAGCAATAGCACGCTCAGTACAAGTCGAAACAGCGTAGAAGTCCACCAGAACGACATGTGAAGCCACAAGGCTATATGGCCCGTAAAATTGTAGAGAAGAAAGAAATACCCACCAGCATCCGCAAACGGCGTGTACAGGTTGTGATAGGTCCAACCCCACAGGGCTGAGCGCATTTTCGCAATATACGTGGCGCTGTCGTAAGTGTTGATGATGAACCCGGAAAACACGTACCCGGGCGGCGTCCGCCACCACGCGACCAAATACGGTATGGTGACAAGCAGAATGACAGCGGTGTAGCGAACCGGCCGGCTGGCGGGCACCTTGCGCAGATCCATTCCTACAACCCCGCGACTGTTCTGGCTCCAAATGCCTTCTCTTTTCCAGCCATGTTTCGACAGCCTGCCCCGCGTTCCTTCCGCTGCCGACCAACGCAAAAGGACCGGCCGCAGCCGGTCCTTCTATCGCATCCCGCCGTGCCGTGGGCGACCCGGTTTTGAACCTGCTCCCGAGCAGGTGGGTGCTGCCTGATCGGATTTCCGCTTCCTCGACCCGTTGCCGGGTCCCCCGGGGTGAGGCTTGCAAGCCACCGTCAGAGTCAAACGCTCCCAAGGTGATGGTGTTGGCTCTAAACGTCAAAGCCGCCCACGCACACCGCAGGTTGAAACCTGCCGAACGTGCAATTGAAATATTCAGGATTTTTCTAACTACTACCCAGGGACATTTTAGCATGCCCCCGGCAGCAAACAAAGCAGGCGCTCGCCGGATTGCGTCGCGGACCCCGCCATCGTAAATTATGGTTTTATACGGATATGAAGTTCGTCGAGCTGCTCTTTGTCCACGGCGGCCGGCGCCCGTACCATCAGATCAGCCCCAGACGAGGTTTTGGGGAACGCAATCACATCCCGGATGGAGCCAGTGCCCGCCATCAGCGCCACCAAGCGGTCAAGCCCAAGGGCAATGCCGCCGTGCGGCGGTGCCCCATATTCGAACGCCTCGAGCAAAAACCCGAATCTCTCCTGTGCCTCCGCCTGCGTAAACCCGAGCGCCCGGAACACTTTATCCTGGATATCGCGGCGGTGGATGCGGATCGATCCGGAAGCGAGTTCCTCGCCATTCAGCACGAGGTCGTAAGCCCACGAACGCACCCGTAGCGGCTCTCTGTCGATGAGATCCATATCCTCCGCGTGCGGGGCCGTGAACGGGTGGTGCTCGGCCACCAGACGCCCCTCCTCCTCCGAATAGGAGAAAAGAGGGAAGTCGATCACCCAAGTGAAAGCCAGCTGGTCGGTGGGAATAAGGCCGGCCTGCGTGCCCGCCGCCAGCCTGACGGCCCCAAGACCGCGGGCCACGACGGGCGCCGGACCCGCCGCCACCAGCAAAAGATCCCCCACCGCAGCGCCGGCCGCGCGGAGCATCGCCTCGATGCCCTCGGGAAAGTATTTGGCAACGGGAGAACGTACGCCGTCCGGTCCCCAGGCGGCCCACGCCAGGCCCCCCGCCCCGTTGTCCTTGGCCACATTTTCCATCTGGTCGATCGTCTTGCGGCTCCAGGCGGCGCCACCTGGTACCACGATCCCTTTGACCTGCCCACCGGTGGCCAGGGCCCGGCGGAAGACCTCGAACGTGCTTTTCCCGGCCGCCGCCGCGAGGTCCACAAACGCCATGCCGAACCGCAGGTCAGGCTTGTCCGATCCATAGCGATCCATGGCCTCTTGCCAGCTCATGCGCGGAAATGGCGTTTTGATCTCGATCCCGAGGGCACCTTTGTACACCGCCGCCATCATCGCCTCGACGTGGCGGAAGATCTCGTCCCTGTCCGGGAACGACATCTCCACGTCCACCTGCGTGAACTCCGGCTGCCGGTTACCGCGGAGGTCTTCGTCCCGGAAAACCTTCACCACTTGGAAGTACCGGTCAAAACCGGCCACCATGAGAAGTTGCTTGAAGAGTTGCGGCGATTGCGGCAAGGCATAGAACGTGCCTGGGTTCAAACGGCTCGGGACAAGAAAGTCACGTGCCCCTTCCGGGGTGCTCCTCGTGAGCACTGGCGTTTCAATCTCCAAAAAGCCCTGGGAATCGAAATAGTCCCTGATGATCTTGACTATGCGATGCCGCAGCATGATGTTCCGCTGCAAAGCCGGCCGGCGTAGGTCAAGGTAGCGGTAGCGCAGGCGCACGGACTCGTCGACGTCATCACCATCGGTGATGTAGAACGGCGGGGTGCGAGCAGTGTTGAGGATGCGCACCTCGTTAGGATAGATTTCTACGGCACCGGTAGAGAGGTTGGGGTTTTCCATGCCGGCGGGGCGGAGCTGCACCTTGCCGCGGGCCGCGATCACCCATTCGCTGTGCACCAGATCCGCCCGGGAAAAAGCAGAAGGATTGATATCGGGATTGAACACCAGCTGCACGATACCGGTACGGTCGCGCAAATCCACGAAAAGTACGCCGCCATGGTCACGGCGCCGGTGGACCCAACCGGCCACAACCACTTCCGCACCCACTTGGCCCGTCCCGATTTCTCCACAATAATGGGTACGGTGCCATTCCCCCATGCTGTCAAGTGCAATCTCTTCAGCCATGCTATCCTCCCCGCTTACCGGCCAGTGGCCCGCGTCTCCCTTTGAACATGTCAACTAGAGCCGCTACGGAAAGCCGTCTTTGCGTGCCCGCGGTCATGTCGCGCAGGGAGACTTCGCCAGAAGCCGCCTCTTCCTCACCCAACACCGCTACGTAACGGATGCCCTGTTTGTTAGCGTAACGAAGCTGTGCCTTGAGGCTGCGGCCCATGACGTCCACGTCCGCTGCCACCCCCGCCCGCCGCAGATCCCGGGCCAGAACCATTGCCTTTTGCTGCAGTTCGGGCGCCCCGGGCCCTTCGGCCGCCACAGCCACCATCACGTCTGGTGCCGGTGGTTCCGGCAAGGGAATCCGTTCATTGCGGAGCGTAAGAAGGAGCCGCTCAAGGCCAAGACCAAAACCGATGCCAGGTGTCGGCGGTCCGCCGAGCTCGGCGGCCAGTCCGTCGTAACGCCCTCCCGAACAGACCGCGTTTTGTGCCCCCAGCCCGCCGTGCACCATTTCGAATACTGTCCGGGTATAGTAGTCAAGGCCGCGCACCAGGCGGGGATTGAGGGTAAACGGTATCCCCAAAGACGCGAGCAACTGCTGCACTTCATCAAAATGGCTGCGGCAGTCATCGCACAGGTAGTCGGTCGCGCGGGGAGCTTTGGCGGTGACCGCCCGGCAGCCCTCGCGCTTGCAGTCGAGCACCCTTAGCGGATTACGGTCCAGGCGGGCCTGGCAGTCCTCGCAAAGCTCGTCCACGTGCCCGCGAAGGTAGTCCACCAGGGCAGCCCGGTAGCCCGGCCGGCAAACGGGACAGCCGATGCTGTTGAGCTGGACCTCGATATTGCGCAAGCCAAGACCCGTCAAAAACTCATAACCAAGCTCGATGACCTCGGCGTCCGCCAGAGGGCCGGCCGCTCCGATGCACTCCACCCCAAATTGGGTGTGTTCACGCAAACGCCCCCCTTGGGGGCGCTCGTACCGGAACATGGGCTCGACATAAAACACCCGCACGGGCAAGCCGGCCTGGCCCAAGCTGTGCTCCAAAAACGCACGCACCACACTGGCCGTGCCCTCCGGGCGCAAGGTAATGTCGCGGCCGCCGCGGTCTTTGAAGGTGTACATTTCCTTTTCCACGATGTCCGTGGTTTCTCCCACACCGCGGTGATAAAGTTCGGTATGCTCAAACGTAGGAGTGCGAATTTCGTAATAACCAAAGCGGCTGCAATGGCGGCGGGCGGCATCAACTAGAAACTGCCACGCCGCTGTATCCTGGGGAAGAACGTCCTCGGTACCGCGGGGACGGGTGGTTATAAGCCCCATGGTGGTTGCCCCCATCAAAAAGAGAAAGCCAGAAAGCCCGGCATTAGGCACATTCTACCGGAGCGCCGGAAGCCCAGTCAACGCACCCGTCCGCCACCGCTCTTGAGAAAAACAACGGGCCGGGGCAGGTAGCACCTGCCGCCGGCCCGCGCAGTTTCCCGCATTCAGTGCATGCTAGCAAACCACCCACCGTGGTGAAGCTTTGCCCAGGCGCGCGTCACCTTGCCGGTAAACATGGCCTGAATGGTGCCCGGGTTGGCAAACGTCCCCAGGTACGCATGCCCAATCACGGCCGCCACCCCGATTACCGCCAGAATGATGTGTATGCCGCCGGCCACGAATACTACCGACAGCGGCAAACGGTCCCGGAGGATCAAAAGCACGCCAGTGATTCCAAGGCCGAGGCCGCCCAGGATGACGCCCCAGAAGTAGAGCTTTTGTCCGGCGTTGAACCGACCCTGCGGCGGCAGCTCACCGTGGTAGCCAAGATAACCACCGAAATGCCGTAGCCAACCCCAGTCCGTCTTGGCCAAAAGCCCGTCACGCCACCACCGGATGGCCATGAACAGCACCCCGGCAAAGAACACGATGCCCACGGCGCTGTGCCACAAGGTGGCTTCGCCAGTCGATCCGAACAGCGAATCCAACAGGCGTCCCCAGCCGAACAGTATGCTGAGCCCGGTGATGGCCAGCAGCACGAAGCTCACGAGTATGGCCAAGTGCACCAGGCGCTCTGACCAGGCAAACCGCTCGATCGTACCGGTCTCGGCGGGATCCGCTGCCTCTGACCAGTGCGGGCCTACCACCACGAAATGTAGCACTACAGCCAACAATACCAGCAAAAGCAGGATGCCCCACCACGGTCGCATGGTCGCCACCGCGAAGCCGAGGAAGGTGGCGGCACCGTTACTGATACCGAGCTCACTCGCCCGCGTCTGCATGGTGGGCTGTCCGCTGCTGTTCCACGGGTCTAGCATCACCGGCCCGAAGAAGAACTGGCTTCCCGGGGCGTGGCAATCCTTGCACCCACCGGCGCCGAGCGCCTGTCCGGGTGCGGCCACATCGTGGCTGATGGCGAAGTTGGCATGGGCCTCGACCCCGGCCGCTTCAACGTCTTCCTTGGTAAGTTGGCCGTTTCCGTCCAGGCTATAAAGGTACGGGTCTTTAACGTACACCGGGTCGATCTTGTCCACGCGCGGATTGCCGACCAAGGTCTTGGTCAGGGCCTTAAGCATGGCGGTGATTTCGGCATCCGTGTTGACGTCCGGGAGGCCATCCCCGTTGTCGTCCCTTACCTGCCCCTTCACGAGGTCACACGCCGGCTGGATCTCTTTGAGGAAGAGCGGCACCACGTGTCCGTCGGCATTGCGGTTGCCGAACCACACCAAAATCATCCGGTTGACCGGATGGATTTTGCCGTCCGACTCTTTCACGTAATCTGGCATCCACTGTCCCGGCGCCCCCACTGGCGTCCCCGGCACGGTGGACAGCTGCAGTTCGGCACCGGTTGAGATGTCCAAGATCTTGCGGCCCGCGACGGCCAGCGACGGTATGTGGCAGGTCTCACACGCGATCGTCTGCAAGTGCGACGCCGGGATGTTGTAGTGCATGGCGATGGTGGCCCCCAGGTAGCCGGTGCTATGGCAGTCCTGGCACGACTTCATCGTGTTGTCGAGGTCGTTCCTGACCGTCTCGGTGGGCGTGTTGCCCTTGGCAAAGTTGTGGTCAATGCCGCTCGGGTGGCACGATACGCAGCTTATGCCCTGAGCATTGTGCACATCGGGATGCTGCGGGTCGTTCCACGTGAGGCCACGTTTCAAGGTATCTGCAAAACCGTGGCATTGGAGACAGTTCGCGTCCGGCGGCGATTTTACAATGTTGAGGCTCACGGTGCCGTCCTGGTTGAACAGGCGCAGGTTATAGGTAACGACGGGCACTTGCCCAGCCCTTACCGACCCCTGCACCTCGCCGAGCCCCGCACCGACCGTCGCAGCCCACTTCAAGTTGTAGTTGGCAAGCTGGTTCATACGGGCCGACCACGAATAGTTGGGGAGGTGGCAGAGCAGGCAGTCCGCCTCCAGCACACCGCTTTTGTCCCACTCGCTCTGGTAGTAGTCCCCGTCCGGAGTTTTAGCCAGCTCAGGGTGGGCCGCCAGATACTGGTCGTACCGGTTGCCCTGGCGGTCGTACTCCATGCCGCCGCCGCCCGGATGGCACGAGGCGCAACTCGGCATGGCCGGGTCGAACTGGGTAGCGAAGTCCCACTCGGTCAGGTCCATCTCGGCCGGCGACTGGTTGACCTTTCTCGCCAACTGGCGAGAGTTGGCCGGTCAGTACTTCCCCTGCATGCCCGGAGAGAGGCTTTCCGGGTTGGTCGTGCTGTAGTGGTCAGAAATGACGTCGTGGCCTTGCTGGAAATGGTAACCTTGCGTGATCTGGTTGTAGTCATGGCAGCCAGACAACCCGCAGGTTTTTTCAGGAGAATAGGGCTGATCAGCGTTTTGCCCCGCAAGCGGGTTGATGATATCGCCCGATTCCGTACGCAGGTAGATGGGCGGATGAGCGGTATCGGCATATGCCCTCACTGTGAGTGGCGCCGCCGCCAGCGATGCTCCAACCAAGATCAACATGAATACGAAAAGTGTCACATGCCCCAGAAATCTGCGCGGGCCTGGGGGACCCAACTGGAGAAACAACCGCACACCCTCCTTCGGTGAGACATGACATCTGTGCCTCGGAGGGCATCTACCATGGCCAGTGTAGAAAAAACGCGGGGACCTGTCTTGAAGCGGGGGATTTAAGCAGGCAGCGGCTGCGTCGATGACATCTGTCACACGGGCACCCTATGCCTGACGGGTACCTGATAGACGCGGTGAAAGTGCTGGCGTGTATACCTGACTAGGCCGCTGAGAGGGAATGGTAAAGGGCGCCAACGGCACCGTCACCCCAGCTGACGGGCACGCGGGTACGCTGTCCGTTGCGGTCGAAAAACCACACTTCACGGTGCAAAAGACCATAAACAAAGAGGTCACGCGTGATTTCCACGTCTACCTGGCAGTAACCAAGGACCTGGTCGAGCTTTCCCTCGCGGTACCACCGCACGGATTGCAGACCGTCCCCGGCCTTTTTCCGGCCAAGCGTGGCCTGTGCCAGCCGGTCCAGACTGACGCGAAATCCAAGGTTTCGCTCGATGTCCCTGAGCATGTCGACGGTGGGCAGCTGTGCGAGATCGAAAGGCGTGTACGCCTGAAGCACGCGGTAGTCGAAGTGAAGACAGTTGAAACCCACAACCACGGCGGCGGACATGAGCGTATCGATAAGTTCGTCCGCCTGTGGCTCGAGGAAATGACGAAAGCGGCCGTCGCGAATGCTGTATGTCACGGCGGCCGCCAGTCCCAGGCGGTCCATGTACTGCGGACCGCCCACCTCGTCGAAAAGCCTTTGCGTCTCGACATCAAACACGATGATGTCGGGTGGGCTGATGCTACTCGTATCCTCTGACATCGGAATCACCTGGAGGAGGCATTCGGCGCGGTCCGGCGGTTTCCTCCCCGCCGCCCACCACCGTGCCTCGCCGGCTACCGCTGAGCAGCAATCTGTACCCGCGAAACCCGCTCGTTCACCACGTCCCAGTTGATGTTGCGGAAGAAGGCATCAATGTACGCTTTGCGGGCGGTTCCGTAATCTATGAAATAGGAATGCTCGTAAACATCCATCACCAAAAGCACGGAGGCGTCCCAAACCCCGTCGGAATGGATGTCGGACAGGTAGTTGTGGAGTTTGCGGTCCGCCCAGTCGAACGCCAGGACCACCCAACCCCTGGCCGCAACGCCCAAAGCCCGGAATTCCGCTTCCCACTTTTCATACGAACCAAAGTCCCTGGCGATCAAGTCGGCGATCGCACCGGTCGGTTTTCCCCCCGTCCCGCCGATGTTTTCGAAGAAAGCCTCATGGAGCCGGACGGCCTGGGTGGTAAACACCTCCTCGCGCTTGAGTTCGCGGAACTGGCTGTAGGTGGCGTTGGCCTGGGAAAGGTCTGCCTCCCCAAGCTTGGCTTCGATTTCATTGAGCTTGTTGACATAGCCCTTGTAAAGAACGTCAAAGTGCTCATCGATCTGCTTGGGGCTAAACCCGCTCAGTTCACCCTTCGGCTTTACATTCTTGACTGTGTGTGCCATCGTCCATCCTCCTTGGTCGTAGATTTGGCAATTGTGCGGCCGGACATACCGTACACGCGCCCCAGCCGAAATCCCCCGCCGGGTTACCTGCTGCCATTGTATCTGGCTGGTGCTATTTAGTCAATATCAAATTTATAAAAGTGGGCAACAAAAAACCGGGGCATGGGCATCCCCGGTCGTGTTTCCGGCGGGCCGTGAAGAGCACCCGCAATCAGGATATTGGAATGCAGATGACCTGCCCCGGATAGATCACATCCGGGTCGTCGATCTGTGGGTTCGCGTTGATGAGGTCCTGCAGGTCAATCCCAAACCGGCGCGCGATCATAAACAGGGTGTCGCCAGGGCGGACCATGTAGAAGATGCAGCCAGGCACCTCCGGCGGCAAAGGCGGGATGTGCCGTCGCGGAATGCAAATCTTCTGCCCGGGATAGATGACGTCCGGGTCGGTTATCTGCGGGTTGGCCGCCACCAGCCGATCAAGGCGCATTTCAAACCGCCTGGCGATGAGAAACAGGGTGTCACCTGGCCGTACGGTGTAGATCACACCATGCGGGCACGCCGGAGGCGGTGGCAAGGTGATTTCACTCTGCTGTGAACTCGCCGGCGCCGGGCGGTCCGGTGCTTTTTTGGCCGGTCTGGCAGCGGGTGGCGATTTGGCCAGGCCGCGCGGCCGTATGGGCATGGGCGGTGGACGGTGCAATTTTCATCCCTCCATCTTCCAGGTACCGGGCGCCCCCGATCCGGAATTAAAGAACTGGCTCATGAGATCACCCAGATTCAGTTGGGACAGTGTGCGGGTCACCGCTTCCTGCACGCTGGCGGTAAACTTGGCCATGGCATCGTTGAAGGCGTCTTTCACGCACTCTTCCAACAGAGTCTTGCTCTCCGGGCTGAGCAACGAGCTTTGCACCTCCACCCTTGTCACCCGCTGGGTCCCATCCAGCGTCACCCGGACCAGGCCCTTCGCCTCACCCACCACCCGTATCGCGATCATGTCTTTCTGGCTGGCCTCGAACCCTTTTTTCACTTGCTCCACATAGCCGAAAACGTCGTCTTTTGCATCTGCCATCGCCTTCACCCCGGTCGTCGAAATGGTCCATGGCAGCCAACAAGCCCGCAGGCGGCGGCTTCCATCCGGACACCGTTACAGACTATGGGGGAATGGCACCGTATGTTACTTCCCGCATAAGAATGAATAAGCCAGCAACTGGAGAGGTGAGGTGTAATGCCAGCCACGGACGACACTACAACGGGCGAAGCCGCGGCGACCGCCAGCGGCAACGAGCCCGCGCCTAAAGCCCCGGTGAGCCCCCTAGCGAACATGAGCCCCCTGGAGGCAATCAGCACCGTGGGTTCATATCTGGTTAAGATTGGCACCGCTCTAGATGATCTGTCCCGTACAGTCAACAGCTTGATCGTCGTGATGCAGAACCGGGAGGCCATCGAGACGATCCTTACGCATGTGCGGGCCCTGGCCGAAGCCGCCTCTCCCGGTGCGGGAGCAGGAAGCCACTCGCCGCCGGCAAAGCCATCACCCGCACCGCCGCCAGCCGCCGACGTTTCAGGCGAGCCACCGCCGCCCGCTCCCAAAGCCCCCGATGTGAAAGACATCGTATCGATCCTCGGGTCTCCGGCCGTGCAGAACCTCTTGTCGAGCCTCGCGTCCCAGGTGCGCCGCCCGCCGGGCCAGTAAAAATCGCCCCAGCACCAACACAAAAAGGGCTCCGGGAATCCGGAGCCCTTTTCGGTGTCGGAAGGCAGACCTTGTTATGCCTTCGCGCTCCCGAGTGGGAACCACCAGAACGGCAGGAAGAAGAAGAGAATGATGATAATCACGACGAGGATAATCCACCACCAGCCGTCCCACTGTGCGGTCATCGATCGACACCCCTTTTCGATTTCTCGTGGGCCGGACAGCCTGGGCCTGCGTGAGCGAAAAGGCTCTGGAAGATCCAGAGTCCGAAGATCGCCGCCAGAGCCGGCTATGGGTTACGCGGTCTTATTCCCCCCCAACGGGAAGAAGGGGAAGAAGAAGAACAGGAAGATGATAATGAGGATTATGATGATAATCCACCAAAATCCGCCCCACTGGGTTTGCATCCGCCGGCACCTCCTTTCGCGTTAAAAGGTCCCGTCTTCCCACGATCCCCGCTTTGCGAATTGGTCTAGTTGGGTACGCAAACGCACATGAGTATCACGGCAAGAAGCACTGCGTAGAACAGGAGCACGAGCCACAGCCACCAGAACCCGTCCCACTGCACCGACATTTGTCAACACCTCCCTTGCGGCCGCGGCAGTCTTCCAGGGAAGTCAGGCTTCCGCTCCTATATATTCCGGGGGTCCACAAGTTGGTGAATGTGCACGGGACAGATTATGCCTGTGGAGTCCCCCCAACCGGGTGACCGGTGACGTACATGGGCCATAGAGTAGGTGTGGAAGGAAGGGACCGGGCATGCCGGATAGCGGGAATGGCGAAACCAGTCACTTTGTGAACACGGTACAGGTGGCAATCAACGTAGCCACGGCCTTGCTCCTATTGGCGGGCCAGCTGAGCGTTGGCGGTATCCAGGTGGGCCCAAACCGGACGATATCCCTGACCGTCTTTGGGCCGATGCTGCAGCCCTTCGCCGCGAGTGCACCCCCGAACGCCTCCAAAGGAAAATCCTGACCGGCAAGAGAGCGTAAGAGAAACAGCGGTACGATACCGTGCCACGGAGGGAAAAAGCGATGACCTCGATCCGGGATATGGTCCTTCTTCTTGTGACATTGTTTTTCACGGTGTTCTACTTCTTCACGCCTGGCACCTTGCCAAGCTGGCAGGCACCTACCAGACAGTAACGAACAAGGGCCCTTGCGGGCCCTTGTTGTTAATTAAGGCAGTGGGGCTTTCGTCTACCAGTTCCGTACAGTGCCGGGGGCGTTTACAAGGCCGGCTCCCTGCTCGGTGGGACCAAGGCCTGGAAGCTTTTCGGCCGCTCCCTTGACGGCTTTGATCACGTCCGCCGGCGCGCCGGTGTGTTTCTCCAGCATAAGGGCGATGGTACCGGTCACATGCGGGGTCGCCATAGAGGTGCCGCTGGCAGTCTTGTAGCCGCCGTTTTTATACGTAGAATAGATCTCCTCGCCCGGTGCGGCGATGCCGATCTGCGGCCCGCGGCTTGAGAAACTGGCCATTTGGTCGTTTTTGTTGGTGGCGGAAACCGCGATCACCTGCGGGTAACGGGCCGGATACATCACGGAATCGTTCTTGCCTTCGTTGCCCGCCGCCACGACCATTACCACACCCTGTTGCACAGCGTTGGTGATGGCAGTCCGGAGAGCGGTCGAGTCCTGCGGGGAACCGAAACTCATGTTGACAACCTGCATGCCGTTTTTGACCGCCCACTCCAGGCCCGTGATAACATCGGACACCTTGCCAGATCCGTTGGCATCGAACGCCTTGATGGCATAAAGGGAAGCACGCGGTGCTACCCCAACCACACCGATACCGTTGTCCACCGCCGCAATGATCCCTGCCACGTGTGAGCCGTGACCGTTGTCGTCATCCGGACTGGCAGCAGACTCGAGTATGTTGACACCGCCCTTGATGTTTTCTTTCAAATCCGGATGGTCAAGATCGATGCCAGTGTCCAATACCCCTACCTTTACCCCACGGCCGGTGGCGTCCTTCCACGCCTCGGGGGCATGGATGCGTGCTACCCCCCATCCCGTCGTCTGAGCCGGCTGTGCTGGCTGGGCCGGCTGAGCCGGTCCCGGGGCCAGCGGCCGTCGGAAAAAACACATGATCTGCAGGAGAGCATCATCCTCCATTGCCAGCACAGCCGGATGTTCTGCCAGGGTCTGCAGCCGAGCCAACTCCTGCACCGGAAACTCGCAGAGAAAACCGTTGACTAAAGGCATCTCCTTGATGATGCGGCCGTGTTGGGCAAAAATCTGTTCCTTGACCTCGCTGCAGTCTTGGTCGGGGTTGACGATCACGATTTTCTGCACCGTCTGTGGCTTGGCCTGCCGGGCCACCATCCCCAGCCGCCGGCGCCTGGCAGGCTGCGGAGAATACGACATTTTCACCTCTCCCTTCTGGCTTTAGGCCAGTGAACATGCTATGAGCCAGAGGGATAGGCGGTGCATGCTGCCGTCAAACAGATCCGTAGACTGTCAGGATGACCTCGCTCCACCGTCTTTTCCAGGCCTGTACGTCGAACGCCCGCGCGGTGGCTTGCGCCCGCTCGCCCAGCAATGCCCGATCGTGTGGGTGGCAAACCAGATACTCTACCGCTCGCGTCAATTCGTGCAGACGCGGAGGAACGAGGATACCGTTGTAACCGTTGATGATAATGTTGGTCAGTCCGCCCACGTCCGTGGCTACGACCGCGCAGCCACACGCCATTGCTTCCAGGCACGCGAGGGAGGTCCCCTCACTGCACAGGCTTGGAAACACAACGATCTGGGCCGACCGGTATACGTCACCCATGGCTTCAAACGGGTAGGTTCTCACTGCCAGTACAGCTTCCAGGTCACGCGTCACCTCTACCAAGGCCTCATTCCGGTCGGGGTGATTTCGGTCTACCGCCATCTCGAAATTCAGATGGTCGTAGCCTCTCTGCACCAGCGTGCGGGCCATCTGCACAAACATGTCGGCACCGCGGCAGCGTTCCAACCGGCGGGGATACAGGACGCGGAGCGGGTTTCCCTGGGCGTGCGAAGGATAAAACTGTGCAAGGTCGACAAAGTTCGGAATCACGGTAACGCGGTCCGCCAACGCCGGATAAAACGACCGTACCACATTGAGAAAGCTGTAATCACACGACACGACATGCCCTGCCTCCGTCAGAGCTTGTCGGCACACTTCCAACGAACGCTGGACATAGTCTCCCGACGATGCCGGATCGTCCCACCACACACCATGCGAGACAATCACGGATCGCGGCTTATACCGCAGGGGCGCCTGCATTATGGACAGGTACAGTACGGCCCCAGTGTTCTGGTGCATTGCTTCCAATGCAGCGGTCTCAGACCAGCTCGCCATCCCGTACCCGTAAACATCTATTCCGGAAATTTGCCGGTGCCAGTCGGTCCCGGCAAACTGGTGCACATCAACCTCGTATCCGAGTTCTCTCATCAAACTGATAAGCTGCCAAGCATATCGCTCGAGGCCGCCGATGACAGGGCTTTCGCCATTGGGCAGCAGCAGGTTGGGCATCAGGATAGATATGCGCATGTTCGATCCCTCACACAAATACGCTTTGGATCACTTTCCGCCACCGCTGTTCCCACACTGGCAGATCGAAGGCTTTGGCCGTCTCGCGTGCGTTCCGGCCAAGAAAGACACGCAGCTCCTCGTCCCGGATTAGCCGTTCCAGGCTGGCTAACAAGTCGTGCACGGTTGGTTTGATGATCAGTCCGTTGTACCCATCGATGATAAGGTTTCCGAGCCCTCCCACCCAGCTGGCGATCACCGCACAGCCGGCGGCCATCGCCTCCAGGCAAGCAAGCGATGTCCCTTCGGCCGCTTTGGATGGGATAACGGCGATGTCAGCACTTTTCAATACGCGCAGCACATCTTCCGGGGGTAGCCAGTAATAATACGTGCCCGGGTGACGAGAAACCCAGGCCATCATGTCTTTTTCCACTTCGTCTTGGTGCCCACGACCGATGAAGTGAAACTCGACCTCCGGGTAACGCCCCGAAAGTACCTCCGCCGCGCGGACCATCTCGTTGATGCCCCGTACGGTGGTCAACCTTCTCGGATACACAACCCGGATGCGGCCGGGCGCCTTGCCAGCCGGCTCAGTGGCGTCGACCGCTGCCACGTCGACAAAATTCGGGATGTATTCGAACCTGCTGACAAGTCCCGGGAAGGTAGCGGCCACCCAGTTGATGGTCGCAGTGTCAACAGAGACCACCCGGATGGGGCCGCTCAGGGCAATCCCTAGCCGGCGGCGCCATTCCGCGCGATCTGCCTCGGTGTTCAGGGTAGCGTCGAAGCCAGGGTAATCCCAATACACGCCGTGCGATATCGAAATGCTCGCCTCCATCGCCTGCGGGTAGGCCAGAAAAGTGACGAAGTATATGAAGTAGTCATGGTCCACCGCCCGCTCGTGAAATGCCTGGTTGAGCTGCGGAATGGTATGGAATGGGGCTTCCGCTGCCGGCAAAGTGCGGACGATAACGCCGGGGAGAATTTCTTTTTGCCAGCCGTCCCCGATTTGCCACCAACTCACCTCGAACCCAAGCGACAGAAGTAACCGGCTCAGCTCCACCCCGTATTTCTCGGCCCCTCCGTATATGACCCGGTCACCGGCCGGGTGAAAATGGTTGGTGGTAAGAATGGCTACCCGGCCGCCGGTCATAATAAGGTCTCCTCCTTGCCAGAACACTGGAAAGGAAGGCGCCGGTCCGGCACCCACGGCTCCAGGCGCACCGAGACCGCAGGGGCCATGATGCTTTCGGTGTGCGGCGTGGGCGCGCCGTAAATCTTTATGTCCTTTTCCCGGTAGAAGGAATATTTCCACAGATGGTCGGCGGGGTTGGCCCACCCGAAGTGTTTTAGGCGTATGTCTGCGTAATACACGAATGGGCTCCGCCTATACTCCAACGGCACCCGGCCGCAGTGGATTTCCAGGGCGGGAAAATGGTAATCGCGTCCCTCGTGATACCGCACCGCCACGGGAGAAAACCGGGGCCACGGGTTCCAGGCCCCGTCTACCCGGTAGTGGGTGCGGTTTTGCCAAAAATCGAAGATACGAAAACTTATGACTTCGAAATCGCCATGGCTGATCAGCCATGGTAGCTCGGTCGCGACCGCATCCTCGAACATTTCGTCCGCATCCACGGCTACAAGCCATGCCGGCTTTACCGTGGCGGCCAATGTCCAAAGCTGGGTCCTGACTAACCCTTCATTTAACGGCATTACGGGTTCAGGGTTGCGGACGACGTCCAACATGCGGGGGCAGTGGGCGAGGACATGTGCAGTTCCGTCCGTGGAACCATCGTCGATTGCCACTATGCCATCCACAAAACCACGGAGATGCTCCAGCACTTCGCCCAAATAGCGATTGCGTTCGTTACCCACCGTCATCATTGCAATGAGCCTGGGGTGCATTTTTATCCCCCCACAAGACATGAAGGCGGTGGGCATGTTGCCCACCGCCCGGCCCGATCAGGACTGCGCCACGAAGACAAAATCCGTCGTGACCTCGATGTTCTGGTACAGCGAGCCCGCGTTCGACGGCAGTGTGACGGTAATGGCCACGTTTTCGTTGCCAGTGGACAAGGTCAGCTGACGACCGGGGCTGGTCGGTTGGTTGACCAGACCCGCCAGCGTGCCTGTGTACAGGCTCGTGGCAGGGCTGCCAGCCTCCACGCTCACTGCCAGCTTGTGGGCTAACAAAGCCGCCATGCTCGGGGGTGTCGTGCCCCCAGCTGCCCAGTCTGCCGATATGAAGTAGTACACATCGACGGTACCGGTATTTGATACGTTGATCACGCCAGTGACGCTGTTTCCTGGCTTCATGTTTGTAGCGTTAATAACTGCTGTGGTGGGGGACAACGTAATGTCAACGGAAGCAGTCTGGGTTATGTTGCCGGTATTGGACGGGTCAGCTTGTGTGACAAACGGCATTTTCCTTCGCCTCCTACCGCCGTGGGTGGATTGACGCACCGCCGGCTGCAGCCGGCACGTCCGCGGCGGCTGCAAAGTCATGCTATGACTCGTCCAAGGAGTGTGTGCACAGCGGACACCCACTTTCCGTGAAAACATAGGATGTACAGGCATCCGCTCCGACCTTTGGTTACATGACAGGAAAGCTGGGCTCGTTCAATGTGGTCAACGGTGGAAGTTAACCGCGGGAATATGCTGGCCACCGGATATTTCGGCTCCCGGGTGGCAGTATTCCTCAATGACCGCGTGCTTGCCGCTCTTACCCAGCCTAGGAACCTTGTTGTCCCGGTAGGGGAGGGGTCCCCGGTCATCCTAAGGACCGAAATAGTGCTGTCATACCAGCAACGGAGCACCCAGCGGCTGATAGTGGCCCAGCTGCCAGTAACACTGCCGCCGGACTGGCAACCTGTAGGCTGCCAGGTGGTTGGGCCCACCCGTGTCTTGACAGCGGTGGTTGCTTACCCGGGCCCGCCCCCATACCTGGTGCAAACGGTGGAGTATGGATATGACCTTTCGCTGACGGTCGCCACCGCGACTGGGGCCTTTTCGTTCGTGGTGCCCGCCCCCCCTGCTGGGATGGCGTTCGTCTCGGCCGGCGTCCCTCCCGTCGAGGGCGAGGCGCAGGTATACACCACCTGTGCCGGGTGGGGTAAAATTCCTTGACCGGAGGTATAAAAAAACAGCAGGTATGCGAACCTGCTGCCACTACCGTGCGCCTAGAGGGATTCGAACCCCCGCTCCCGGCTCCGGAGGCCGGTGCTCTATCCCCTGAGCTATAGGCGCGTTAATTGTGAGATGTCGCGATCAAGAAAGACGGTGTTATTATAGCACTGCCCGTGCGACCTTCAAAAGAGGCCTATTTTCATGGCGCCGTGGCATCGCTCCACAAATAAAGGCCGGTAGCTTCGTCCAGGCGCCTTGTGAGCGGCTCGCCCTCGAAGACATTCACGACAAATTCGGCCGTGAAGACCTTCGTGCCCGGCATCAAATGCCCTCCGAACACGCGTCCGCTCTCGTCTCCCACCGCCAGATGGACGTGGACCATCGGTTTGCCGTCTTGTACGGAGACCGTGCCTAGAAGCGAAACGATTTCCATTTCTTTCTCAAAAGCGATGGAGCGGTACTCCCGCTGGGTTTGATCGTAATACCCGAGTCGCGTAGCGGTGGTGGCCCCGATCCCGGATATTGTGGCCGCAGTGATCTGGCGATCGCGGACAAAATTCTCCAGGTACTCCTTGAGATCAACGCCGAAAGGCACCCGCCCTACATACGTGCGTCCAGGCACGAATTCCCTGTAGACCATCTCCGAACCCTCCCAGGTTTCTTCACGTCGTAGTGGTCACGCCTCAGTCGTCCGGGCTGTGGCGGAACCCGCGACGGCGGTGTGCCTTCTCACCCTGATCCGGGTCGTCCGGCGATGCGGGCACGGCGTCGTCGTACAGCGGTGAGTTGTGTTCCAGGTAGAAGCGCACCAGTTCCTCCAACACGTCGAAGGTGTCGAGACGACGCACCAGCTGGCGGGCATTTTTGTGTGCCGTGATGTACACAGGATCACCGCTGGCCAAAAATCCTGCGATCTGGGTGACCGGATTGTAGCCCTTTTCCTGCAAGATGCCGTACACGCGGAGAAGGATTTCCCGGACACTCATCGGTTCTTTGCCGTCTTGACCCAACCGGACAATGCGTGTGTGCTCGAGGTCCTCGGGCATGACACAAGCCTCCCGTCGCGGCAGTCTTGCCTGTGTATTTCGCCTCTCAGGGCCGATTTCCTCGCCCCGGGTTCTGGAGCCTAGGCTGCTGGCCCATGTCTTATAATGCCAAGCCCGCCGCATATCTTCTTGCGGAGGCGAAGAAGCATCTCATGTCCAATCCCGAGGCATGGCACGCACTGCCAGCGGCCGAGGTACTCGTGCTCCTTGGTACGCACCCCACCGGCGGGATCGCCGAAAAAGAAGCCACACGGCGGCTTGGCGTACACGGGCCCAATGCCATCCCCAAAGCCCCGCGGGCGTCCTTCCTGAGCCGGCTTTGGGCCCAGTTGAACGATTTTCTCATCCTCGTGCTCGCGGTGGCCGCCAGCGTGTCGGCCCTGGCCGGGCAGCCTGTCGATGCCGCGGTCATCCTGGGCATTGTGGTGGCAAACGCCGCCCTCGGCCTGTACCAGGAATCGAAGGCGGAACACGCCCTGGCACACCTGCAGGACCTCACACCACCGGTGGTGCGGGTGGTCCGGGACGGCCGCCTGCAGGAGATCCCTGCCGGTGAGCTCGTGCCCGGAGACCTCGTTCTGATTGCAAGCGGCGACCAGGTACCGGCGGATTTGCGCCTGGTAGAGGCGCATAGCCTGCGGGTGAACGAAGCCCCCTTGACCGGCGAGGCCATGGCGGTGGAGAAAAACGCCGCTGTGGTGCTTCCGCCCACCGCCACATTGGCCGACCGCTTAAATATGGCCTACATGGGAACGACCGTGGTTTACGGGCGGGGCCGTGGCGTCGTGGTTAGTACCGGTCCTGGCACGGTAATCGGTTCCATTGCCGCGCGGCTGGCGGAAAGCCCCGTTGAGCACACGCACATGCAGCAGAAACTCGCTGAGCTCGGCCGGTGGCTTGGTCTGGTGACGCTTTTTGTCTGTGCGGTGGTCTTCCTCGCAGGGGTATGGCAGCACAGGCCGCTTCTTCAGATGTTTCTCACGTCCGTCAGCCTGGCAGTCGCCGCCATCCCAGAAGGGCTGCCGGCGGTCATCACGGTGGTGCTGGCCATCGGAACCCAACGGATGGCCGCCCGGCACGCCGTGATCCGGCGGCTCGGAGCGGTGGAGGCCCTGGGGGCAGTAAGCGTCATTGCCTCTGACAAAACGGGGACTCTGACGGAAAACACCATGGCTGCTTCGCGCCTGTGGCTGGCCGGCTACATGGTGGATTTGCCAGCGGCGGAGCACCCAGCCGATGTCCCGGCGAGAAAACTTGCTTCCCACGTCCGCTGGCTGGTGGAGGCGGCGGTTTTGTGCAACGACGCCGAGATAAGCGTTGCCGCACGTGCCGGTGCCACGGACACGGCCAACGCCGCCATTTTGGGCGATCCCACCGAGGCGGGGCTGTTGCGACTGGGCATGGCACAAGGCGTGGATATCGAAAGTATCCGCCGCGCCCACCCGCGATGCGGTGAAATTCCTTTTTCCGCTGAAAGACGACGCATGGTCACGGTACACGAGTGGGGACCGGCACAGCGGGTCGTGGTGAAGGGAGCACCGGAAATTGTGCTCACATTGTGCGACCGTATCATCACGGCCGAAGGCCCGGCACCGCTCACACACGAGTGGCAAAGCCGCGTGCAAGAAGCCAACGATGCTCTGGCCCTGGACGCCTTCCGTGTGCTGGCCGTGGCATACCGTGACCTGCCTGGCGGTGCGACCGTGCCGCCCGAACAGTGGGAGAAAGGACACGTATTTGTGGGGATGATTGCCCTGTGGGACCCCGTACGACCGGAAGTACCGGCCTGCGTGGCACGGGCAAATAGTGCCGGGGTAAAGACGGTGATGGTCACCGGCGACAACCCACGCACAGCCGCGGCCGTTGGCCGGGTGCTTGGGCTAGTGCCGACGGAACCGGCCCCGGGCATGATCATAAGCGGCCAGGAGCTCGAGCATCTGTCCGACGAACAGCTGCGGGAAGCGGCCCGCAAAGCCGCGATCTACGCACGCGTTACCCCCGAACACAAGCGGAGGATTGTGCAGGCACTGCAAGCCAACGGGCATTTGGTAGCCGTCACCGGCGATGGAGTGAATGACGTTTTGGCCTTGCAAAGGGCAGACGTCAGCGTGGCGATGGGGATAACCGGTACCGACGTAGCCCGGGGCGTCTCGGACATGGTACTGACAGACGACAATTACGCCAGCATCGTGGCCGCCATCGAAGAAGGCCGCCTGATCTACGCCAACATACGGAAATTCGTGTATTTCCTCCTTTCCTGCAACGTCGGCGAAGTCCTCATGGTATTTCTTGCCATGCTATTGGGCCTGCCGGTCCCGCTCGAGCCGGTGCATCTTCTTTGGATCAACCTCCTGACCGACAGCTTTCCGGCCCTCGCTTTGGGACTCGAGAAAGGCGAAGAGAGCCTGATGAAGGTGCGGCCGCGGAAACCGCACGAAAGCATCATCACGCCCAGTATGCAACGCGGCATCGCCGTGCAATCAGTGGCGTTGGCGGTGGCCGCACTGCTCGCATTGCTCTGGGGGCTTGGCAGCGGGCGCGGAATGTCGTACGCGCGCACCGTCACCCTGACAACGGTGATTGCTGCCGAACTGATGCGGGCATTCACGGCCCGCACGGAACTGGCCCCGGCTTGGGCGCCCGGCTTTCTGTCTAACGCAGCCTTGGTCGTGTCCGTAGCCTGGGCCGCCGGCCTTTTGGCGGCAGTGGTGTACGTACCGGTGCTGCAAGCGGTATTTCACACCACGGCTTTAGCCACGTCGGCGTGGAAGATCGCCCTTGGCCTAGGCCTTTTACCGGCCCTCGTGGCTGAGGCCGAAAAAGCCACCCAGCGCCGGCGTCTTGCCCGGCGGGGCTAAAAGCGGGGACAAAAAACAAAACGCCAGCGGCCATTGGAAGGCTACTGGCGTTTGCAGCTTTGATGTCCGATTTGGCCCCGGGCTCCTCGCCCGGTATCCGCCACCCACTAGGCGGGCGGCTGCCACTTATCCGTATTCTCGAGCTCGTGTTCCGGATGCTGCCGCTTGTGCTTGGCCGCCAGCTCGTCCACGCTCTCGCGATGGTCAGGATCGGCGTGGATGCAGTCCACCGGGCAAACGGAAATGCACTGTTGGAATTCGTACCAGCCATAGCACTCCGTGCACTTGTTGGGATCTACCACGTAGATCTCGTCGCCGGGGCTGATGGCCTCGTTGGGGCAAACGGGCTCGCAGGCCCCGCAGGAAATGCAGTCTTCGAAAATCTTTACCGCCACGTGTTCCGCCTCCTCATGGTTATTGGGTACACAAATTAAGCCCCTGGGTCAGGGGTAAAACACACGTTACTATTCACCTGCTCCGTTGATATTCCTGCATCGGGGTCAGATTTTTATGCCCACCTCGCTGGCCATCGCGTCCAGGAACGTCTGGTCGTCAGTGAACCGCCGGGCCTGGGCAAGATAGTTCTCGATCACAAGCCTCCGCTCCGCCGGATTGATCCGGAAAGTGGAGGCGGCCTGCAGAAGATCGGATTTGCCCACGGCCGCAGCCCCGCGGTCGAAAGCCAGCCGCTTGGCCCTGGTGACCAGTTCCTCCAGCTCGGCCCCGGAAAAGTGCACGGTGCGGGGAGCCATCTCGCTCCGCAGAAATTCCAGCACCTCCGGTACCGGCATGTCAAGTGGGGTGGGAGACTTACGGCCGGAGCCGGTGATACCAAGGTGCACCGCCATGATGTCTGCCCTGGCCTCGTCGCCGGGATACAGAAACGGTATCTTGTAGTCGAATCGCCCAGTACGCGTAAACGCCTCGTCCAAGTGCTCCGGCACGTTGGTGGTACCCACAATGATGGCCTCCCGGTCAGGCGTTCCAAGCCACTCGAGAAACTGGGAGAACACCCGCCGGGTTTCCTCTCCGGCCGAATCCGCCACTGCCTGGCCGCGCTTGCCGAACCGGTCGATTTCGTCTACGAACACGATGGCCGGGGACATCTTCTCCGCCAGCCGGATGGCGTTTTTCATGTTCTGCCCCGACTCGCCGAGCCACTTCGAGTAGATGTTCTCGGTCACCAGATTGATAAATGGCAGCCCCACTTCGCTGGCCAGGGCATTGGCGAACAGGCTTTTGCCCGTACCCGGCGGGCCAAAAAACAGCATGCCCTTGGGAAGGGGCAAGGCGAACCGCCTTGCACGCTCGGCGTCCTGCAGAACATTGATCACATATTTGCGTATAAAATCCTTGACCGCCTGATAGCCACCGATGTCGGCGAAGCCCGATTGGGGCTCCTTGATCTCCAGCACCCCGGAGCGTTTTACCAGTTCCGACTTCAGCCGTTTGATCGCCTCCAGCTGGAAGTTGTGCTGCGTAAAGTAGGACTCAAGAAGGATGCTTTCCAGCTGGTGAAGGTTCAGGCCGGCCGTGGCCATGACAAGCTGCTGCAGCCGGTTGGCGTCAAGCGGCAGCTGCAGCTCATCGGCTACGGCCCCGATCGTGCTTTCACGTTCCCGCGCGGAAGAAGGGTCCACTGAGATCGTGAGCACCAGCTCGCGCGTGTACTCGTCGAGTATGCGCGTGACATCGGCCGTCACGAGAAACACGGTGGAGCCCTTCGTTACCACGGCCGGGTCGATCGCCCAGGCCCGGAGGGCCGCTTGCAGGCCGGTTTCGGATTCGCGGTGCTCGGCCAGGTTCTGGATGACAAAAATAGTGCGTGCACGCTTGATAAACTGGTCGATTTCCTTGAGCACTGCCCGCAGGCTGGTGAAGGACACCCCATCTTCCAGACGAGCGCGTTGCTGAAGGGGCGATGTCTGGCCCAGTGTTTTGCGATATGGCTCGACAGCAAACCCCTGGGTTCCAATGGCAACACGGCCAAGCCCGTCCCAGGGATCGTAAACAAAGATGTTGTCCGCGCCGCGAAGATCCGGATCGTGAACGATGAAATCCTTTAGCTGGTACAACCGCTTGGGATCAGTGGTCTCAAACACAATCACCGGCGAGTAATTGCTACGGCGCTTCAAAAGCCCTTCCTGGATCCAGCTGTCATCCAAACGCGCGGGTATACTAACCCCTCCTCCGGCGGCCGGTACGCCTGTGCCCAGGCTTCACCCACACCACGAATGAAACACTTGGTGCGTACTAATCCCTAGTGCTGCAAGCCGCCTGACCAATGCGCTCGCCACAGTCTGGGAATACAACTCGTTGATGTCCAGGCGGCCAGCCGTCACCCGTATCTCCAGCACACTCGCCGGACGGCCGGGCTCGGCCCCAACAGGGGAAGCAGGTGCATTAGCGACGGGCAGTGCCAATCCCACGTTCTTCGCCAGTTTCATCGGTGCCCGCCTCCCTTTCGGTCTCAGCCGCACTCTTGCGACGTATCTCCTGCACACCCAAACGCAGGCCGAGGCTTTTCAGGATCGCAGACAGCCGCTCGGCCTCGTCGAGGCATTCGTCGCCCTGGAAGCCCACGAAATCCGTCCTGATCTCGCCCCGCTCGTTTACCGTTACCACTACCCTTTTGGGCAAGATATCCCCTCCACCCCGGATATGTGTGCTCAGAGCTCGGCCCGGATCCACACCTCGCGCCGGTCGTCCACTTTGACCTCGTCGAGGTCTACCTCGTAGTTCATTTCCTGCAAAGCCCGGGTGACGGCCAGGGCAGTAAAGTTCTGGACGATCTCGGCAGACAGGTCCCTGGCGGTGTGGGCAAAGCCTCCCCAGGTGTCGTAGAGAAACTTCACCTGACCCGTGTTTGGATCGACCTTGACGCCCAGGCCGCGCCGGAACTCGGGCACCACAATGGCAGCGTCGCACCGGACCCGCCGTCCTTCCGAGTCGGTGATGACGTCCACCACTTGGCCGCCGTGTGCGGCAGCTACCGCCTCCAACGCCGAACGCAAAAGCCGCCAGGCTTCGTTGTCTTCCAGGTTCATGCCCGCCACTTGGGGTATCTTGATTTCAGTGCGGTAGGAAGCTACGTGGCTCACATGCCATCACTCCTCTAGATCTCGCTTCACAAGGCCCCGGCCGCTGCCTCATAATGTAATCCGTTTGGACAAATATTCGGCACGCCTTTTTTCGGCACGGAAAATGGCACTGCGTAGCTCCAAAAGCTCGTTTTCCAGGCGGTTTCTCTCCAGGGACAGGTCGGCTACCTCGCCGCTCTGAACCTCGCCCTGGTCTTGCGGCCGGGTGGTCAACCGGGAGAGACGCTCCAGCTCTGCCACGTTGTATTCCGCCTGGAGCTGGAGGTAGTGGTCGTCCTGCGGCGCCGCCGCTGCCAGCTCGCTCCGGAGCCTGGCCAAAACAGCATCGAGAGCGGCATCATCCATGGATGCGAACTGTCTTTGCCAATCCTGCACCTTGACGGCACGCACACGAGCGACGCCGCCGCCTTGCTGCCATTGCTCGATGGCAGCACGCAGCCTGTCCGCGGACTCAGAAGCCTGCCTCGCACGAGCAGCCATGCTTTGTTCTTCGTCTCTGAGCGTGGCCAGGCGTTCGCCGATCGCGGCCAGCCGGTCGCGCACAGCCGCCTCCCGGGCGTGCAACGCTCCTATTTCACGGTCATAATCACGTTGCTTGATCTTGCGCCAAACCTCGGAAATCACCAAGGCGAATATGACGAAAAACGGCAAAGCAGTGAGAAACGAGGCCACCGCCAAGTATCCGCCCGTTACGGTGGGCAAAAGGGCGCGGTCGGCCAAGTAAGACAAGAACCACGCCAGGGCGAACGCTACCGCCAGCACTGCCTGGCTTTTCCTGGTGTATTGGTAGCGGACAAACAGGTAGATACCCCCGACCACCATTACCGCAAATAAAATGCCCAGTAATGGCACGTTGTCCGCCCCCTCTCTTTGCTACTACTTGAGTTTAACCTGCCGGGGGTGTTTCTATCGCGCCGCCACGGTTTCTTTTGCCGTTATTATACTCTCATCCCCTGGCACGGGATGGCATCAAACGTCCAGGGGAGCGATGGCGTCGGCCAGCAACATTGCCAGGTTACTCCGGTGCTCAATGCTCCCACTGATCAAAAGCGGCGGCAGCGGATAGCCAAAAAGTATATGCCCGTAACGCTGGTAGACATGCTCGAAGACGGTCACATCAAGCATGCCGGTTTCGTCTTCCAAGCTGAGGTAGACGATAGTGCGGCCGCTGCGGGTAGGGGGACGGTGCGGCCGCACTGGCAAGCCCGCCACCTGTACATACGTGCCCTGCGGACGGTAACCGGCCTCTTTGGTGGTGAGAATCCCCCGTCCGGCCAAGGCACGGCGGAAAAACGCCATGAAATGCGGTCCCGGGCTCAGGCCCAGTACCTCCCATTCCTTCATGAACCGCTCGTAGGAGGAAAAATCGGCGATCTGCGGCGGGGGTGCGGCTGCGGGCGGAAAAAGACGCTGGCTATCCGGCCGCCCCGGCCCCGGCTGTCCCGCCCTGGCCAGGATCTCAGGCAGGCTCCACAACATGGCACGCCGGTTGGGATGCAGGCTATCGAAAGCCCCGCAGGCTACCAGGTTCTCGAGCACATCGCGGGGAGCATTTATCCGCCGGGCGAAATCGGCCAGGGACAAAAACGGGCCCCGGGCCTTACGCTCGGCCGGAATCGCCAATAAGAGGTGGGCGGTGATGCCCTTCACCTGCTTCAAACCTATGCGGATGCCGTACCGCACCCGGCCGCCGCGGGCCGGCAGCTCCTCCGTCGTGAACGCCGCCTCACTGCGGTTTATGTCCACCGGCAGGATGGTAACCCCGCGGCGGCGGGCCTCGTCGCAGATGATATCGGGAGAGTAGTAACCCATGGGTTCGTTACTCAAGACGGCCGCGTAAAACTGGGCCGGGTAGTGTCGCACCAGGTAGGCGGTTTTGTAGGCCGTCACCCCGAAGGCGGCGGCGTGGGCCTCGCAGAAGCCGTAACTGGCGTACCCGGCGATGTAGGAAAAGATGGTGCCAGCCTCCTTCTCGCTCACCCCCTGCTCCACTGCCCGCTGCACGAAGTAGCGGCCGATCTCCGCCATGTCCGCAGGAGAGCGGGCGTGGGTCATCACCCGCCGCAGGCGGTCGGCATCGCCCGGGCTGAACCCGGCGATGGCGGTGGCAATCTCGATCACCTGTTCCTGGAACAGGACTACGCCGTAGGTCTTCTCCAGGATGGGCTTGAGTTTGGGATGCAGGTAACTGACCGGTTCCTCCCCGCGGCGGCGGGCCAGGAAGGGTTCTACCATGTTGCCCTTGATGGGACCGGGCCGGATGATGGCCACGCTGTCGATGATATCCTCCAGGTTCTCGGCACCCAGCCGCCCCTGCAGGGCCCGCTGGGCAGGGCTTTCCAACTGAAAGACGCCGATGGTCTGGCCCTGGTTCAGCATGCGGTAGGTGGCTTTATCGTCCAGGGGGATGGCGTCGTAATCGAACCCCGGCCGGCGCCGCTGGATGGTTGCGACCGCATCTTCTACCGCCGACAGAGCCCGCAAGGACAAAAGGTCCAGCTTGACCAGCCCCAGGTCTTCCACGTCGTCCTTATCGAACTGGCAGATCACCTGTCCCTTGGCGGACATCTGCAGGGGCGAGAAATTGACAATGGGATCGCGGCTGATCACAAGCCCGCCCAGGTGGGTGGCCAGATGGCGGGGAAAATTCGCCACCGCCCGGGCCGTGTCGAACAGACGCTGGAATTTCCACTGGGGGATCCGGCTGTGTCGCAATTCCGGGAACCGGTCCATGGCTCCGGCGATGTCGTCCGCCCCCACGTACGGCAGCCGGCGAGCCAGGAAATCCAGCTCCTCCGCCGGGATGTCCAGGGCCTTACCCAGGTCCCGTACGGCCGACCTGGCCTGGAAGGTATTGTAGGTGGCCACCGCGGCCACGTGGTCGCGCCCGTATTTCTGGTATACGTAGGCGGAGACATCGTCGCGGTAACGGGCATCGAAGTCCACGTCTATGTCTGGCTTTTCCGCCCGTTCCAGGCTGAGAAAGCGCTCAAACAGAAGCCCGCGCCGGATGGCGTCCACCTCCGTGATGCCCAGGCAGTAGGCCACGGCGGAATCGGCCGCCGACCCCCGCCCGCTGTAGCGGATGCCCCGCGCGCGGGCAAAACGGACCACGTCCCAGACAAGAAGGAAGTAATCCTCGTACCCGAGGGTGGTGATGATATCGAGTTCTTTCTGCAGGCGCTGGGCTACCTCCGGCCGCAGCGTCCCGTATCGCTTCCTGGCCCCCTGCCAGACCAGCTGGCGCAGGAACGAGGCGGCAGTCTCGTCGCCGGGCACCGGGAAAGCCGGAAAGGTGGGCCGGCCCAGGGTGAGGACAGGTTCGCACTGCTCCGCGATGCGGACCGTGTTGGCCACGGCCTCGGGATGACGGGCGAATACCCGGGCCATCTCCTCTTCCGGGGCCAGGTAGTTCTGGGCATTGAGCCGTCGCTCGGGATGCACGTCCTCCAGTTTTGTAAGGGTACGAGCGCAGGTGAGGATATCGTGCACGGGAAAGTCGCTTTTTTCGGCATAATGGACGTTGGCCGTGCCCACCACCCCCACGCCCAGCGCAGCCGCCAGATCCACCAGAGCCTGGTTCAGGCTCTGGCTGCCGGGGAGCAAGTTGCCCTCCAGTTCCAGGAAGAAATGAGCGGAACCGAAGATATCACGCAAGCGACGAGCCGCCTCCTGTGCCTCTGCCAGTTCGCCGCGCAGGATGTGGGAGGAAATATAACCCCGCCGGCAGCCGCTGAGGGCGAAAAGCCCCTCGTGATACTGGGCCAGGGTCTCGAGATCGGCCTCGGGCTGCCCGCGCGGGTGGCCCATGTGTGCCTGCGTGAGTATGCGGCAGAGGTTGGCGTACCCCCGCTGGTCCCGGGCCAGCAGGGTCAGGTGGCCCAGGCTGGTGGTCACCTCCGCACCCTGGATAGGTCTGATACCCGTCTCCTGGCAGGCCTTTTGGAAGCGCACAGCACCGGAGACGTTATCGTGATCGGTGATGGCCAGGGCCGTCATGCCCAATGCGGCGGCCCGCGACACCAGGGCCTTGATGGACGACGCCCCGTCCAGGAACGAAAAAGGCGTGTGCACGTGCAGGTGGACAAACACCGGTCCCGCCTCCCGGCTCAGTCGTATATCCTGTACAGGTGCCAACCTGCCTCGCCGGCCCCCACGCCTCCAGAGCCCGACCGGTAGATCTCCCATACGGCGCCCGACGCCAGCACCACCCGGTAGAAAACTTTTTCCTCCTCCCCGTCCCACCATTGCCCGGTATCGTGCCAGGTCTCGAGCACGCGGACCACGCGCTGCCACCGGCCTTGCCAGAAAAGGCCCGCGGGTTGGCCGTCGGCGTCCAGCCGCACCTGCAGGGGCCCACGCCCCGCGGACGCACCACCAGGGGCTGACGCATCATGGCGTTTCATCCTTCATCGCCGCCCACCGGTATTAACCCCGAAACGATAGGGATCGTAAAATCCCAACATGTACTCCCGCCGCGACAGGCTTCGCCCCCGTACCAGCATTTTGCGGCGGTACTTGTGTTCTATGGCCTGTATCACTTGCTCCACCGGCTGGACGCTGGCTTCGTCCCTGCCGCCGTTCCCCCAGAGCGAAGTCGGTTCAATGGTCATCCTGGCCAGATCCTCCGCCCGGGCAGTGATGGCTACCACGCCGCCACCAGGATTTCCCGCCAGGGTCTGGCCAAGCAGGTCCTGTAAAGCCATGTTGATGCCGGCTTCACCATACTGGAGCCGCCCGTAAGCCCGTGTCACCCGGGTAGGTGGCCCGGACTCCCACGTTACCTCCAGGCTGATGGCATGGCACCCAAGCCCGTCCCGCTCAAGGCTCCGGCTCAACAGGCGGGCCAGGTCGTGCCCGGCTGTGGACAGCACCAGGGGATCCTCCACCGCTTCCGGCCACGCCCGCCTGACCTCCACCACCGGAAACGGGTACAGGGCCCGCACCGGCTCCGGATCCTGGCCTCGGGCGTATAACTGCAGCCTCCTGGCCCGCCCTGCTCCCAGTCGCCCGGCCAGCAGATCCGCCGGTGTGCTGGCCAGCTGGCCCAGGGTGGCTACACCAAGCATCTGCAAGGTAGCGATTTCTTTTTTGTCGAGGCCGGGTAAATAACCAACCGGCAGCCTGGCCAGAAACTGGGTTTCCCGCCCGGGGGAGACAACGGAAATCGCGTCGGGCTCTGCCCCCTGCCCCCGCCACCATGACCGCCACCGTTCCACCTGGATCCTGGCCGCCGCAGCGGCGGTAAACCGGTGGGGTGCCACGCCCATCACCGGCACGGCCCCATCCGGCAGGAACGTACGTAGCTTGGCCAGGATTTGCCCGGCAGTCTGGGCGGCAGCAGCCTGATCGGCGGTGGCGTTCCCGCCGCCGGCACGGCCCAGATCGCAAATCACCTCGTGCCCGGCCAGTGGCTCCACCACAGGGGAAAAACTGTAACAGATCTCCCAAGTGCCCATGGCCTGGGCGTAATACTGACCGCTTTCGAATGGTGCCACCACCGCGTCCGGGCAGGCATGCCGGGCGTGCGTGACGCTCATGCCCGGCCGGACGCCGTACGCCCAGGCAGCCGGCAGGGCGTCCAAAACCACGCCATCGTGTACGACTATTACCGGAATGGGCCCCAGGCCGCTGGCCCGTGCAAAAGCGGCGGCATAAAAGCCGGGGACGAGCAGATGAGCCACCCAGTGCATCCTTCTCACCATCGAACATACGTTCGGTAGCGCCCATTATAGCATGGCGATACGGAGTGTCAACCGGCCCACTCTGCCTTTTTCGCTCAGAACATGAGGAGTCGATACCGCTACGCCAGAGGAGCAAACCTATCGCACAGCGAATTGTTAGCCCACACTAATATGTTTTGGGGAGGCCATATTTTGATCAGTCCGTCATACGAAACCAAATGGCAAAGCTATCGCAGCGATTTTCCCGTACTGTCCACCTGCGTTTACACCAACACCGGTACCCTGGGCCCGTCGCCCACCCCGGTTACCAAAGCCTTCATCAATTCCTACCTCGACTGGCAGGCCAAAGGACCAGGCCGGCCAGCCGTTTACCGGGGAATGCATGCGGATACAGATATCGTGCGGGCACACCTGGCCAGGTTTCTGAATGTCACCCCCGGCGAGATCGCTCTCACGGCCAATAGCACCGACGCCATCAACATCGTGGCCAACGGTCTTTCCTGGCAACCGGACGACGAGGTCATCATCAGCGACCAGGAACACGAAGCCGGTTTGTTCATCTGGCTGTGGCTGCAGCAGCACGGCCGACTGAAGGTGCGCATCGCCAAACTCGGCCACGACGCCCGCTCCACCCTTAACAACATCGCCGCCAAGATCACGCCGCACACGCGCCTCGTGGCCATGAGCCACGTCTCATGTCAAAACGGCATGCGCGTACCTGCCAAAGAAATCTGCGAGCTTGCCCATGCGGCCGGTGCCCAGGTTTTGTTCGACGGGGCCCAGGCCACCGGTCAGTTCCCCATCGACCTGCGTGACATGGGCGTCGACTACTACGCCATGAACGGGCACAAGTGGCTTTTGGGTCCGGCGGGCACCGGCGCCCTGTACATCCGTAGCGACCGCCTCCCCGAAGTCGAGCCATCATGGATAGGCGGCTGGTCGGAAGCAGAGGTCCGCTACGCCGAGGACGGATACGTGCGCCCGCTGCCAGATGCCCACAAATTCGAGTACGCCACCCGCAACTTTTCGCTTTTCTGGGGCTGGGACCGTGCCCTTACGTACCTTGAGGACATCGGCCTCGACGCTATCCGGGACAGGGAGCTGTATCTTGCCGACATTTTCATAAACGAAGCACGCCGCGGCGGTCTCGAGGTCATTTCACCCTTGGAAGAGCAAAGCCGCACCGGCCTTGTGAGCATAAAAATCCCTGGCGTCGATCCCGAGCAAGGCGTCAAGACCCTGTGGGACCGTTACCAAGTGGTGGCCCGGCCCGTGAAGGAGCTGGCGGCCATCCGTTTTTCAGCCGCGTTCTTCAACACACCGGAAGAAATGGTGCAAGCCGCCCGTGCCGCTGTGGCCTTGGCGGGAGGGTAGAAAGGGTCTCCCCGGCGGCACTAGCGGCTTGACCTGGCACGGCGGGCCAGGATGTTTTCGATCTTGGCCGCGATCACGTCGATGGCCACCCGGTTCTCGCCGCCCTCCGGAATGATGATGTCCGCGTAGCGCTTGGACGGCTCGACAAACTGCAGGTGCATCGGGCGTACCGAGGTGAGGTACTGGTCCACTACCGACTCCACGGTACGCCCACGCTCGCGGATGTCACGCAAGAGGCGGCGCAGGATCCGGACGTCCGCATCGGTGTCGACGTAGATTTTGATGTCGAGCAGCTCGCGCAAGCGGGCATCGTCCAGGATGAGTATGCCCTCCACGATCACGACGTCCGCCGGTTCCACGTGCCGCGTGTACGGTTCGCGGTTGTGCACGCGGAAGTTGTAGACCGGCATCTCGATGGGTTCCCACCGCCGCAAAGCTTCCAGATTGGCGATCAGAAGTTCCGTGTCGAAGGCCAGCGGGTGGTCGTAATTGATGTGGGCCCGCTCGTCCAGCGGGAGATCGCTGCGGTCTTTGTAGTAGGCGTCCTGCGGTATGACAAGAATGCTTACGCCGGGCAGCTGCCGCAAAATCGCCTCTGCCACGGTGGTTTTCCCGGAGCCGGTGCCCCCCGCGATGCCTATGAAAACCGGCCGTGCTGGTTCCCCTCGCTCAGGCTCGCCGATCACGCTCACGTGCCCGCCTCCCTCCAAGCCGCCGACCCGTCGCCCGCCGAGGCCGGCGGCGCCCGGTGTGGCGCCCGTCCCTGTGTCTGCACAATCCACGTTCCGGCAGCGATCAATACAAGCCCTGCCACCATGACGAGGTTGAGCGGATTGTGCAGGAAGGCCCACGCCAGTATGGCCACAAGGCCGATGTACGTGGAGTTGACCGTAGAAACCTTG
>CADDZV010000003.1 GCA_902812875.1 Clostridiales bacterium
GTGTTCACCGAAGTAACGCCGCCGGTGCTGGCCGCCGACGCCCCGGAAGACGTGATCATCGAATGGGAAAAAGGCACGCCGGTGGCGGTGAACGGCGAGCACCTGGACCCCGTGGCCCTGGTGGAATACCTGAACGCGGTCGCGGGACGGCACGGCGTGGGCGTGCTCGACATGGTAGAGGACCGGCTCGTGGGGATGAAGTCGCGGGGCGTGTACCAGACGCCGGCCGGGACCGTGCTGCATTTCGCCCACCGGAGCCTGGAACACCTCACCCTTGACCGGGCCACGCAGTCCTTCAAGACCATCGTGGCTGCCCGTTATGCGGAGCTCGTCTACGACGGCCTGTGGTTCTCGCCGCTTCGTTCGGCTCTGCAGTCCTTTGTCGATGCCACGCAGCAGACGGTCACTGGCTGGACGCGGGTTCGCCTGTACAAGGGACAAGTGCTGTATGCAGGAGCCGGCTCGCCTTACTCGCTCTACTCACCGCAACTGGCCACCTTCGGGGCCGACGAGGTGTACGACCACAAGGATGCCGCCGGCTTCATCCGCCTTTTCGGGCTACCGCTGGAGGTAGAGGCCAGGGTGGCGAAGGCCGCGCTAACGCTCGCGGGGGGGCGGACAAAGTGAGCGCGGGCGACCACCGGCCCGCTACCATGTGGGGCGGGCGCTTTGCGGCCCCGCCTGACCCGCAGGCCTATCGTTATCAGGCTTCGCTGGCCGTGGACTGGCGGCTTTGGCCATACGACATCGCAGGCTCGATCGCCCACGCCCGCATGCTCGCCCACGCCGGGATTATTTCCGCGGCGGAGGCCCGTCAGATAGTCCAGGGGCTGGCCGACCTGCGGGACGATCTGCAGGCCGGTTCGGCCGTGCCACCCGCGGATGCCGAGGACGTCCACTCCGCCATCGAAGCCATGCTCGTGGCACGCATCGGCAAACCAGCGGAGAAACTCCACACGGGCCGCAGCCGCAACGACCAGGTCGCCCTCGACCTGCGGCTTTATCTGCGGGACGAGGTCCGCGCCGTGGACCACCTGCTGGCCAAGGTGCAGTGTGCCCTTCTCGACGTGGCACAAGCCCACACAAAGACCGTGATGCCGGGCTACACGCACCTGCAGCTGGCCCAGCCCGTCACGCTGGCACACCACCTGATGGCCTACTACGAGATGTTCCGCCGCGACCGGGCACGGCTGGCCGGTATCCTGCCGCGGATCAACGTCATGCCGCTCGGGGCCGGCGCCCTGGCCGGCTCCACCCTTCCGCTCGACCGCGATTACGTGGCCCGCGAGCTCGGTTTCCCAGCCGTGGCGGCCAACAGCATGGACGCGGTGGCCGACCGGGATTTCGTCGTCGAGTTTATCGCGGCCGCCGCCCTGGTTATGACCCACGTGAGCCGCCTCGCGGAAGAGCTCGTGCTGTGGTCATCGCAGGAATTCGGTTTTGTGGAGATCGACGATGCGTATGCCACCGGTTCGAGCCTCATGCCGCACAAGAAGAACCCCGACCTGCCAGAACTCATGCGGGGGCGGGCCGCCCGCCTGACCGGTGACCTGGTAACCGTGCTCACGATGCTGAAGGGGCTGCCGCTCACGTACAACAAAGATCTGCAGGAGGACAAACCGGCCCTCTTCGACGCTGTGGACACGGTGAAAGACACTGTGGCAATACTGCCGCCGTTTCTGGCGTCGCTGCGGTTCAACGTGGCTAAACTGGCTGCGGGCGCCGCGGGCACGCTCGACCTGGCTCTGGCTACGGATCTGGCCGAGCACCTGGTCACCCAGGGGATACCGTTTCGCACGGCACATGCCCTGGTGGGCCAGCTCGTCCGTTACTGCCTGGATCGAGGCCGCCCGCTCACCAAGCTCACGGCAGACGATTGCCGCGGTGTACCGGGGATGGACGATGGCACTGCAGCGGCAGTGGCGGCGTGGGCGGCGTCGCTGCAAAACGGCAGCGTCGCGGAGGCGGCCGTCGCCCGGCACCGTACGGTGGGCGGGCCGGCCCCGGAACTGGTCGCGGAGGCCATCAACCGCGCGAAGCTAGCTTGCTCCGGTGGTTAGGTCATTTCCAGGCACCGGCAGCCCACATTGGCTTGGATGTGGTCACCATATGCCCACAAAAGGCGGCACAGCGGGCGTTGTAGGCACAAGATACCCTGAAATTGGCATAAAATGGCAGACTTGGGCAAGAGAGGTAACAGCACTGGGCCACAGCACTCGGCCACATCGCTGGGCTACAGCACCTGCAGCCCGTCCGTCTCCGCCGCCAGGGCAGCCAGAAAATCGTCCATCTCTGCCTGCCGCTTCTTGCCGAGGCGGCGGGCCGCGTCCGTGTGAAGGCGGGCAAATAGCTCACGGCGGAAGCGGTCAATCAACGTGATGGCGGCCGGGAGGTCCGGCGTCCAGTCGTCACGGCCCACGATCGACAGCAGCCGGGCAATGCCCACGGCCCCCATGAAATCGAGCACATCGGCATCGTGGAAGTACACGGCTTCCGGCATGGCAGCCGGCTCCGCGTAGTACATGTGGCCCCGGACGATTTCCTGGACGACCGGAACCCTGGAGTCTGGGAAACCAGCCGCTGCCAGTACTTCCGGTGCCACTTCCACCGAACGCTGGGCATGGTCCACACCTTCGCGCCGGTACGGTGGGAAGGCACCCAGGTCGTGCACGTACGCCGCCGCGAAGAGGGCCTCATTGTCGAGAGCCGCCCCAGCCGCCGTCCCCAGCTGCGCTGCCAGCTCATACACCCGGCGGCAGTGGGCCACTCCCCAAGCGGGGTGCTCAAACCGGGCCGCTTCTGCCACCAATCGCTCCTGCCATGACATCAAGAACTCCCCCTCACCTGGCTTTGCCACATAAGTTTGCGGCCTTGGCGGCTATCCCTTTCTGCCGCAATCGCCAAGGCGGTACAATACTAGTCTAGGGGGTGGGCACATGCCGCTTTACCCGGTGCTCGGGGGACTTTTCGTGGCCTTTCTCTTGATCTCCAACATCGTGGCGGGGAAGCTCATCCTGGTGGGAGGATTGGTACTTCCAGCCGCGGTGGTGCTTTTCCCGGTGACTTACATCTTCGGCGACGTACTCACCGAGGTCTACGGATTCAAGCGGTCGCGGCTTATCATCTGGACGGGTTTCGCCGCCAACGTCATCATGGCTCTGGTATTCCAGCTGGTAGTAGCCCTGCCCCACCCGCCGTTTTGGACCGGGCAGGATGCCTACGCGACGGTGCTTGGTATGGTCCCCCGCATCGTGGTGGCTTCGCTTTTGGCCTATCTGGCCGGCGAATTCTCCAACTCCGTCGTTCTTTCACGCATGAAGATTCTCACGCGGGGCCGGTGGCTTTTCACGCGTACCATCGGGTCGACCATCGTCGGGGAAGGAGTAGACACCCTCATCTTCATTACCCTGTCGTTCTACGGACTGGTGCCTGGCCACGTGCTCGGGCAGATGATGGCAGCCCAGTACCTCTGGAAAGTAGCGTACGAGGTCCTGGCCACTCCGCTGACATACCTGGTGGTGGCGTTGGTAAAGCGGGTCGACCGGGTCGACACGTATGACTACGGTGTCCGCTACAATCCGTTTAGCCTGGAGGTGTGACATGGCTGACTATCAGTTCGAAGCCCTCGGGCACGAGATACGCGAACCAAGGCGGAAACTGGAGGTTTTCCCTGCTCCGCCGCATGTGACCACGGTGGTGCTCTCCTCCGACGAAGTCACGAGCCTCTGCCCGGTCACCGGCCAGCCCGACTGGGACACGGTCACCATCGAATACTCCCCTGCCGCCTTCTGCATCGAAAGCAAAAGTCTCAAGCTGTATCTGTGGAGCTTCCGCAACGAAGGCGTCTTCTGCGAATCGTTCGCGGAGCGCATCGCCCAGGATGTCATGGCCGCCGCCCGGCCGCACTGGTGCAAGGTGACCGTGACGCAGAAGCCCCGTGGCGGCATCACCATTACCGCCACTGCCATGGTGACGGAGGAGCCGCCGGCATGAAACACTTCTTTGTGGTCCCCCACACGCACTGGGATCGCGAATGGTACCTGCCCTACCAGGAATTCCGGGCGCGGCTGGTGCGCATGATTGACAAGCTGCTCGCCATCATGGAATCGGACGAGGAGTTCCGCTTTTTCGTCCTGGACGGGCAGACGGTGGTACTGGAAGACTACCTCGAGATGAGGCCAGAGAACAAAACTCGCCTGGAAGCTCTTGCCAAGGCGGGCCGGCTGCTGGTAGGCCCCTGGTACGTGCTGCCAGACGAGTTTCTGGTCACGGGAGAAGCGATCGTCCGCAACTTGCTTTTGGGCGCCGCCATTGCCCGCGATTACGGCGGCCGCATGCCGGTGGGGTATCTGCCCGACCAGTTCGGGCACATCGCCCAGATGCCGCAAATACTGCAGCTGGCCGGACTAGAAACCGCCGTGCTGTGGCGCGGCGTGCCTCCCGAGATCACACAGAACGAGTTCCGGTGGGTGGCCCTGGATGGGTCAGAAGTTTTCTGCGTCTACCTCTCACAAAGTTACTCAAACGGCGTCAACCTCCCGCTCGATCCGGTTGCCCTGGAGTCCCGGCTGGAGGACATCGCCGCCCGCCTGGCGCCGTACGACCGTACGGGCCTTTTACTGGTCATGAACGGCTCTGACCACCGCGACCCGCAGGCCGGTCTGCCGCAAGCCCTGGCGGCGGTCAGGCGGCCAGACTGGCAGTTGGAGATCACGAGCCTGCCAGCCTACGTGGAAAAGGCCCGTGCGGCCAGAGCCGGCACAGACGCTGCCAACACACCCAAGGAAGCCCTGCCGGTGTGGCGGGGCGAGCTACGCTCGCCGGCGCGGGCCCCGATGCTGGTGGGCGTCAGCTCCACCCGCATTGGCCAGAAGATCCGCCACTTCCGGCTGGCAATTCTTCTGGAAAAACGGGCAGAGCCGGCCGCGGCGTGGGCTTGGCTCACCGGCAGCCGGTATCCGGCCCAGGAACTCTACCAGGCTTGGAAGTACTTACTCCAAAACGAGCCACACGACAGCATCTGCGGCTGCAGCGTCGACCAGGTGCACCGGGAGATGGAGACCCGGTTCGATTGGGGCGAGCAGATTGCCGGAATTTTGGCCCGCACCGCCGAAGAAGAGCTGGCGGCCCGCATAAACCAAGACAGCGCACCGGCTCGTGCGGACGGGCTCGCTGACGATGGGAAGTCCGTTGTCGTCTTCAACCTCGGCGGTCCCGGCGGGCCGGCCGTGATCGAGGGCATGCTCGCCGCCGCCGAGGCACCCCTGGAAGCCGTCACCCCGTCCGGGACAGTCTTGCCGGTCCAAGTCGCCACCGCCGCGGGGGCAAGCCCCACCGGCCGCCCGGTGGTCTTGGTAGACCCCGACCTGCCAGCCGGCGGCTTCCGAACCTACCGCCTCCGCACCGCTCGCGCCGGCAAAAAACCAGCGGCCAGGCCGTTCTTGTCCGTGCGCATCGCACCCGCAGAGCTCGCCAACGAATTCTTTGCTTTGTCGGTCAACCCGGACGGATCCCTGCGCCTGACCGACCGGCGCACTGGCGTCGTCTATCCTTCTATCAACCGCTTTGTGGACGGTGGCGACGCCGGGGATGAGTACAATTACTCCCCGCCGGCCCGAGATCACCTCGTGATGGCACCCAGTGGCGATCCCCTGTCCGGGTCCAGCGCCGCCGTGCAGGTCACCGTGGTGGAAGACGGGCCGGTCCGGGCCACGCTAGCGATCTGTCCTCGCTACCGTGTCCCCGCTGGCCTCTCCGAAGACCGCCAGGAGCGGGACCGGGACCATTACGTGGAGCTTCCCATCATCACACGAGTGAGCTTGTACGCAGGGCTGCCCCGCATTGACTTCGCGACCACCATCGAAAACCGGGCCCGTGACCATCGCTTACGGGTTCATTTCGATACCCCGTTCACCGTCACGGGCGCCGTCGCGGAAACGCAGTTCGGCGTTGTGGAACGGCCGGTGGCCGAAAACAGCGATGCGGGGTTTGCCGAAGTGCCCCAGGGCACAAAACCCAGCCAGGGCTTTGTGGACATCAGCGACGGACGGGCGGGCCTCGGCATCATGAGCCGTGGCCTGCCCGAATACGAGGTGGTGCCCGGAAAAGAAGGCGGATCCGCCTTGGCCTTGACACTTTTGCGCGCCGTCGGGTGGCTTTCCCGCGGCGACCTGGCGGTACGTCGCGGTCATGCCGGTCCGGGCTACCCCACCCCCGATGCCCAGTGCCTGGGAACCCACACGTTCGAATATGCCGTGCTGCCGCACGCCGGCTCGTGGTTGGAGGCGGACCTGCCGACCAAGGCCTGGGCCTACAAGGCACCGCCCATACTCCTTGCCCTGCCCTCCCCCCAAGAGGAGAGACCGGGCCCTTTGCCGCCGGAAGGCAGTTTTTTGCGGGTAACTCCCAGTGCGGTGCAGGTGAGTGCGGTAAAAAAGGCAGAGGCGACCGACGAGCTCATCGTCCGCATCTTCAACGATTCGCCAGCCGCGGTGACGGCTAGGGTGAACACCATCCTGTCATTGGTGGCGTGGCGGCGGGTCAGCCTGATGGAAGAAGCCACATCCCCGGAAGCCGGCCCGCCGTGCACCCTTACGCTTCAACCGTGGGAAATCGCCACGCTGGCCCTGGCGCTGTCCGCCGGCCACTAGCGGCGGCAGGGCTAGGGCCGAACGCAGCGATAGATTACCTAGCGACGCGTGGGTTTCAGCTCGACGTAAGTCCGCGGCTTTTCCACCGGCTCGTCCATGTCGCCGGTCATATACACAAAGGTGGCGTTCGGGTTGTCGGAGAAAGCCGCCGGCTCGCCGTGGCGGTCCAAGGCCACGATGTTCATGCCGCCGAAATACTCATCCACCAAATCCTCAAGGTCGTTCATGGCCCGGATGCCCGCCTCCTGGATCCCGAGCCCAGCCTTCAGGTACATGACCACACTGTGGGCGGTGGCCGCCCGGATCGCCATCTCGCCACGTCCCGTGCAGGCGGCCCCACCGTAGCGACTGTCGCAGTAATTGCCAGCCCCGATCACCGGCGAGTCGCCCAGCCGTCCAGGATACTTCCATGCCCAGCCGCTGGTGCTGACGCCACAAGCCATATGCCCGTGGTCGTCCAAGGCAATGAAGTTCACGGTGCCGTGGGCCTTTTCGGGATCCTTGGCCATGGCCGCAAGCTTACGCATGCGCTCCAGATAACGCACGCGCTCCGGGGCAGAATAAAAATCGGAGTCCACAAAGCCCCTGGCCCAGATCTCCTTGGCCTCGGGTGTCAGCAGGTCAGTCGGCTCGAAACCCATCTCTTTGGCGAAACGTTCCGCCCCCGGGCCGACCAGGAATACATGCGGCAGTTCCTCCATCACGCGGCGGGCGATGGAGATCGGGTGTTCAAAACCGTGCACTGCTCCCACCGCACCGGCCGCCAGGGTGTCGCCATCCATGATGCTGGCGTCAAGCTCCACTTCACCCGCCAGGTTGGGCAGGCCGCCCTTGCCGACGCTGTGGTCTTCCAGATTCGATTCCACCAGCCGGATGCCCGCCTCCACCGCGTCGATCGGGCTGCCGCCCTTTTTCATGACTTCGATTGCCGCTTTGATGCCCACCCGCCCATTGGCGGACGCGACGACGATCATCTCATGCCCTCCCCGGACCAAATTGGTACGCAGCTAAACCTCCAGATTCTCGAACCTGGCGGCTGCCAGTCCAAGCGGTAAAATGGCCGCCAATACGCATATTACTGCCAGCGCGAGCCCGCCGAAAAGATGCCGCCACCCTTCGGGCACGGCAGCGGAAACCCGCAGGACGGCTAGCAAAAACCCGCCGGCATCATTCTGCCAAAGACTGGCAGAGAGAAAATCCGGGAGGATGCTGGTCGCAGCCACCACCGCAATCAAGGCCCCATAGACAAACTCCGCCGCCAAGTACACCAAGCTGCCCGCAGTGGTCACCCTCTGCTTCAAGGCCTTGGCGTCAAAGCGCGGAAACATGGCCCCGATGGCAATCGCGATGCCGGTTGACCCCGCGCTCACGAGGGCAATCGACGCCAGGGCAGCGGCAATAACGCTGAAAGATTTGTGCATAAAAGCCAGCACAGCAGCGCCGAACACGGCCAGGCTAAGCATCGACGGCAGGTAGCCGGCCCAGAATTTGGCCACGAGCACGCTACGACCCCTCACCGGCGCTGCCCGGATGATGCCAATGGAATGGCCTTCCCGCCCAAGGCTATAAAGACCAAGGTTTCCACCGGCCATCACCCCCACCAGCACCATCACCACCACAAACACGGCATCCAGACCGGCTGCTCCTTGCAACCTGGTGCCCCAGATCATCCGGAGCGTGAGCACTACCAACACGACCACCGGCATCAAAAGTTGCACCCATTCCTGGACATCACGCCGCAGGTATTTCCAGTCTTTGCCGATAATCGCGGCCTGGCTAGGCCCAAACCAGGTCTCCGCCCGCCCGGACCCCACGGCCCCGCCACGCCGCGGCCTGGCTCGGCGCTGGGACTCCGAAAACCCTGTCCACCCGTAGTAAAGGCCCTGCCGGGCCAGGGCGGCACTGCTCAAAGCGACCACGATGGCGCCCCCGGCCACCACCAGCAAGGGGCACCACCACGCCTGCCCACGGCTGGCCTGCACGATCGGCCAAGCCAAATAGCTGTAGTTGAAGAAGCCCTGTCCCAAAAGACCAGTGATCCCCGTTGGCAGCACCGTCTTCCCCTGGGGGGCCAGCAGGTCGGGCAAAAACTGCGACCCCATGTACATGACCACGAAAAGCAGTACCCCCACGACAGCGTACAACCGCTTCATGAAACGGGGCGGAATCAGGCGCGCCAGAGCGAGGTTGAACGATACTGCCATGCCCGCTGCCGTCAACGCCAAGCTAATGCCGTAGGCCAGGGCCACCACGTACGCCGCAAAGCCCGCGTGCACCGCCCCCAGGTAAGCCAAGGTTACCGGCCCCGCCACTAATAAAAAAACCCCCAAAGAGCCGGCAGCCACGATGCCAAGTTTAAGCCCCAGCACGAAGCTTGCCGGTAGCGGGCTCGCAAAAAGCAGTGCGAGGTCGTCGGCAAAAAACAGGCTCGAAAACGCCAGCTGCACACCGGTAATCAACATGAACAAGACGACACCAAGAAACGACATGCCCAGCAAAGCCGCCAGCCCGGCCTCGCCCAGCACGAGACCCAAATTAGACATGAGGTACTGCGAAAGACCGTACAGGCTGCCCGTGACCGCCACCACGCCCACCGCGGCCGCGATGGCAAAAACGGGGCCGCCGGGGCGCCCGGTCAACAGCCGCCGCCACCCGTTCCGAACCGTGCCCCTGATAAGAACGCCCAGCTGCATGGTACGGTTCATGGCCGGCCACCCTCATCCGCCCGGTCTCCGAGGAAGGCAATAAGCTCACGATCTTCCTCGCCCCCGGTGAGCTGCAGAAAGATGTCTTCGAGACTCTGGCCAGGACCGCCGTGCGCCCGCAACTCGTCTACGGTGCCGGTGGCAATGATCCGTCCGTGGTCGATGATGGCGACGCGGTCGCACATGCGTTCCGCGATTTCCATGATGTGCGTGGACATGAACACCGTCACCCCACGCTGGCATAGCCCGCGCAGGAGGTCCTTGATCAGGCGGGCCGAACGCGGGTCCAGCCCAACCGTGGGCTCATCGAGGAAAAGAACCTGCGGGTCGTGGATCAGGGCACCGGCCAACGCCAGCTTCTGTTTCATGCCGTGGGAATAGCCTTCGCAGAGATCGCCGCTGGCCCCGGTCAGGTCGAAAAGTTCCAAGAGCTCTTTCGCCTTCCGTTGCCGCTCAGCCGGGGGGATACCCCAAAGCCCGCCCATGAAGTCCAAAAACTCGCTGCCGGTCAATTTCTCGTACAAAAGTGGCTGGTCCGGGACATATCCGACGATGGCCTTGGCCGCGAGCGGATCCGCCACGACGTCGTACGGTCCGATCCACACGTGGCCGGAGGATGGGCGCAAAAGCCCGGTGCACATTTTGATGGTGGTGGTTTTGCCCGCCCCGTTCGGTCCGAGAAAGCCGAAAAGCTCCCCCCGGTGCACCTCCAGCGTAACGCCATCCACAGCCGTCAGCTGCCCGTAACGCTTGGTCACGTTCTGCAACCTGATCACATGTCCGCCCCCGTTTTTCTCACCGTTCTCCCAGAGTATATATCCTGGCAAATCCATACTTCATCGGATCCCGCGCCCATGCCCGGCCAGGCAGGAAAACGGCTGGCAAAAACCTAACTTCACAAGCTGGCCCGACATTGCCAAAAGACTGCGAGGGACCGCGATTTGGGCTCCAGCACCACCAAGCCAGGGCTTCGGTTTTGCTCCCTTTCGAGCTCGAGTGTGCACGGAAACGCCTACCTCATCGAAAGCACCGGCACCGGCCGTATTCTGGTGGATTGTGGTGTGAGACTGCACCGGTTGCAGGATTACCTGCAGGAACTTGGCGTGGAGCCAGAAAGCCTCCAGGCCATCCTGCTCACCCACGAGCACACCGACCACGTGCAAGGGCTTCTGACCCGCCGCCCCTTCGCAGTCCGGCACCACGTGCCTGTGCTCGCCCCGGCAGGCCTTTGGTCCACGTGGCCGTACCCGTGGGAGGAGCACCTGGCTGGCCTGGCCCGGACCGTCCCGGTAGCGCGGAGCTTCTGGGTCGGAGATCTGCAGGTCGTCGCCTTTCCCAAACCGCACGATGCCGTGGCGCCGGTGGGTTATCTCATCGAGTATCAGGGTCTTCGCCTCGGGGTGTTGACCGACCTCGGACATGTACCACCAGTCATCACAAAACTCCTCTACGGGGTGGATGGGCTCATTTTTGAAACCAACCACGACCGTGAGCTGGAGCTGCGGTCCGGACGGCCTTCTGCTCTTATCGAGCGGGTGCTGGGCGACTATGGCCACCTCTCCAACGAGCAGGCCGCGGTAGCCCTGGAGAGCATAGTCACTGGACGCACGCAGTCCATTTTGCTTGGGCACCTGAGTCTCGACTGCAACCGGCCCGAGCTCGCCGAAGGTGCCGTGCGGGCGGTCCTGCACCGCGCCGGCTGGCACGGCGAGCTGCAAGTGGCGCCGGCCGGCAGCCCCGGCCGGTGGATGCACGTCGCCACGCCGGCGGTCGAAAAAGCCCAGCCCTGGCCCGGCCGTGTTAAGATAAGCGGAGGTAACTGAAAGGAGGTCAAGCCTTGAACGCTACTGTCAGCTGGAAAGGCGGCATGAAGTTTGAGGGCCTGTCGAAATCCGGCCGGCCCATACTGCTTGACGGAGGTCCCGAAACCGGTGGGGAAAACGCCGGTCCGAGGCCCATGGAAACTCTCCTCTTTGCCCTGGGCGGCTGCACCGGCATGGACGTCGTCTCCATCATGAACAAGATGCAACTGCCCTACACGTCGTTCTGGATGGAGATCGAGGCCCACCGCCAGCCCGAGCATCCCAAGTATTTCCACACGATCCATGTCACGTACCACGTGACTGGACATGACCTGCCGCGGGAGCGGGTGGAACGGGCAGTGGCACTGTCGCGTGACAAGTACTGCTCGGTCATGGCCTCGCTCAAGGCCCAAATCACCACTGCGGTCGTCCTGCACGAGCCCGGCGAAGAGGCACAGTCCGAGGCGGCAGTGGCCACCACCGGCGGCGACGAGAAATAGCCGGGTGTGCCCGTAAATTGGTCATTTGGGGGTAAGGCGGGATGCCGCTCGTCAGCACGCGCGAGCTCCTGGCCGCGGCCGAGGCCGGCGGCTATGCGGTCGGGGCGTTCAATTTTGTCGACATGGAGGTCTTGCAGGCCATCGTCCAAGGGGCCCGCGAGGAACGCGCGCCGGTAATCGTGCAGGCCAGTGCCGGGGCGATCCGGTATGCTGGCGCCGACTACCTGGCTGCCCTGGCCACGGTGGCTGCTTCGCAGGCCGGGGTGCCCATCGCCCTGCACCTTGACCACGGCCCTGATTTTGCCACCGCCATGACGGCCATCCGGGCCGGGTTTACATCGGTGATGATCGATACCTCGCGCTATCCTTTCGCGGAAAACGTGGCTCGCACGCAAGAAGTAGTGACGGCCGCCCACGCCGTCGGCGTGTCGGTGGAAGCGGAACTTGGTCACATCGGTGGAGTGGAAGAAGAAATCCAGGTGGACGCCCAAAAGGCCTTGCTGACGCGCCCAGACGAAGCGGCCGCATTTGTTTCCGCCACCGGCGTGGACGCCCTCGCCGTGGCCATCGGCACTGCCCATGGGCTTTACCAAGGCACCCCGCACCTCGATTTCGAACGCCTCTCGGCGATCCACCAAGTGGTAAAAGTGCCGCTCGTGATGCACGGCGGATCGGGACTGCCGGACGACCTGGTGCGGGAGGCTATCGCCCGCGGCATCCGCAAGATCAATATCGACACCGAGCTGCGGCACGCCTACCTGGATGCCGCCAAAAAGGTCATGGCGGAGAACCCGGAGGAGTATGACCTCCGCCAGGTCTTCGGCCCCGCGCGGGCGGCGGTAACCGCGGTTGTCCGCGAGAAGATCCGCCTATTTGGAGCGAGCGGGCGGGCGTGACACCGCCGGTGCCAACCGTCACACGGGGTGGGAACCGCGGTCGATGACCACGCCTTCGGGGCGGCGGGCATCCATGTACACGGCAAACTCGCCCTGGAACACGCGAACGGCTGGATGCCCGGAGGTGGCGATGATCCCCGCCCCGGCAGAGAAATACTGCCAGTCAACCAGGTTGTCCGGTGCCCCGTCGATCACGGGCATGTACAGGATGCCGTCCTGCTCCAGATCGGCAAAGAAATGGGTGCCCCACGAAAACTCCGGCGTAAAATCACCAGCCACAGTGCCAAGCTCGACGAGCACCCCGCAGTTGGAGATCTCGCCATAGCGCACGGGCACGCCGAGGCCGGGACTGGTGGAACCCCAGCGTCCCGGCCCCACCAGAATGTACCGCTCGCCGGCCAACTTCCGGTTCAGGTTCCCCACCGCCCGTGCTACTGAATGCTTGTCTGCCGTGCTGGCGTACGCGGCCGGGTCTACCACCACCAGCCAGCGGGCAGTGCGCTCGCCGTTAGTCAGCATGCGGTTGCCGCGGAGGATCACGCCCTTTTCGCCCGCGGGCACGTGCACGGGCCGGTACTCCTCCCATGACCACAAAGGCCGGGCCTGGATAAGGTAGTAGCGGTCGTCAGCAGGCTCGGCCGCGAACTCGAGATCAACCGGCACTTCCATTTTGGCTTCCAAAAGGCGGAAGAGATAGCTCGTCGCGTCGATGACCATACGGGCCGACCGCTCCAGAGCCGGAAAAGTAAATACGTATTTCTCGCGCGGCGAAAGCACCGGATCCCCGCGGGCCGACCGGAGCTCTCGCCGCCCCGCGTCGTAGATCTGCAGATAGCCGGGGCCGCCGCTCGTGCCAAACGCCAAGGCTGGTTCGTCGTTTATGTTGACGGAAAGGGTGGCCCCGGTCTCCAGGTCAAGCACGTCCACGATCTCCTGGGCGTAGCGGGCCACCGCCGCGGGGTCCTGGCCTTCGGGGCGCAGGCGTGGGTGGGCAGGACAGATCACCCGCGCATAACCCCGGCCGGTGGAACGGGTGCCGAGGCCGAACACCACCCGCATGACCCCATCCTCGACAGCGATGCGTTCCGTCCAGCGGCGGTAGTTGTGCGAGTGACCCACCCCGGCCAGCTCCGGGTAGAAATACCGTCCCCGCGCGCGGCCGGCCAGCTTCTGCACGATCACAGCCATCGAATCGCCGTCGAGATTGTGCCGCCGGCGATACTCGGTCGCGTCCAGGCCGTACGTACTAAAGTAGACGCGGCGGATGGCCTCTGCCAAGGCGCGCACCCGCGCTTCCACCGGCCCGGTGTTGCTGAGAAAAACGGTCAGATATTTGCCCGCGAAAGAAGCGTGCGGACTGTCTTCCAGGCGAGAGGACGACCGCACCGCCAGGGGAAAATCCATCTCGGTGACGATGCGGGCCAATACGGGGTCAAGCCAGGCCGGAAACTGGGCATCCTGAAAGCGGTTTTTCGTTTCTTCATCCAGCGGTTCGATGCCGGGCGGCGGCAGGTGGTTTATCGCGAGGAACTCGGCAAAGACGCCATCGGCGATGACATACACCGGGGGAATCTCGATCACGGCCGCAATATCGTCGGGGGCAAAGCCGCCCGGGAACGTCTGCCGAGCCACGGCAGACAGTGCCTCGTGGGCAAACACCAGTCCCTTCGCTTTACCCCCGATCGAGCCGCTGCCGATGATGGGCCCGACGGCAGCGGCCCCGGGGAGGGGATCGTAATGGAGATAACGCTCCGCCGAGTTCCACACGTTCTACCACCTCCGCTGGTGCCGGCACCTTTTTCGGAAAACGGCCGGCGACCTGGCAGGGTACCGAGCTGGCAGCAAAGAAGTGATGAATTATGCTGATAGCATTCGACATGGACGGAACGGTACTCCTTGGACACATTGACGGTATCGCGGCGGGCAATGCGGCGGCGGCCCGGGTGCTGACCGGCTACGGCGTGCCGGAGGAGCGGGCCATGGAGGCCGTGCGGCTGGCCTACAAGTATACGACGACCCGCGCCGGCGGCTTTGTCACCACCAAACACGAACAGCTCGGTCTTTGTGCCCTTCTCGCGGGCGTAAAGCCCGATGCCGCTCTGGAAGAAGCCATGTTCCAGGCGTTCATCGAGGGGGTGATGCCCTACCGGCACCCGGATCCGGATATACCGGATCTTTTCCCCTACCTCCGCCGGTCCGGCCACCGCCTGTGCGTGCAGACCAACTCCCCGCACGACGTCGCCCTCAAAGAGCTCGCGCTGTCAGGCATCCTGCCGCTCGTGGATTTTGTCCTCACTGCCGACGGCGCCGGCGGCCCGAAAGGCACCCGCCGCTACGCGGAAGCCCTGGCGGCCGCCAGCCCCTATCCGGCCAAAGACATATTGGTCGTGGGTGATGAAGAGTCCGACCTGGTGACGGCCATGATCATGGGAGCGAACGCCGTGCTGGTGGACCACGACGGCACGCGGGAAACCCTCGGGGTGGACCCGGCCTTCGTCATCAACCGACTTGGCGAGCTTGCCACCGTCCTCGCCCTCCTGCCGCACTAGCCCTCACGCGGGCCGCGTCACAAGCTTGGCATCGAGTGCCAAAGCGCCATCGGAAGTCACCAACAGCGGGTTCACATCGAGCGTCACCAGCCGGTCGCCGATGTCCATCGCGAGCTGGCCGATGCGCAGCACCGCCTGCACCAGGGCGTCCACATCTACCGCCAGCCCGCGGTAGCCTGTGAAGACCTTCCGTCCGGCCAGGCTGGCCAGCATGTCCCGTACGTCCTCTTCGTGCACCGGCAGGGCACGGAACGTGACGTCCTGGTAAAGCTCGGCCCAGAATCCGCCCATTCCGACCATCAGGCTGGGGCCGAAAGTCCGGTCCACCACAGCGCCGACAATCATTTCCAGGCCGGCCGGAGCCATCGACTCCACGAGCAGGTTTTTGTCCGGAAAACGCCTGCGAAACTCGGCGACCTGAGACTCGAGCTCCGCACGGGTTGCCAAGCGGAGCCGCACAGCGTCGGCTTCGGTCTTGTGCGTAATGCCCGGGTCGGAAACCTTCAGAACCACCGGAAACGGCACCGGTCCCCCCGGTACAAGCGATGAAGGCAGCTCCTGGCCTGGCGGAATCACCACCCGGGCGGGTGAAGCCACCCCGTAACTCGCCAACAGGTCCTTCAACTCGTACTCGGCCAGCGGCCGGCCAGGCACGTCCAGCGGACGCGACGGTCCCGCTGCCGACGTGACCGCCTTTTGCCGCCGTAAAAATTCCCCCCGCGCGACCAGGGCCGCCACCGCCCGGGCCGCACGCCAAGTGCCCTGGTAGGCCGGCACGTGCAAGGCCTCGAGCCGCCGCAGCATTTCGTGCCCGACCGCCCCGCCGATCACATAGGCCACGATCGGCTTGGCCGCGGCATGGGCACGCTTTGCGAGCTCGTCGACGAGGCTCGCGTCGATGTACGGGGTCTGCAAAAGCACACCGCAGATGATGGCGTCCACACCCGGATCCGCCAGCAGGTCATCCACCGCAGCGGTCATCATGGCCGTGGAACCGCTGGCCGTTATGTCGACCGGGTTGCGCACAGAAGCAATGGGCAGGGTCTCCGACCGCAGGCGTGCGACCGTCTCCGGACTGAGGGTGGCCATCTCCAACCCAAACCCGTGCACCGTGGCGGCGATCTCGTCCGCCAGGATGACCCCATGCCCGCCGGCCGTCGTCACCACCGCCACCCGCCGCCCCGGAGCCGGGGGCACGTAGGCCAGCGCCCGGGCCGCATCGACGAGCTCCTCCTCGTCGTAAACCCGGTGAACCCCGAGCTGCCGAAGGACACCCTCGGTCACCCGGTCCTCGCCAGCCAGCGCCCCCGTATGCGACGACGCCGCCCGGGCACCCGCCGCCGACCGCCCCGCTTTGAGCATCACCACCGGCTTTTTGCGGATCACCCGCCGCACCGCTTCCATGAAGCCGCGCCCGTCGGCGAAATCCTCGAGGTAAAACGCTAGCACCGCCGTGTCCGGGTCATCGCCGAAGTAATCGCACAGCTCGTTTTCGTTGACGTCCACTTTGTTTCCCAGACCGACAAAGGCAGAAAACCCGACGCCGTAATACGCCTGGGCATCCATGACCGTTACCCCGGTGGCGCCACTTTGCGAAATGAACGCGATCGCTCCCGCCGGCGGGCGCTGGCAGCGCTCCTTGACCACGAACATGGTGTCTAGCCCGCTCGCCGGTACCAATATCCCGAGCGTATTCGGGCCCAGTATCCGCATCCCCGCCTGGCGGGCGGTCTCTTTCACCTGGCGCTCGAGGGCCGCCCCCTCGGGGCCGGTTTCCGCGAAGCCGCCCGAGACCGGGATGGCCGCCCGTACCCCGGCGGCGGCACACTCCTGTATGGCCCCTGGCACCGCCGCGGCCGGCAGAGTGATCACGGCGAGATCCACGGGCTCGGGGATCTCCTTCACAGAGGCATAACAGGGCACGCCGTCGATTTCAGGCACCGACGGGTTGACTGGATAGGTGCGCACTTGGCTTTCCCGCAAGTACTGGAAAACGATGTGACCGATCTTTTCGGGATGCTGCGAAGCTCCAATCACACAGGCTACCTTGGGCCGGAAAAGGCTTTCGAGCGAAGACGATGGCAACGGTCCTGTCACCTCGCCGCTGGGTTTCTTTTTTACCCGACCGGTTTCAGGTTTTGCTCCATGGACCGCCGGGCCATAGCTTTACGATACCACACCCAGACCGCCGCAAGGCTCGCCAGGGTGGTAGCGCCACCCACTCCGAACCCGCCCACAATGCCCCAGGCCGAAGTCACCGAACCTGCCAGGAGTGCCCCCAACGGCGTCACGCCGCCGAACACAAGCGAATAGACCGCCATGACCCGGCCGCGCAGGTGGTCGGGTACCACCATTTGGATCATGCTGTTGGCGGTAGCACTGATGGTGATCATGCTGAAACCGAGCCAGAAAAGCAGGATCGACGAAATCCAATAACCGTGGAGGATCGCCGCCAGGATCTCCAGGGCACCGAGCGCCGCTGCCCCGCCAAAAAGGTACGACCGCTGGGGCCCCCGGTGGGATACGCTGGCAAGCGCCAAGGCACCCGTGAGGGCGCCCGCCCCCATGAACGACATCAGAAAACCGTACCCCGTGGCCTGCTCGTGCAGAACGATCTTGGCCAGCACCGGCACCCAGATATTGAAGTTCATCCCAAAAAGGCTGACGAGGCCGATCAAAAGCATTGGCAGCATGACATCCGGCGCCCGCACGATGTACTGGATGCCCTCCGCCACATCACCGAGTATGGTGTTGCCGCGGGTGACCGGACGGGCCTTCTGCACGACCTGCATGAACACGAGGGCAGCAATCACCGCCAGAAAACTTACACCGTTCAGGAAAAAGGCCATGCCCATGCCCACCGCACCGATCACCAGGCCCGCCACGGCCGGACCGACAATGCGGGCACCGTTGAAGGCAGAAGAGTTGAGGGCGATGGCGTTCATGAGGTCCTCGCGGCCCACCATTTCCACCACAAACGCCTGCCGGCCGGGCGTATCAATGGTGTTCACAAGCCCGTAGACGAGGGCCAGGATAAGCACATGCCAGTACCGTGCCCGCCCCGTCCAGACGAGCACGGCCAAAACAAGAGCCTGCAGGGCCAACATGGATTGGGTAAAAATAATCAGACGCCTTTTGTCAACACGGTCGACCACGACCCCAGCAAACAGGGACAAAAGAAGCTGGGGCAAAAACTGCACCGCCTGCAGAAGTCCCAAAAGAAAGGCGGAGTTGGTCAGTTCCAGCACCAGCCAGCCCTGGGCCATGGTCTGCATCCAGCTGCCGATCAGCGAGACCACCTGGCCGGAGAAATACATGAGAAAACTGCGATGCCGCAAAGCACTGAACGGATGATGGCGCACAGATACTGCCCTTGTATCACTTGCCATCGCTTCGTCGGACTGGGACAAAGAACTACCCCCCCTCGGGGTTACGGGCTTGTACAGGTACTGTTGCACAGGCGCGCCGCCGGCGTGTGACCGCATCCGGCAAAATAATGTTTCGTAACCCGAACTTGCTCGCTATAAATGTACGCTGGCGGCGAGAGCAGGACAAGATAGGCCGGTACCGAAATCACGGTTATGTTCGCATGCTGCTTGTAATGATCACTGTGGAAGGAAGGGTCGTATGCTCGCCAAGGACATTCTCCCCATCCCCGATATCTTGTCAGCACGGTCAGTTCTGGTCATACAGCCTCATCCGGACGATGCCGACATCGGCGCCGGCGGCACCATCGCCCGGCTGGCCAAGGCCGGTGCCACGGTCAGCCTCGTGACCATGACGGACGGCAGCCGCGGCACCATGGACCCCGCCCAGTCCATGGAAACACTGGCCAGAACGCGGCGCCAGGAACAGGAAGACGCCGCCCGGGCCGTCGGTGTAAAAGAGCTTTTGTTCCTCGACTACCCGGACGGTGAGTTGCCGGCCGGTTCCGAGCCGCGGGACCGGCTCATCAGCATCATTCGCCGGTACCGGCCAGACCTCGTGATGACTGTTGACCCGTGGTTGGCGTATGAAGCACACCCTGATCACCGCCTGACCGGCCTGGCGGTGGCGGCGGCTTGTCTTTTTTCCTCCATGCCCACGTTCAACCCCGAAGATCTCGCCGCCGGGCTTTCTTTGCACGCCCCCTCTATGGTGGCTTTTTTTGGCACCGCCCACCCAAACCAGTTCGTCGATGTCGACGACACCTGGGAGAACAAGCGGGCCGCAATCTCAGCCCATGCCAGCCAGTTTTCGGGACAGACGCTCGAGCTCTACCTTTACTACCTTGAACTGAAAGCCAAAGAATTGGCGGCCGGCCGCGGCCCACAGCGGGTGGAAGCCTTCAAAGTCTTGACACCTACCCACCTTCACTACAACGTGGACGCCCTGGTCTCGTGACCAGAACGACGTCCGAGGAGGAGATTTTGACATGCGGGGTCTCAAGATGGTGGTGATCGGGGGCGGCTCGTCATACACCCCTGAGCTCGTAGACGGACTGATACGGTACCGCGAACAAATCCCTCTGCGGGAGCTCGTCCTGGTGGACGTGCCCATGGGGGCCGAAAAACTGGCGATCATGACGGCCATGGTAGAGCGTATGTTGGCGGCCAAGGACCTCCAGGTGGCGGTTTCGGGTACCATGGACCGCCGCCAGGCGCTGGCCGGCGCCGACGTGGTCATAAGTCAGTTCCGCGTGGGGGGGTTACCCGCCCGTGCCTTGGACGAGCGCCTGCCCTTGAAGTGGGGCGTCATCGGGCAGGAGACCACAGGGCCAGGCGGTTTTGCCAAGGCCCTGCGGACCATCCCCGTGGCCCTGCAGATTGCCCATGACGTGGAGGAACTCTGCCCGGACGCCTGGGTGCTGAACTTCACCAATCCATCCGGTGTGGTCACGGAGGCCCTCATGAAACACAGCCGGGTGAAGACGGTCGGGCTGTGCAACGTACCGCTCAGCATCCAGCGCGGCATTGCCGCTGCCCTGGGCGTGGATCCTGCCCGCGTGGTGCTCGACATGGCCGGTCTGAACCACCTTTCCTTTGCCCGCCACGTCTATCTGGATGGCACTGACATCCTCCCCAAGCTTCTCGGCACTGATTTCGTGCGCCAAGAGATCGTGAAAAATATCGGGGCGCTCGAGTGGGGCGACACCACGCTGCAAGCCCTCGGGATGCTGCCGTCGCCGTACCTGCAGTACTACTACGGCGGTGCCGCGAAAGTGGAAGAAGAAAAGCAGGCGATCGCACAGGGCCGGGGTACGAGGGCGGATGAGGTGATGCGCGTGGAAGCCGAACTTTTCAAGCTCTACCGGGATCCGGCCACCATCGAAAAACCGGCCCTTTTAGGCAAGCGGGGAGGAGCGTTTTATTCCGAGGCTGCCCTGGGGGCGCTCGCCAGCATATTGCAAAACCGCCGCGAGGTACACATCGTGAATACCAGAAATGGCTCTTGCCTGCCAGACCTGGGTCCCGACGTGGTGGTGGAAGTGCCGTGCGTGCTGGATGCCACGGGCGCCCACCCGTTGACCCAAGGCCCTCTGCCGACGGCCGTGCGCGGGCTTGTGCAGCAGGTGAAAGCATATGAAGAGCTGACCATCGAAGCGGCGGTCACGGGTAACCGGCACACCGCCTTCCTGGCCTTGTTGAACCACCCGCTCGTGCCAGGTGCCCAGGCGGCGGCAGGATTACTCCAAGACATCCTCGCTTTCCACCGGGAGTACCTGCCACAATTCTTCCCGGCTTCACAAAGCTGACACCTGGGGGGTGTGGACATGCGTTATTTCTTGGGCGTCGACGGCGGCGGCACCAAAACGGACGCCGTGGTCGGAGACGAAACCGGACGTCTTCTGGGGCTTGGGCACGCCGGGCCGGCCAACCATGCCGTCGTTGGTATCGAAGGTGCCGCCCAAGCCGTCCGCCAGGCGACCGAACTTGCCCTCAAGGAGGCCGGCCTGGCCCTGGACCAGCTCGACCACGCGGTTTTGGGTCTCGCCGGGGCTGATTTCCCGGAAGACTTCGAAAACCTCACAAGGGCAGTGGGCGCCGCCCTGCCTGGTCTCCAGTTTCGCGTCGTCAACGACACCTGGATCGCCCTCGCCGGCGGTGCGGAACGAGGCTGGGGAGCGGTCGTGGTCTGCGGTACCGGCGTGAATGCCGCTGCCCGCAACCGCGAGGGGCAGGAGGTCATCCTGCGCGGGCTCACGTACGAGGTGGGCAACCGGGGCGGGGCGGTAGATGTCATCCGCGACGCCTTGTACGCCGCTTTCCGGGCCCACGACGGGCTTGGTCCCGCTACCGCCCTCGAACACGTGGTGCTCGAGACCCTCGGCGTGGACAATTACGATGATCTGGCCCGCATGATCATACATGCCGGTCCGGAGGGCTATTTTCTTGCGATGGGACTGGCACCGGCCGTTTTCACCCTGGCCAGCCAGGGCGACCAGGTGGCCCAGGACATCCTCATCAGCCATGGCACCGCCCTGGGGGAATCCGCCAGCGCGGTGATCCGGCGGGCCGGACTGGAAAAGGAAGAAGTGGAAGTGGTGCTGGCTGGCAGCCTCTGGCGGGGTGCCTCGCCGCTTATGCGTGACCAGTTTATTACCACGCTGCACCGTACGGCACCGCTGGCCTGGGCTCACCTGCCGGCCTACGAGCCGGTCGTGGGTGGATATGTCATGGCCCTCCAGCAGGCCGGGATTGACATCAATCCCCGCACCAGCACCGCACTCGCCACCTCGGCGGCGCACTGGGGCAGGGCCGTACGCGGCCAGTAAACATGGGCATGCCAATCGTGCCGGTAGGACCTGTTATTTACCCGGCCGGGGCGGCGCGTTAGTATAATCCGAAAGTAAAAGGCCCGTCCTCGGCCGGGCCAAAACCACAGCCTTGCGGCTTTGAACGGGAGGCCATCGCCATATGCAATACCGTCGTCTGGGCAAGTGGGGCGTCAAAGTGAGCAGCATCAGCCTTGGATCCTGGCTTACCTACGGAGCCACGGTGGACCGCGAAACCGCCACGGCCTGCATCCACAAGGCCCTCGATCTGGGGGTCAACTTTTTTGACACTGCCAACGTCTACGCCCGGGGGGCAGCTGAAGAAGTGGTCGGACAGGCCCTGGCCGGCATCCGCCGCGATTCCTACGTACTGGCTACCAAGGTGTTCTGGCCCATGGGTGACGGGCCAAACGACCGCGGCCTTTCCCGCAAGCACATCGTTGAGCAGTGTAACCAGAGCCTGCGCCGGCTCCGTACGGATTACGTGGACCTTTACCAGTGCCACCGTTACGACCCCGAAGTACCGCTCGAGGAGACGGTGCGGGCCATGGAGGACCTCGTGAGCCAGGGCAAGGTACTGTACTGGGGTGTGAGCGAATGGTCGGCCGTGCAGATCGACGATGCCATCCACATGACGCGTGCCCACGGCTGGCATGAACCCGTGTCCGACCAGCCGGTCTACAACATGTTCAGCCGGTACATCGAAGACCAGGTCATGCCGCTCGCCCGCCGGGAGGGGATGGGGCTGATCGTGTTCTCGCCCCTGGCCCAGGGGCTTCTCACCGGCAAGTACAAGGCAGGCGAGCCCGCCCCCGCTGGCTCCCGCGGGGCCAATCCGGAAACCAGCCGCATGATCGCCAATCTGGCGACGCCCGAGCGCCTGCAAAAGGTGGAAGCCCTGCGGCAGGTGGCCGGCCGGCTTGGCATCAGCCTGGCCCAGCTGGCGCTGGCCTGGGTACTACACCATCCGGAGATCTCCAGTGCCATCACCGGTGCCACCAAGCCGGAGCAGGTGGAAGAAAACGTCCGGGCGGCCGACATCACCCTGTCCGACGAGGTCATGGCCGAAATCGCTGCCATCCTGGGGTAAGGGTGCCTCTATGATTACCTACGAACGACTGTGCGATTTGCTGGTGGAATCGGCGCAGGCCCACGGGCTTTGGGTGACGGACAGCCGGCATTTCATCGCCTTGCCCACGACCGAGCGTACATTCGAAATGGTGGTGGTACCGGTAGGCTGGCAGCCGCCGCACGATATCCGGGCGCGGCTTGATTTCACATGGGATGCGGCATACACGTCGATTACCCTGTACGACCAGGACGACCTTTGCTCGCTCTACCACGACGAGCACGAGGACTGCCCGCACCAGAAATATGCCCCGCACATCGCCATCGAACTCGAGATTCGCTACGAATTCACGCCGCCGGAAGCGGGCGAAGCCCCGGAGATCGCGGGGGCCCTGCGGCGTATCCTCGGGGAGCAAATCCCGTCGCCGAATCTGCCCGAGATCAAGTTCGAGATATCGTACGTGCCGGACAGCGGGCTCGTCATTCACGACGCTTTCGCGTTCCAGGTGTGGACGCTCGAAGGCGAAGACCTTGTAGAGGAACCGGACCTGAGCGACATCTTCGAAGAAATCCAACGCCTTTTGTGGGCACTATACAATAGCGGTTACTTCCACGGGCAGCGGCGCTAGCCGCGCCCGTGGAGGCTTTCTGTTCCCGATTACGGCACGGCAAACACCACTGCCACCTGGTCCTCGCTGTGTCCGGCCAGCCCGGCGGCGTAGTGGCCATCCGGTGACACAATCAAGTTATCGACCGGGGCCGGTCCGCTGTAGCAACTGGCCAGACGGTGGCCCTGGCCGTCGAGTTTCACAATCTCCACCCCACTCGCAGTATCCTGCTCGACCAGCACGGCCCCCGAAGGCAGGTACACGGCAGGATTTGAAACTTGGCTCGTGGCAGTGATCTCGTAAGGCGGCCGCACCCCTGCGGGGTCGACCAGCCACAACGAAAGGTTCCCCCCTCCGCTGCCGCTCCCCTGGACCGTAACCAGCAGGCTCGATCCGTCCGGCGCCCACGTGAGATCGTTCGGCATCCCCGGCAGGCTGCTGGCCAGGGTCCGCAGCTGGCCGTCAGGTGAATAAAACAGGACATCGGTGACGGCCTGTTGGTTCTGATCTGTTCGCAGCGTCAAAAACGCCACCCCGTCGCCGGCAGGCGAAAAGGCCAGGTTGCCGGTACCACCATTGCCGGGCACCGGTACACCCGATATGAGACTCCCCGTAACGGAGAAGAAATACACGTAATCAGCCATCACGGGGGAAGACTCGTCTTCGGCCGGCGGGTACGTCTTGTCGGCCGGCAAAGACCAGACAGCCAGGGTCTGGCCGTCCGGGGACCAGGACGGCTGGAAAACGTGGCGGTTGGGCACCCGCAGGACGGCCACCCGCTTTTGGGTGCTCAGATCTACTACCACCACTTCGCTCGGCAGCGGGTTCCATTGTTCCCCGGCCACATAATGACCGGACCATGCCATTCCCGGCACCATATATGGAAACTCATACGCCGGGAGATCGGGAACTGGCTTGGGCTGCCCGCCGGCCGTGAAATCTACGTACGCCAAGCGGTTGTCCTGGTATTGCAAGAGGATGCTTTTGCGGTCATCCGAAAGCACATAATAGAACGCCCCGGACGCGATCTCGGTGGCCGGTTTGCCCGGCGGCTCATACCAGATGCCGGCCGGCGTGGACTGGTCGCTCCCCGGCAGGGTGCTGTACACGATGCCCAAGCCGCCGCCCAGAAGGTCCAGACCATACACCTGCGATCCCAGCGCGGTGATGTCGTATTCCCGCGTGGCCTTTCCGCTTTGCGGGTCGAACACCAGAAGGTGGGCGCTGTCCTGATCCTGCCAGCGCACCCAAAGCTCGTGCTGGCCGTCCCAGCCGGCCACCTGGAAATAGCCCGCCTTGACCGGACCCAAAGTCCATCCGGCACCGGCTGCACTCACGGGAAATGGAGGATTGATGCCGCTGGTGCTGCCGGGTCCGGGGTTTTTGTCAGCAGTGTTGGTTGGTGTCCGGCCGGCGCAAGCCGTCACCACCATACCCACCGCGATTGCCGCCAGCCCGATCCGGAGTCTTTTCGCTCCCCTGCCCGCCATGGGATCACTCCCCAGTCGCTCCGCTACCCAGGTTAGATTAGTCACGGGCGGGGAAAGTTTCAAGGGATAGCGCCTCTACCTGGCTGGCAACGGGAAACCAGGCGGCTTTTCGTTGACCCGCACGGGCAAACTTGGATAACATGGACATGCAGGCCGCTTTTTTCCCCCGGAGGTGATCCCCGTGAACGCTTCGGTGCTGGTAGTAGATAACCAGCTCATGCTCCTTGACTTGGTAAGCTCAAGCCTTCGCCAGGCAGGGTTTGAAGTTTCCACGGCTGTAAATGGCCAGGGGGCTTTACAAGCCGCCGCACACAAGCCGGGGGCCATTGTGGCCAGCCCCACACTCCCGGACATGGGCGGTGTGGAACTGCGGCGCCGCCTGCGTGACGCCGGTTACAAGGGTCCGGTCCTTTTCCTGGTTTCCCGGGAGGACCTGGACATGATAGAGAAAATGGGACTGGGCGCGAACGACTATATCATCCGGCCCTTTGTGCCCAGAGACCTCGTGGCCAGAGTCAAGTCCGCCATGGCCAGAAGCCCGGCGCGCAAGCCGAAACCACCGGCCAAGCCCGGGCCAGCCCCCAGTACGCCGGGCGCCACCGCCCGCCGGGACGGCAAGAAAAAGCACCCCGGGCCCGGGAAAAGCGGCTGAGGTTCTTTCAGAGCTCGCCTTTCAAAAGCCCTGAGCGAATCTTCTCGAGCTCACGGAATACGGCGTGCTGGCCATCGTGATTTTGGTACCAACTGTCCGCAGCGATTTCTCCATCCGACGGGCAGCACACTGCCTGCACGTTCGGGAAGGCATTGTGGAAACCGAGCCACGCTCGGCGCATGTGGGGCGGCACGGAAACCAGGATCACAGTGCGGAGGCCTGACAAAAGGCCTTTTTCTTCGAGTGCTTTCCTGCCAAACAAGAGGTTCTCGCGGGTGTTGATCGAGCGGTTTTCGCAGAGGATAGCTTCTTGTGGGACGCCGGCATCGAGAAGAATCTGGCGGAGGAAAGACGCTTCTGTCTGTCCGCCCGGCACCATGCCACCGCCGGTAACCAGGATGCGGGGAGCAAAGCCTGCATGGAAGAGTTCGGCTGCTTTCTGGGCCCGGGCTGGCTCGGGGCCGCCGAACACGAAGATGAGATCCGATTTTTGCGGCATGTCACGGCAGAACAGGTATTCTGTCACTTCCCGCAGTGACATGCCTTCATACACCCGCTCCAATGCACATCCCCCCATTCGCTCGACTGGCTTCGGCACTTGACCGGCGTTTTCCTTTCTTCCTACATAAAATATTCTTTGCCTTCGCTGGCAGGATAAAGCCATCACGGGAAGTGAATTTACCGGCAAAGCCCGCGGTTACTTACAGCACTAGGAGGTGCAAGCGTTTGTCAGAAACGTTGCCACAACCCCAGATCAGCGAATCGGCCTGGGTTGCCCCGGGAGCCAAGATCGTCGGGGATGTACACATCGGCGAGCGTGCGAGTGTGTGGTACAACGCTACCATCAGGGGAGACCTCGCACCCATACGCATCGGGGACGACACGAACATCCAGGACAACGCTGTGTTGCATGTTGATGTAAATACACCGCTCACGATCGGCCGCGCGGTGACGGTCGGGCACCAGGCCATCCTGCACGGGTGCACGATCCGCGACGGCGCCCTCATCGGCATGGGGGCGACGGTGTTGAACGGGGCGGTGATAGGTGAAGAGGCCATCGTGGGGGCGGGAGCACTCGTCACGGAAGGATTCGAGGTGCCGCCCGGCACCTTGGCACTGGGCGTGCCGGCCCGCGTCGTGCGCCCGCTTACCCCCGACGAACGCCTGGCCGGACGGGCCGGAGCGGAGCATTATGTCGCTTTGGCAAGAATACATAAAAATAACACAGAGGAAGCGGCCGCACCGTAACCGCCCAGGCTACAAACCGTAACATCAGGCCCCGGCAAGCGCAGCCAGTAATGCCAGGTCCTCGGGGCGGTTGAGATCGAAAAGCACAGATGGATCCCGGACCGGCACCGGGCATGCCTGATGCCGGTCGCGAAGAGCGCGTAACCCGCCCGTGTTCTCGTCGAGGGTCATGAGCTCTTCAGCCAACACACCCGCCACCACCAGGGGGTGGCCGCGGCGGCCTTGGTAAACAGGCACAAGCACGAGGCAATCTTTTTCCTGGGTGGCCGTCAGCATGCCTTGCAACGCCACCCGGCCGACGGGCTGGTCCACACCCTGGATAAAAAACCACGCCGGCCGGTCGACAAGCTGGCTGGCGGCGACGACTCCGGCACGAATGCTGGTCGTCTTGCCCGCCCACCAGTCCGGGTTGGCAACACCGTATACCCCTTTTTGCTGGCAACGGGCAAGCACCTCCGTGGCGCGGGAACCGGCCACCACCACCACCTGCCCGATGCCCGCTGCGAAGAGCTCGCCCAGGACATAATCCAAAAGCACCGGGCCGTCCCCCGGAGCGGCACCGGCAGCTCCCGGCAATGGCAGAAGGGCCTTGGGGCCACCGAGCCTGCGCCCTTCACCCGCCGCCAGGACGATGGCCACCACGCTCATGAACTGTTCTGCCGCCGGATGGCCATGAACACGCGTTCCGGCGTAAGAGGCGTCTCGTAGATCCGCACACCCGTTGCCTGGTAGACAGCGTTGGCGATGGCCGCCAGCGTCGGGCACGTAGGTGGTTCTCCTACGCCTTTCACGCCGTACGGCCCCTGCGTGCTGGGCTTTTCCAGGATGATGCTTTCCACTGCCGGCACGTCCGTCGCGGTCGGCAGTTTGTAGTCCGCGAAATTCGGATTCACGAGCTTGCCGCCTTGCCAGACCATTTCCTCGTAGAGGGCCTGTCCGATCGCTTGTACCATGCCACCTTCGATCTGGCCCTCAATCCCCTGCGGGTTGATGGCACGTCCGACATCCTGCGCTGCCACTGCCCGCAGGAGCGTCACCTGGCCGGTTTCCATATCCACTTCTACTTCCACGGCCTGGGCAAAGTAGGCGGGGTCGTTGAAGGCCCCCGAAGCGTCCCCCCGGACGCGCGTGCGGTCGTAACCGGGGCGCGGATACACAAAGCTGCCCCGACCGACCGGCGGCCCGCTGTACCGGTACATGACCCTTGCCAGTTCCCGGAAGCCAAGCCGCTTTTGGGGGTCGGCCTGTACGTAGACGGACTGGTCGCCAAACGCGAGTCCATCCGGCGAAACACCAAGACGCTTCGCCGCTTCGTCTTTCAGCATACCGGCCAAGTCGACCGCCGCCGCCCGGGCAGCACCCCCGAGGTTGTAGGTAATCCGGCTGCCCCACGACCCCACGTCGTACGGTCCGGTGCTGGTATCACCGTGGGCTACCACCACCTGCGAAGGGTGCAGGTTGAGCTCCTTGGCGACAATGGCCGGCAGGCTCGCGTACACCGATCCGCTACCGAGCTCCATGCCGGTCGTCTGAACGGCGACGGTGCCGTCGTCGTTCAACTTGACCGTCACCGTGGACGCCCCGGTGCCGGTAAACCACCAGCCCACGGCCACGCCCACACCCCGTCGGCGGGTGCCCGTGGAGCCGGCCGCCGCCGCGTTCGGGTCGGATGGCCATCCGATCGCCTTTGCCGCCGCCTCGAGGCACTCCTTCACACTGACGCTCTGCATGACCTGGCCGGTGGGCGACCGGTCGCCGTCCACCCAGGCGTTTTTCAGCCGGAAAGCCACCGGATCCATGCCGAGGGCCCTGGCACAGCTGTCCATGTGCGACTCGACCGCGAAATCGGCCTGCGGACCGCCCGGCCCCCGGAAGGAACCGCAACTCGACTTGTTGGTCAGCACGCTGTAGCCTTCCACCTTGACCGCCCCGATGCGATACGGCCCCGTCGAAAGAAGGGCTGCCACGCCAATGGCGGAACCACCCGGGTAGGCGCCCGTGTCCATGATCATCCGTACGTGGCGGCCAAGAATGGTCCCGTCTTTCTTGAGGGCAGAGCGGATATAGGTGATCGACGGATGGCGCGGATTTCCGACGAGGAACTCTTCCTCGCGCGTGTTCGCAAGCCGCACCGGGCGCCCGCTTTTGCGGGCCAAAAGGCACACGATGGGCTCCAGCTCGCTGCCAGTCTTGCCGCCAAAAGCGCCGCCGGGGAACGGCCCGTGCACGATGACCCGGGTCTGCGGCTCCTTGAGCACGATGGCGACGTCGGCCCGCACAGCATGCACAGACTGCGTACTTGTCCATATCTCATACCCGCGACCGGGGTGCCACTGCGCGACCGCGATACGCGGCTCGATGTAGGCCTGGTGCACCATCTGGGTACGGTAGGTTTCCTCGACGATAACGTCGGCCTCGGCAAAGGCGGATTCGATGTCGCCATCCTCAATACCGGCAAACACCGCCACGTTGGGCGACAGGCCGGCCGTTTCGCCCTCCGGCTGCGCGGCCGCGGCGGCGGTATCGCCCACCAACGGGGCGCCAGGTGCCATCGCCTCTTCGGGGTCGAACACTGCCGGCAGAGGCTCGTACTCTACTTCGATGAGGGCAAGGGCTGCCGCCGCCTGCTCGGCAGTGCGGGCTGCCACCGCCGCCACCGCGTCGCCAGCGTACCTCACCTTGTGCGACGCCAATACCCCCACACCAAGCACCGGGTCCGGCAGGTCATCAGCCGTCACGACCGCCTCCACACCCGGCGCCTTGGCCGCCTTTGAGACGTCGATCCGCTTGATCAGGGCATGCGGCACCATCGCCCGCAGGACCCGGGCGTGGAGCATACCCGGCAATTTGACATCCCATGTAAACAGGGCCTTTCCCTGTACCTTGTCGATGAGGTCCTGGCGGACCCATTGGGGGCCGAAGCGTTCCACCGTACTAGCCATGTGCACCGTCCCCTTCCGGAGCCTCCCCGCGGTGATCCACAACCACCCGCTCGCTTGGCGTGTCACCGGCCGTGGCCACCGGTGCCAACGCCGTAATCGTGCTGGCCGCCATGGCTTCGGCGGCGTGTTTCACTGCCGCCACGATCTTCCCGTAACCGGTGCACCGGCAAAGGTTGCCCGCCAGGGCGGTCCTGATCTCGCCCTCGGAGGGATGCGGATTATTGTCCAGCAGGGCCTTGGCCGACATCAACATTCCGGGCGTGCAAAAACCGCATTGCGCAGCCCCGTGTTCAAGGAAGGCCTCTTGCAGCACATGCAGGCCCTGCTCGTCGGCCAAGCCTTCCACGGTTTCGATGTGCCCGCCGTCGGCCTCCACGGCTAACACCAGGCACGACGACACCGGCCGGCCATCCCACAGAACGGTACACGCCCCGCAGTCGCCGGCATCGCAGCCTTCCTTGGTGCCGGTGAGTGCAAGATCGTCCCGCAGCACCTGCAAAAGGGTGCGGGTGGGTTCCACATCAACCTTGTATTCACGCCTGTTTACGGTCAGGGTAATCTCTATGCTCATGCCTGTACACCTTCTCGGATCACCCATTCTCCTGGCGTGGCCCTGCCCAGGGCTTGCCACAGGGCCCGCCGCACGGCCACTGGAATCATGGCGCGCCGGTAGTCAGCACTCGCCCGCACATCCGAAATCGGGCTCGCGGCTTCCGTGGCCAACTGCGCGGCCTGGGCGAAAATATCGTGTACACCGGAAACCAGTTCCCAGGTACCGTCGTGCGGCAAGGCCAGCTGCTGGCCGACTACGGCCGCACCGGCACCGGTAAGGAGCGGAACGGGCGCCACCGAAGCAAGCGCGACACGGCAGTCGAGGCAGCGACCGTTTTCGTCCAGCCACAGGCTCACGGCGGCGCCGACCACCGCGATGTCCATGGCCCGCCGTGGTGAGATCTTGACGTAGGCCCCGCCGCCAAGCCCCGCGGGCGGCGGCACGCGTATAGCGCTGACCATTTCGCCGGGCTGCAGCACAGTGCGGCCGGAACCCAAAAAGAATTCCGCAATGGGAATATCCCGTGTGCCTTGCAAAGAACGCGCCTCCACCACTGCCCCGAGTGTCAAAAGTGCACTGGCCGTGTCGGCCGCGGGAGAGGCGTGGCAGATGTTGCCCACCACCGTGCCTAGATTCCGCACCTGTACCGATCCTACACTCTGGCACGCCCAAGCCAGGGCGGGCCACCTGGCCCACACCTCCGGATGCGAGGCGACGGCCGCATGCGTGCTAAGCGGCCGGATCACAAGACCATCCGCTCCGACGCTCAACTCCCCGACGCCGGGTATACCCCGCAGGCTGACGTACCCCCGGACAGACTGCCGCCCGGCCCGGTAGGCCGGTACGAGATCGGTTCCGCCCGCCAGCACCACGCTGCCCGGCCTGCCAGCGAGGACGCCCACCGCCTCCTCCACACTGGCCGGGCGATGATACTCAAGCATCGACATGCCCCCCTTGGAAGACCACTGGTTCCACGAGCACGGTCATGACACCCCCGCAGATGCGGGCGCCCGTTTCGCCGGGATCAGCCGTAAATTCAACGTTGGTTATTTTGGCCACACCCTGACGCAAAACCTCCAACGCCGCTTGGCGGATTTCTTCCTCGCCGCCGCCCCCACCGGCGGTCCCCGCTATGTGGCCATCCTCCCACACCAGCATGCTGGCGCCCGCCTTGCGGGGGGTGGCCCCACGGGTGGAAACCACGGTGGCTACGGCCAACCTGCTGCCCGCTGGCCGATCCAGGCGCGGCCAATCTGCCCCCATGCCGCGCTGCCGCGACGGGCGGCCTGCCCCTTCTCCCCGATGCCGTGCGAGCACAACCTCTGCCATGACGGCCACGGCGATCTCCCCAGGCGTTTCCGCCCCGATGTCAAGCCCAATGGGAGCATGTACCTGTTCGAGCCAGTCGGCAGGAACGCCCGCCCTTTCCGCCTCCGCCCGTACCGCGGCCACCCGCCGGCGGCTCCCGATCATGCCGATGTAATCGGCCATGCGTCCGCGGGAGTTTGACCACAAGGCGCGCAGGCAGGCAACATCGTGATCGTAGCTGCGGTTCAGCAAGGCCACCGCCAGAAATCCGGCGGCGGGCAAAAAGGCGCCGACGGTGGCCCACGGCACGGAAACCACCCGGGCACCGGGAAACCGCCCCGGAACAGCGTACTCGGGGCGGTCGTCCACGACGGTCACGTCGTACCCGGCCGTGATGGCAATCGGGGCCAAGGCTAGGGCGATATGCCCGGCCCCCAAAATGACAAGCGACGGCCCTGGCAGCACCGGTTCCACGTAAACCGACAGCGTCGTGTCTTGAGCTTTGATAGTCGCCTGAAGAGGCATCCGCTCCGACAGGGTCCGGCGAACAAAGGGCAGCACCACCGGCAACAGGCTTTGGTCGCCGGCGGCCCCAGCACCAGACCCGGTCCCATCGTCCGGCACTATGAGTACGGTCCCTGGCGGAATACCCGGCCGGTCGGCGGCGAGCACCGCCACCCTGGCGAAGGCTTGTCCCCCTGCCCGCCACGTCAAACCGAGGTTGAAAAGATCGCCGGTCATTATTTTTGAATGTCCCTCAGGACTTTCAGGTATGGGGCGTTCCCGAGCCCGCGCTGGTAGAGCACCGCGGCCGCCTGGCCGCCTTTCTCCAGAACAGACATGAGATCTTCTTTGAAGCCGACCGTATACCGCGCCCGCCGGAGTCTTGTGGCCAGGCGCTGGCGTGTGTCCCCTGGCAGGGCATCAATGGCCGGAGCATAGGCCCAGAGCACGTCCGAGCCCTTGCTCCACGCCCGCCGCCAGGATTTCACGGCCCGGTCGTCCTCGCCGTTCATGGCCTGATACACGCCTTCCAGGAACAGGACGGCCGGATCCCTGGCCGCCAGGGTCCTGGCGACGAGCCAGGTGTGACGGCTAGCCTCCACCTTCCCCAGGCTCAGGTACACCTGTACAAGTCTCAGTATAGCCGGCACGTCGGCCGGGCGCTCCGCCAGGTGCTCCTCGAGGATCTGCCGCCCTTCCTCCGCCTTGCCGAGAAGACACAGCGCCAGGGCGATGGAGCTCATCACCGTTCCGTAAGGGGCATGCCAGGCTGCCCTCACCCAGGCTTCCTTGGCTGGCCCCCACTGCCCCTGGGCCGCGAAGATGTCGCCGCGGGTCTCAAGCAGATACGGGTCGTCCGGATCCAGCCCAAGGGCGCGCGTGACCGACGCCACCGCCAGCCGCATCCGGCCGCTGGTAGCATGGATACGTGCCAAAAGACCGTAGGACATGGCCTCGGCGGGATGAACCGCAATGGCACGGCGGGTGAGGCGTTCCGCCGCTGCCACTTGGCCGAGGCTGAGAAAAGCCCGTGCCTGGGCCAGGAGCATCCACACGTTGTCCTGGTGCTGATCGAGCACACGTGCGGCCTTGGCCACCACCTCTGCCGGTTCATGGATGAGTTCGTACGTGGTACTGAGGAGAAACGACACCTGCTCCGACATGTCCGCCGGCAGCTCCTCCGCGTGTCCGGACAGGAGGGCGCGCTCCCAGGCAGAAACGGCCCCGTGGTGGTCACCGAGCATGAACCTTGCCTGGCCTAGGAATACCATCGTGACCGGATCGGAAGGATCGAGGGCGGCGGCGGTACCCCAGGCCCGGGCGGCCTCCCGCATCCGCCCCCGGTCAAACTGCACGGCCCCCAGCACCACCCAGGCCGCCGGGTCGCCCGGCATGAGCCTTGTGGCCTGGCGGGCCGCCTTTAAGGCACGGTCCGCGTCCTGCCGGCGGAAATACAGCTGGGACAACGAGAGGGCCGCCGGACCGAACTCGGGATCAATCCGCAGCACCGCCCGCCACATGCTGATGGCCGTATCGTCGTCGCCACTGTCCTCGGCCACCCTCCCGAGGCCGTAGAGGGCCGCTGTGTTGCCCGGCTGGGCCATGAGGGCTTGGCGGAACAGGCGCCCCGCCGTCCGGCTGTCTTTCTTGTACAGGTACACCAGCCGCCCAGCCTCCGCCATGCCGTCAGTGAACGTGGGGTCGTGCCGGATGGCGGTTTGCAGCACCGCAAGCCCATCCTCCCACCGCCCCTGGGCTTCCCGGGCGGCCGCCAGCCCCAGCACGGCCTCCTTCATGCCGGGCATCAGCTCAATGGCACTGTGAAAACACCGTTCTGCCCGGCTGGCCAGACCGGTCTGGAGGTACAAAAACCCCAGGCGCATGATGACCATGGCCCTTTTGCGGTTCTGGCGGGTAGTTCCGGGCTGGCATACCCGCAACGCACGCCCGAGATAACGCCTGGCCTGTACGCTGGCACCATGCTTGGCGCAGATGTCCGCCGCCAGCACGAGTGTTTCCGGATCGGGCTCCGCAAGCATCAGCGGCTGTAACGGTTCCAGCGTGTTATCCAAGGCTCCAGGGGCACCAGGCTGGTAGGCGAAATAAAGGTTGCGGGCGATTTCCCGCCGGGCGTGCACGTGCGATGGGTCAAGCGCTAGCACTTCGCGGAAGGCAGCTGTGGACGACCCAAGATCGCCTTGCCGCCGATACCAGAGACCGCGGCGTAAAAGCGCACGGATCTTCCGCTGTATCTCGGTATGATCTTCCACATCCACCGACTCCTGCGGCTTTTTGTGGGATCAGCCGCTTGTGCGATTCCGGGTCGCCAAGCTCTTCGGCACTCGTGTGCTGATACCCTTCCCGACAGCATATGCCCCACTGTCTGCCCGCGTCGCCTTTTCGAGCATGGCCGGAAGGAAATTCCACACAGTCGCCAGAATATTGCTGTTATTCGCTGGAATCCCAGAGCCCGGGCACGGGGGTGAAAGACGTGAGGAAAATCGCAGTCGTAGCCGTGGCACTGCTACTGATCCTGGCCGGTGTGGCAGGCTTTATCTGGTACTGGACCGTCGACCGGCCCGTGACCTCGTACACGGGTACGGTCGCGGCGGCCGTGCAGGACCGGGTTACAGTGTACCGCGACGGGTATGGCGTACCCCACATCGTGGCCCAGAACGAGCATGACCTCTACTTCGTCCAGGGCTACCTCATGGCCCAGGACCGCCTGTTCCAGGTGGACCTCACGCGCCGGGCGGTAACCGGCACTCTCAGCGAGATATTCGGCAAGGACTTCCTCAAGAAAGACGAGTTTTTGCGTACCATGGGCTTTTACCGGACCGCCCAGGCGGCGGTGCCGGCCTTGGCACCAGAAGAACGGCAAATCCTCCAGGCTTATGCCGACGGCGTAAACTTCTACATCGACACCCACTTGGGCGATCTTCCGGTGGAGTTCACTCTCCTTCGTTACCGCCCGGAGCATTGGGAAATCGCCGATTCCCTGGCCATAGGCAAGTACATGGCCTGGACACTCGGCGGAAACATGGACCAGGAGATTTTCATGCTGGCGGCCGCCAAGCTGCTGGGCCCGGAAAAAGCCTTGTCGCTGGCGCCCGTCTACCCGGCCAGTGCCCCGACCATCATCACGGAAACCGAACGCCTGGCTTTCCATCCACCGGCCGGTTTGGCCGCCGCGGAGACAACCCTACGCCGGCACCTACGCAGTCGGCCTGACGGCATGGGCCGACAGTTTGCAGGTTAACAAAGCCCAGGCGGAAGCGATGCTCGACCTCGCCGCCCTCGTCCAGTCCGCGCGTGGCCTGGCCGGCCCGCTGACCGATCTCGGCAGCAACAACTGGGTGGTAAGCGGAAGCCGCACGGCGTCGGGCCTCCCTATCCTGGCCAACGACATGCACCTTCAGCTTGGTGTGCCCTCGATCTGGTACCAGCAGCAACTGACCATACCGGGCCGTATGAATGTCACCGGGGTCATGTTTCCCGGGGTGCCAGGGGTGATTGTCGGGCACAACGATCGCATCGCCTGGGGTGTTACAATGTAAATCCAGATGTGCAGGACCTTTATATTGAAAAGCCCAACCCTGATAACCCACACCAGTTTCAGTACGAAGGCCACTGGGAGGATGCCCGTGTCATTCATGAGCAAATCCCGGTCAAGGGACAGAAAGATCCGGTGCCATTCGACATCGTGATCACGCGGCACGGACCGATCATATCCAGCGTGGAACCAGGTGTAGATGTACCGCTGGCTCTCCGGTGGACCGCCCTCGACCAGACCGACGAGGTAGCGGCCGTAATCGGCATGGACAAGGCCAGGAACTGGCAGGAGTTTGAAGCCGCCCTGCGCCACTTCATGGTTCCCGCTCAGAATTTCGTTTACGCCGATGTGGACGGCCACATTGCTTACCGGGCCAACGGGCTGATACCAATCCGCAAGAAAGGCAACGGACTGATGCCGGTGCCGGGGTGGGTAAGCGATTACGAGTGGCAGGGTTACATCCCCTGGGCGGAACTCCCGCAAGTCTTCGATCCGGCCCGCGGCTATATCGTGACCGCAAACAACAAGGTCATCGACGACTCCTACCCCTATTTCTTGACCCAGGAGTGGGCTCCGCCTTACCGGGCGATCGAAATCACCCGGCGGCTGACCGCCAAGACCAGTCTCACCACCGCCGACATGACGGCCATCCAGAACGAGTGTTACAACCAGGAGGCCGCCCGGCTACTGCCGTCATGGCTCGTAGTGATCAAGCCGTCCGGTCCGCAGGATAAGGCAGCGTACGAAGCCTTGCAGGAATACGCCCGCACCCCGGAGGACACCCCCGATTCCGTCGGAGCAAGCGTTTTCCACGTGATGTACAACGACGCACTGGCGGCTACTTTTCAAGACGAGATGGGTGACGAGCTTTACAAACAGTTTTTGGAGAGTGGTTCCCCGGTGAACGTTTTCGACAACCTGCCGGAGGACTCGCCGTGGTTTGACGACGTCACCACACCGCAAAAGGAAACCAAGGCCGATATCCTGCAAAGGGCGTTCCAAAAAGCGGTAGAAGACCTCTCGCGCCAGTACGGCCCCGACACCTCCCGGTGGACATGGGGACGGCTACACACGATCACCTTTGCCCACCCGCTCGGGAGCGTGAAGCCGCTCGATCGCCTGTTCAACGTAGGACCGTTTGCTTACACCGGCAGCAACGCCACCCCAGGGGCGGCCTCGTAACCGGCTCGGAGGAGATTTTGCGATCGAAAGCGGGGCACCCTGGCGGTACACAGTCGACATGGCGGACCCTGCCCATGCCCTCGACGTGGAAGCCACCGGCGTGTCGGGCCAGCCGCGTTCGCCCCATTACCAGGACCAAGTGCAGATGTGGCTACAAGGACAATACAAAACCATGACGTTTGACCTGGCCGAGGTGGAAAAGGACCCCGGGACCGTCACGCAGCAGTTTGTGCCGCGCTGAAATACGGCTCAGCGTGAAAGTCTTGCCTGTACCGACCGAACTACGCTGGCCGCCCGGGTTTCTTTCAACAACCGCTCCCACACCGGCGGCGCGAGCAGCGACAGCATGGCAGAACCGCTGGCGGTACGGAGCTCCGGATCGTGCGCCACTGCTTTCTCCCACCGGCGTGCAGTCTCGCCTGTGCGTCCCCGCACAGCGGCCAGCACGCCAAGGTCGAAAAAGACGCGGGCATCCTCGGGACCAAGCTCGGCTGCCTTTCGCAGGGCCTTTTCTGCCTCGCCGTACCGGTGTAAAAGCCCAAGGGTCTCACCGAGATACAGGAAGACATTCGGATTCCGGACATCGAGGCGCGACAGCGATTCCCAGTAGGGCAAGGCATCCTGAGGTCGCCCAAGCTGCAGGTACGCCACGCCGAGGTTGTACACTGCCTGCAGGTGCTGCGGGTGATGCTGCACGACATCAGACCACAGCTCCACCGCCTTTTCGAAATCGTGGGCACGGGCCCGCTCCAGTCCCAGGTTGAACAGGGCCACCGGGTCGTGCGGCGATATCGCAAGGACGTCGTGCCAAGTGTTTTGGGCCTTTTCAATGTCGCCCAGGCTCGCGTATACCCCGCCCAGGGTGTTGCGCGTGTCGACATCGTCCGGCCGGAGGGCGGCTGCCTGCAATAGCGGCTCGATCGCATCCTGCGGGCGGTTCTGGCGAATGTAGGCCATGCCAATGTTGTACAAGGCATCTGCCCGCCCGCCGTCGAGGGTCAAGGCCTGCCGGCTGTGGGCAATGGATTCGTCATACTCGCCCAAGTCAAGCAACAACGCCCCCAGGTTCACCTGCAGCGACACGTCTTGCGGAATAAGCTTCGCTGCCTCCTCCCAAGCCGTGCGTGCCTCGGCGAGCTTTCCTTGGGCGATGAGGGCTTCGCCCATATACACATACGAAACAGCCTTTTGCGGCGATTGGTCGTGCGCCACCGCCGTCCGGAATTCTTCGACGGCTTCGTCCAGGCGCCCCTGGAGCATGAGGGATTTTCCCATGAGGTGGTGGGCAGGGGCGTAATCGGGCCTGGCCTTGATCACGCGGCGAAGCTCTGCCTGCGCCTTGTCGAGCTGTCCAGTCTCGGCATAACAGGCCGCCAGAAAATAACGCGCCAGGTGTTGCCGTGGATCCTGTTTTAGCAGGATTTCAAACTGGGTGATGGCCTCTTGGGTCTGGCCGGCATCCATGAGCTGCCCGGCCAAGCTGAACCGGGCGCGGAAGTCGCGGGGGTCCTTGTCAAGCCGCCGGCGGAGCTCCTCGATGCCCGCCGGTGAAGCAGAAGCTGCCCTTTGGTTTTCCATTTTGTCTCACCTTCCCCCAGGACGTGCTTCAATGGTTCGCCCGCCCGGATAATGTTCCCTGCCAAAAGGTCCTTGTTGCCCCGGGGAGCCGGTTGCAGGGCCGCTACAATATCGACCAGTAAAGCAAAAGCACGTTCAGTCCCACCACGACCGTGGCCGTCAGCACGGCGAGGGCAAATTCCCACTTGCCGGAGGCAAATTCACCCATTACTGCTGGGTCGCGCGTCAGGACGATTAAAGGCACCATGGTAAATGGCAACTGGATGCTCAAAACCACCTGGCTCCATATGAGCAACGCAAACGGGTCCGGTGCCAGGGCGATGGCCGCTACCACCACCGCTCCCGACAGGATCAGTATTCCTCGCAACCAAAGGCCGCGTTCGTCTTCCGGCCGCCCGAGGTAGCCCATGATGATGCCCGCTTTTGATAGCGAGGACGTCAGCGACGAGCCCCACCCGCACGCCAGGAGTGCGGCGGCAAAAAGTACTCCCGCCACGTTGCCCACGAGCGGGCGCAGGCTCAGGGCGGCCTGGCTGATGGTCTGCACGACGATGCCGTGCGGGTAAAATACCGTGGCCGCCACGATGATCATGGAGGAATTGATGAGCCAACCAGTGAGCATGGCCATGACGGTGTCGATAGAAGCAAAACGCAAAAGGCGCCGCCGGTGCTGGCCGGTTCCCCATTCACGGGCGCGAATCACGTTCGAATGAAGATAGAGGTTGTGCGGCATCACCACGGCCCCGAGCATACCCATGGCGAGGAACAGGCTCTTTTGATCCACGTGGACCATGAAAGCGTGCGGCCACACGGCGATCCAGTCTGGGCGGACTATGATGAGCTCCACCAGGTAGATCACCGCTACCACCTGGAGGAACGCCAAAAGAATGTGCTCGAGCCGGCGATACTGCTCGCGGTACACCAGTACGTTCACCACCACGCCGGTAATCACCGCCCCAAGCCAGCGTGGAACACCAAAAAGAAGCTCGAGCCCGAGCGCACCACCCAGATATTCGGCCAGATCGGTGGCGATGCAAGCCAAGGTGATGGTGATACCCAGAAACCCTGCCGCGGCAGGCGAAAAACGCGTCCTGATGTTAGAAGCCAGGGACAGTCCTGTGACGGCTCCCAGCCTGGCTGCCATCTGTTGCAGGAGAATCAGCATCAATGTAGAGGCAGTAATGACCCACAACAGGTCATACTGGAACTGGGAACCGCCGGCCATGTTGGTAGCCCAGTTACCAGGGTCAATGAATCCCAGGGTGACGAGAAAACCAGGCCCGAGGTAGGAGAGGAGTTCGCGGTTGAAAAGCCCGCGCCAAAAAGCCAGAAGGCGAGCCGCCTGGCTTTGCCGGTAGATTTGCACCCCGGCAGGGCTAAAATTCTCACGCACAGACACTGCCAACACCTCTTGTCGCCGATGGCGGATTTACCCCGCCTACACGGTATGGTCAGAGTCTGTGCGTGGTGCAAAGCTTCCTCCCACGGGTATAATGGGTTTGCTCTTCTCGACGACCTTTTCTGCAAAGGGTGATGGCTTTTGGATTGGCGGCTATTCTTCACCACGCTCGGCATCATCTTTCTCGCCGAGCTCGGCGACAAAACCCAGCTCACCACCATCGCCATGTCCGCCCAAGCCGAAAAACCCTGGTCCGTCTTCTTCGGCGCCGCCCTGGCTTTGGTCCTAACCAGCCTTCTCGGGGTGGCAGTGGGTCACTTTATCACTGATCTTGTCCCTACCAGGCTTGTACACATCGGGGCCGGCATCCTGTTTGTGATCCTGGGTGTGCTTTTGATCACGGGCCGCGTATAGCAAAAAGCCCGGTGGTCGGTCTTTTTATACCCCGGCTGCCACCCAGGCAGGCGTAGGCACGGGGGTTTGCCCTGGCAGCGTAGCAAGCCACGGGATGATCACGTCCCCCAGCGACGGCCGGCCGATTTCCTGCAGTTCGTAGTGCACTCTCACCATGGGTTTGTTCACCCTCACCAGCCGCCACAGGTCGATCGGCGTAGCCACCACCACCACGTCTGCCGGCACCCGGTTGATGGTCTCTTCGAGATCGCGGATTTGCCGGCCGCTGTACCCCACCGCCGGGAGCACAAGCGTGGTCTGGGGATATCGGGCCAAAGCCTCGGCCACGGTGCCTACGGCATAGGGCCGCGGCTCCACTAGCATAGATGCTCCCCACTTCCGTGCTGCCACCACCCCTGCCCCGATCGACAGACCGCCGTGCGTAAGTGTCGGCCCGTCCTCCACCACCAGCACCCGCCGGCCGGAGAGAAGCTGCGGCTCCGACACGCTTACGGGAGAAGCCGCCTCGACCACCACGGCGCCGGGATTTCGCCGGCGTATGTTTTCCCGTACCAGGGCGACGTTGTCAGGCAAGGCGGTGTCAATCTTGTTGATTACTACCAGATTTGCCCGCAAAAGGTTTACTTCCCCAGGGAAATACGAAAGCTCATGACCGGGCCGGTGCGGGTCGACCACGGTGATCCACAGGTCGGGAGCAAAAAACGGGACGTCGTTGTTGCCGCCATCCCAGAGAATGATGTCGGCCTCCTGTTCGGCTCGCTGCAAAATCAGCCCATAGTCCACGCCGGCGTAGACCACGTTGCCCCTGGTAATGTGCGGTTCGTACTCTTCGCGCTCTTCCACCGTGCACTCATAACGGTCGAGATCTTCGTAGGTCTGGAAACGCTGTACCACCTGGCGGCGCAAATCACCGTACGGCATGGGATGCCGCACCACGACCACACGCCGGCCTGCCGCGGTAAGTATCTCCGCTACCCGCCGGGTGGTCTGACTTTTGCCCGCCCCCGTCCGGACGGCTGTCACTGCCACGACCGGCTTGTGGGCTTTCAGCATCGTATGACCAGGCCCGAGCAACCGAAAATCCGCCGCGAGAGCGAGGGCCATCGAAGCCCTGTCCATGACATAGTCGAAAGACACATCGCTATACGAAAAGACTATCTGTTCGATGGGCCGGCCCTCTTGGCGACAAGACGCGACGAGACTGGGAAGGTCCTCCTCCGGAATGATGGGTATGCCCTGTGGGTAGCCGGGCCCCGCCAGTTCCGGTGGGTAGGCCCGACCAGCGATATCAGGGATCTGGGCGGCAGTAAAGGCAACCACCTCATAGGTAGGGTTGCCGCGGAAGAACATGTTGAAGTTGTGAAAATCCCGTCCGGCTGCGCCCATAATCACGACGCGCACCGGCTTGTCCATGTCTGGCAAGTTGACCGCCTCCCGGAACGAATTCGGGTTACCCCGAACTATGATGATCCGCCCCGGGAAAAACTAACCTGCCTTTGTAAGCTGGTCGTCAGACAAAGGCCAGCGTCCCGCCCGCACCAGGGCGTCAACTGCCCGAACCACGGAGGGATCAAACTGGCTGCCGCTGCCGCGGTGCAGCTCCTGGAGAGCTTCCGCCGCCGTGCGGCCCGCATGGTAGGCGCGGCCCGAGGTCATGGCATCGAAGGCGTCGGCCACGAGAATAACGTGCGACAAAAGAGGAATATCCTCACCCCGCAGTCCGGCCGGATAGCCCCCGCCGTCCCAGCGTTCGTGGTGATGGGCAACCGCCTTCGCCACCTCTGTCAGTTCCGCGGCCCGGGACAGGATATAGGCACCAGCGGCCGGGTGCTCTTTGATCACCGCCCACTCCTTGTCCGTCAGGCGCCCCGGCTTGTGGAGGATTTCCTCGGGAACGTGAATCTTGCCGATGTCATGCAGAAGAGCACTGAAACGCAAAGCGGAAAGCTCCTGCCGGGAAAGCCCGAGCTCACTGGCGATCAGCAGGGCGTACTTTTGCACCCGCCGCGAATGGCCGTAAGTATAAGGGTCCTTGCTGTCGACCGCCGCCGCCAGGCTTTCGACCATGTGGTTCAACAGATTCCTCTCCCGCCGTTGCTGGTAGATAAACGCATCTGCCATTACGTCGGCCATGAGGCCGAAGGCGACAAAAAACACTGCGTCCGTGGCCGTAACTGTCTTGATGATCCCCTGTGCCGGGTGGTGCGGCGAGAAGGTGGCCACCACCCATACTGCCGCCAGTGCCCCAAGCCCTACCACCAGACCCGAATGGCGGTAGGTGCGCACCCCTGAAACCCCGATGACCATGTACATGAGCGGGACATACACACTGTCAGCGCCGCCCGAGCCCCAGGCCAGCCATGCCACGGCCGCTACGTCCAACGCCACCAGCCACCCCTGGCATTGCCGCCACCGCGCCGAGCGGTCCCCCATCGCCGCATTAGCAATCAGAAAGCATAGGTTCACGAAAACCACAGTATATACGACGCTTTTGTTCCCAGCCTCCGCGGGCGGAGAGATGTAGTGTAGGGCGAGGATGGCCATGGCAAGAGCACCACGGTAGTACGTCTCGGTGGTCAGGTGCAGGTTTCGCAAGCGGAGAGAACGGTGCTGCAAGCTTTACCCCCCTTGGGGTTTCGCATTGCCAACCACCCCACACAATTCGACATTTTCCATGCTATTTCATGCCGCAGTATCACCGCTCAGTGCTGGTGGGAGACAACCCGCCACCCCACGGCCAGCAAGACCAATACCACTCCCGCCGCTACCACGAGGTCAAGGCGGTGGAAAAGCGGCTCGATGATCTGCCAATTCTCTCCCAGTTTATACCCGACGTACATCAGGCCGGCTGACCACGGCAGCGACCCCAGGGCGGAGTACACTATGAACCTCAGTAAAGGCATGCGGGCGATCCCGGCCGGCAACGAAATAAATGTGCGCACACCCGGTACGAGGCGGCCGAAAAACACTGTGGCCTCCCCATACCGCTGAAACCAGTCCTCCGCCCGCAAAAGCCCGTGCGGTGAAATAAACACATAGCGGCCGTACCGTGCGAGAAGCGGGCGTCCTCCCCAAAACCCCACATAATAGGACACCACCGACCCCGCCAGGCCGCCGGCGATCGCCGCCAGCAAAGCCGCGGCAAAACCAACATGTCCAGTGAACACGAGATAACCGGCAAAGGGAAGGATGACCTCGCTGGGCAAAGGAATGGCGGCACTCTCGATGGCCATCTCCACCCCGATACCCCATACACCCCAAGCAGCCAGATATTGCACTATCAGGTTTACCACGTGACTTGGCACGTCATCCTCCCCTTGCCGGTCGTGCTCCAGCACCCCTCAGCCTATTTCAAAACCGGTGCGAGGGCATCGCGAAGCGTGGGCGTGCCGATCTCTTGCAACTCGTAGCGAACCCGCAGGGCAGGCTTGTCAATCTTCATAATCCGCCGCAGGTCGATGGGAGTGGCCACGAGCACCACTTCGCAGGGCGTGGCAGCAATGGTGGCTTCCAGCTCCCGTACCTGTTCGTGGCTGTAGCCCATAGCCGGCAACAGGTCCGTCAGATGGCTGTACTTCTGGTACACGCCCCGGATGCTGCCAACCGCGAACGGCCGCGGATCGACGAGTTCGGCACCAAAACGCCGGGCGGCGACGACCCCCGCCCCGTACGTCATGCCGCCGTGGGTAAGAGTGGGACCGTCCTCGATGACCAGCACCCGCTTTCCGCGGAGACTGGCCGCATCCTCGACAAAAATCGGCGACGCTGCCTCTATGACCATGGCACCCGGGTTGATCTCGGCCACGTGCTGCCGGACCAGGGCAACGTTGGCCGGCTCCGCCGTGTCGACCTTGTTGACCACCACGGTGTCAGCCAAGCGGACATTGACCTCCCCCGGATGATAGGTGACCTCGTGCCCGGGACGGTGCGGGTCCACAACCGTGATATATACATCCGGCTTTATAAATGAAAAGTCGTTGTTGCCGCCATCCCACAGGATGACATCCGCTTCTTTTTCAGCTGCCCGCAGGATCTTTTCGTAGTCCACCCCCGCGAACACAAGCGTGCCGCGGTCCAAGTGCGGCTCGTACTCCTCGCGCTCCTCGATCGTGCAATCCTGGGCAGTCAGGTCGTCGTAGGTGGCGAACCGCTGCACCTCCTGCCGTACGAGGTCGCCGTACGGCATGGGATGGCGGATTACTGCCACCTTCTTGCCGGCCGCCCGGAGAATGTCGGAGACCCTCCTGGTGGTCTGGCTTTTGCCCGAACCGGTGCGAGCAGCGCATACCGCTACCACGGGCTTTTCGGATTTCAGCATGGTATGCTCCGGCCCGAGCAGGCGGAAGTCGGCTCCTTCGGCCATCACCAGCGAGGCACGGTGCATGACGTACTCGTGCGAGATGTCGCTATACGAGAACACCACCTCGTCGATGTGCTCGCGACGTATGATGGCCGCCAGGTCATCCTCCGGCAGGATGGGTATCCCCTCCGGATAACCCGGACCGGCCAGGGCCGCCGGGTACACACGCCCGTCGATGTCCGGAATCTGGGTGGCGGTGAAAGCCACCACCTGATAGTCCGGATTGCCGCGGAATACCATGTTGAAATTGTGGAAGTCTCTTCCAGCCGCACCCATGATAATGACGCGCTTTTTCGCCAATGCTGTCTCCTCCCCCAAATGCTTTCCTCTATGCCGATGCGGGGCGAGGGCCACGCCTCTGCCCCCGCCGTACGGTCTACATCACCAACGCGAGAATCGCCTTTTGAACATGAAGCCTGTTCTCGGCCTGGTCCCACACGACGGACTGCGGCCCGTCGATCACCTCGTCCGTAACCTCTTCGCCCCGGTGTGCCGGCAGGCAGTGCATGAAGAGCGCCTGCGGTCCGGCCGCATTCATGAGTGCCTGGTTCACCTGGTATGGCCGCAGACTGGCCGCCTTGCGGTCATGTTCCGCTTCCTCGCCCATGGAAGCCCAGACGTCCGTGTACACCACGTCCGCCCCCCGCACCGCTGCCATGGGGTCGTGCACGATATCCACCGAGCCACCAGTCAGGGCAGCATCCTCCTGGGCCCAGCGGACCACATCGTCGTTCGGTTCGAACCCGGGCGGCGTGGCGACCACCACGTGCATGCCCGCCTTGGCACCACCCAGCATGAGCGAATGGGCCATATTGTTGCCGTCGCCCACGTAAACCAGGCGGAGCCCCTCCAGGCGGCCCTTTTTCTCGCTGATGGTGAAGAGGTCCGACAGCGCCTGGCAGGGATGCAACAGGTCGGTAAGCCCGTTGATCACCGGGATGGTGGCGTAGCGAGCCAGTTCCACCACGTCGGCATGGGCAAAGGTCCTGATCATGATGCCGTCCAGGTAGCGCGACAAAACGCGGGCCGTATCGGCGATACTTTCGCCCCGCTTTAGCTGCATGTCCTGGGCGCTCAGGAATATCGCCTGCCCGCCCAGCTGGTACATCGCCACCTGGAAAGACAGGCGCGTACGCGTAGACGGTTTATGGAAAATCATGCCCAGGGTCTTTCCGACCAGCGGCGTAAACACCCCGCCGGCCTTTTGGTGCATCTTCAGCCACCGTGCGGTCTCCAGAATCTGCATAACCTCTTCCCGCGAGAGATCGTGGATGGAGACTAGATCCTTCCCCCGCATATCAACTGCCATAGACTTCCCCCCTATCCATTTGACTCATCCGGCACGATCCTGGTGCCTGCCCGCCCCTCCAGGGCAGCGATGCCGGCTCCCAGGGCCGCAATCACGGCCTCCCGGCCGCCTGCCTCCAAGAAACGAATGGCCGCCTGAATCTTGGGCGCCATGCTCCCCACCCCGAAATGTCCCGCCGCCAGGTAAGCCTTGGCCTCGCTTACCGTGAGCTGCGCGAGCTCCATTTCGTTTGGCTGGCCATAGAAAAGTTTGACGCGTGGAACATCCGTGAGGATGAGAAAATAACCGGCCCGGACGTCGGCCGCAAGCCGCTGGCCGGCCAGGTCCTTGTCGATCACTCCCTCCACCCCCACCAGGGTGCCGTCGCGCACCACCACCGGCACGCCGCCACCACCCGACGCCACCACGACCACACCGGCATCCACAAGCCGTTCGATGGCGGCTGCTTCCACAATCGCCAGGGGATCGGGCGAAGCGACCACCCGGCGCCAGCCTTTGTCAGTCTTTTTCATGGTCCAACCCCGCTCAGTTTTAAGCCGCTCGGCCTCCTCTTCCGGGTAAAAACGGCCCACGGGCTTGGTAGGGTTGGAAAACGCCGGATCGTGCGGGTCCACCATCACCTGCGTGATGATCGCGGCCACCGGCCGCGGGACCCCCCGGGCAGCCAAGGCACTGCCGAGGGCTTGGGCGATCATGTAGCCGAGCATACCCTGGCTTTCGGCCCCGCAGATGTCCAAGGGCATGGGCGGCACCGTGTGCTGGGCCTCCTCGTTCTGCAAAAGGATGTTGCCGACCTGGGGCCCGTTGCCATGCGTGACCACCACCCGCCAGCCAGCCGCCACCAGGTTGGCGATTTCGAAGGCAGTGGTGCGGACGTTTGCCATCTGTTCGGCGGCCGTGCCGCGCTGGCCGGCCTGGAGGATGGCATTGCCTCCAAGGGCGACCACTACCGTATCCGCCCGGCTTTCGTATCGGTCCAAGCTTAAATCCCCCCGATTTCTCCCCTGATAGGGCCCCTCACCGGTATTTCCAGGCCGCACTGGCTACACCGGCCACCCTCCAGGGCCTGGACGTGAATGTCATAGCCATCGCGTGCGATCAGTACCGCACCGCAGCGCGGACAAATCGTATCTTCGCCCCCTGCTCCAAAAAGGTTGCCCAGGTACACATAGTGCAGAAACCGCCGGGCAACGTCCCTGGCTTTTTCCATGGTCGTCCGCGGGGTGGCTGGGCGGTCCCTCATCAAGTAGTCCGGGTGGAAACGGGTAAGATGCAGGGGAATATCTGGTGAAATACTCGCAAGCCAACGGGCCAGTGCCTCAATCTCCTCTTCGCTGTCGTTGAGGCCAGTCACAAGGAGTGTGGTCACTTCGACGTGTTGGCCGGCCCGGTAGATCGCCTCCACTGTGCGGAGCACAGGCTCGAGGCGCCCCGAGACGACCTTCTTGTAATAGGCCGGATCAAACGATTTGACGTCGACGTTGAACGCGTCCATCCAGGGCAAGAGGGCGGCCAGGGGATCCGGTTCGATATAGCCGTTCGTGATCATGGCGTTCACAAGCCCGTGCCGGTGAGCCTCGCGGGCGGTATCGAGCACGAACTCGTACCAGATGGTGGGCTCGGAATACGTGTACGCGAGGCCGACACAACCCCGGCGCCGCACCTGCAACGCGAGCTCCACCGCCTCTTGCGGCGTGATCACACCGGTGCGGGCTGGCACCTGCGATATCTCCCAGTTCTGGCAAAACCGGCAACGCAGGTTGCACCCGGCCGTGCCCATCGAAAGAAGGTATGAGCCGGGATAAAAGTGGAAAAGCGGCTTTTTCTCCACCGGATCGAGGTGGATGGCGGCCACCCGCCCGTATCCTTCCAGAACAAGCTGCCCATCCACGTTGCGCCGTACCCGGCACACCCCGGTGCGGCCCGGTGGAATCACGCACTGGTGCGGGCACAACCGGCAGCGCACACGGCCGCCGGCCATCGCCTCCCAGTACATGGGCGTACGCACAGTACCCGGCTGTTCAGGACTCCTCATAACGCTCCACGGTGAACCGGTACAACTCTACGTCTTTGTCTGTCCGTGGTATCCCGGCCTTTTCCTTTGCGATCGCCACCTGCTCTTCCACGGTGTCAATCCCTTCGAGATCCGGCAGCAGAAGGCCCTGCCGCCCTCCTTTGCGGACCAGCACACCGTAACGGTGCGGATCGAGATCGTCGGGACTGTCCACCCGTTCGAGCGGGCTCAAGATGTCGACGGAATACGTGAGGTCAGGCAACTCGCCCTTGGTGACCGGCCGGAAGCGCGGATCCTCGGTGCCAGCCGCAATGGCATTGTAGATGATCTCTTCGGCGATGCTGTCACGGGTAGGGGCAATGGTGCCGATGCAGCCCCTCAACACACCGTATTCGTGCAGGGTCACAAAGACGCCGGCCCGCCCCTGCAGGCAGGCGGCCGGATTCTCCGGTACCGGTATGATCCTGCCCTCCCGGACGTAGGTCTCGAGGCTTCGCCGCGCCAGATTGGTCACGTCGGTGGCACAGCTGACGTCTTCCGGTTCCGCCAGCCCGGGTACCATCAATGCCGGTCCTTTCCACCCGCCTGCAGCGGCTAACCCACTTCCGCCCGGCTTAGTTTCTTCTTCGGCCGGTGCGGGCGTAAAGACAGCCACGGCGTATCCAACCCCAAAGGGACCTTCGTATGAAAGCACCTCGCACTGCGGGTGCAGGCCCTCAACCGCGCCCATGGCCAGGCAGAGGGGATCAAGGCCGCAGTACCCGGCCCGGGCCTCGAGCCGCGGGTCGATGTGTAGCAGGCGCCGGCCGTCCCCTTCCCGCATGGCTGCGACCACCAGCGCATCGAAGTCCTTGCCGGCCGGGTCGTACCCGGCCGGGGCACCAGGCGTCAACCGGTGCGACAAATCCCCGGACGCCAAAACCACTCCCCGCAGGTCCAGATCTTCCAGGGCTTCGCGGACCACCCGGCCGAGCCGGAAATAATCGACGTGGGAAGCCTTGCCAAGGGTAATAGAAACCAACGGGGCACTGACCCCGGCAGCACGCAGGTAGTAAAGCGGTACCAGGGCCGCGTAAGACAACCGGTCTTCGGTGCCTTCGCGGCCGATGACGGGCAGGTCCGCCTCGCGGGCCCCGTCCACGATGCGGTTGGCCAGCTTCTGGTGGGAAGGCCACCGGAAAGAAAGGTCGGGATAGTTGAACTCACGAAAATCGCCTTCGAGCACCGGTGCCTTGTGCACCATAATCCCCTGGCGGGAATATTCCCCGTGCGGATCGCACAACACAATCACGTCTGGTGCGATGTCTTTCATACGGCGTGCCAGCGCCGCCAGAGCTTCTTGCGTCTGGCGGGCTTTTTGCCCTTCTTCTCTCCCGATCTCGGGTACGATGATTGGTGGGTGTGGTGAAAGCCCTGCCAGAACTACTCCCATGGCACGAACCCCCTTCAGCCGGTATCGCCATTCCACCGGCCACTGCCGGCATCTCCCGATAGGTTTTGCCGCCACGCTACTGTGCATTACACTAGCAGTCCAACGGGAGAGAGTCACCCGGTCGGAGGCATTTATGCAGAACTGATTAGATTATACCTGTAGACCGCCCACCAGACTACACGTTTGGGGTCCAAGAAAAAAGCCCTCTCGCGAGGGCAGGTTGGAAAGAGATTTGGGCGCTTCCGGTCTTCCCGAAAGCCTTCTTTATCGTGTGCCGTGGTCAGCCGGCTGCGAAACGCGACATGAGCTCACCCAGGGTTCCTTTGAGCTTGGAAGCAGCCTCCTGAGTGTCTTTGGCCATGGCGGCGAACTGGGCCACCGCCCGCGAGAACCAGTCGGCGGCGGCCAGCTCGTCCAGTGTCTGGGTATTTTGCTCCGAAATCGCCGTGGCATCCTGGATCGCCTGCACCACGTCCCGGATGTGGTCCGCATTCCCCCGGGCATGAGCCGAGACCTCCGCAATGTTTTGCCCGAGCTGTCCGGCCGTGGCCGTAATCTCCTCCAGGGCCTGTCCGGCCGCGGCAGCGAGACTGTAGCCGCGCTGCACGACGTCCCGCCCCTGTTCCATCCCGGCCACCGCCGCCTTGGTTTCCTTGTTGATGGTCTCGATCAGACCCTCGACCTCCTTGGCGGCACGGTCCGATTTTTCCGCCAGTTTTCGCACCTCTTCGGCCACCACCGCGAACCCACGCCCGTTTTCACCCGCGCGGGCAGCCTCGATGGCCGCGTTCAAGGCCAAAAGGTTCGTCTGCTCCGCGATATCACGAATGGTCAGGATGATCGCGCCGATTTCTTGCGACCGCTGTCCGAGTTGGCGTATCTGGTCCGCCACCTGGAAGACCGCCCCACGCACCTGTTCCATCTCGGCCAAGGTGTCGGCCACGGCTTTTTTACCGCGGCCAGCAGTGGCCAGCATCTGCGTAGCTCCCTGCGACATGACTTCGGCGTTCGCAGCCACCGCGGCCGTAGCCGCCGCCATCTCGTCCGCCAGCTCTTTCAGGGCGATAAACTGCCTGGCCTGCTCCTTGCCCCCGGCCGCCACCCCCGTGAGGGCATCGTTCACCCGTCCCACCATTTCTTTGATCGTGGCGACCGCCGCCACGAGCCCCGCGGCCCCTTCCTCAATGCGGCGGCTGATCGCGGCCAGATCCTGGAATTGACGCGAAGTTCCGGTGTCTCTGGCCGAAAGCCGTGTGAGCGCTTCCGACTGCTCTTTCAGCTGGGCCTGGAGCCGTTCATGCAGGGTCTGGAATTCCGCCTGGCGAGCCGCGAAGGCTTTCTCCTTCTCCCGGTGCACCCGTGCCGCCCGCCGCGAAACCCAAAAGCCGCCCAACACAGCGCCGATTACCAGCGAAACTGCTGCCACCGCGTATATCACGCTCGCCTCATCCTTTCGGCCAAGAAATGCCGGGTAGATGCCAACGCGGGTCGAAAACGCTGCCTTGGTGGAAAACCGCAGGCTGAAGGCATGTCCCCCTTTTTGAAACGGAAAACCGGGGACAAAATTTAACAGTATCAATGTGGTCCTGGCACCGGTTCCTGGCCCTCACGGAGAAAATCGAGCACGCCAAGATAGATCGCCCAGGCCAGCTTGTCCTGGTACGCCCGGTCCTGGAGCAGCATCGCTTCGCGGGGGTTAGATATGAACCCGACCTCGATGGTCACCGCCGGCATGGTGACGTATTTGAGCACGTACTGGTCGTAGAGTGGCAACGGCATGCGGCGGGTGTTTTCCGCCACCCGGCTCACCGCCGACTGAATGGCCAAAGCCAGCCGGCGGCTGTCCGGATTGGGGTTGGGATTGAAAAACACCTGGGCACCCGCCCAGGCGGAGCCGCTGGCACCATTGACGTGGATGCTGAGATAGACGTCCGCCTTGGCGTCATTGGCGATCTTGACGCGTTGGCTGAGATCCCGTGCCTTGCGGGTGCGAAGGCTCGGGTCGCCCTGATCGGCCAGGTCGGTGTCCGTGGTACGGGTATAAATCACGGTCGCCCCCGCGTTGCTGAGAAGACTGCCAAGCCGCAGCCCGATCGCCAGGTTGATGTCTTTCTCGAGCACATCGCCCCGGTTGGCGCCGGGATCAGGGCCGCCATGTCCAGGATCGATAACGACGACGCGGTTTTGCACCAGGGCAGAGGTCTGCAAAGCTGGTTTCACGACATGCCAGGCCACAAGAGCGGCCGCCCCCACGAGCACAAGCAACATAAGAGCGGCCAGATGCCGGCGCCGCAACACCATGACCCTGGGACGGCGCCACCGGGGCCGCGGAAGAGGAGACACGAAAAGCCGCGCGTGCGCGCGCACAGCCATCCCCCCTCGGCGGTAAAGACGGGCCCCAAACAAAAAACCTTCCCACGCAAAACATATGGGAAGGTAACCAGTCCGTATGAAAGTAGCAGATTAACGCTTGCTGAACTGCGGTGCCTTGCGAGCTTTTTTCAAACCGTACTTCCGTCTTTCCTTCATCCGCGGGTCCCGGGTCAAAAACCCGCCCGCCTTGAGCGCCGGCCGCAGGCCACTGTCGTAGTTGAGAAGAGCCCGGGCGACTCCGTGCCGGATGGCACCCGCTTGGCCGCTGATGCCGCCTCCGACCACGTTCACCACGACATCGAATTTGTCGGCGCCGCCGGCCACCTCAAGCGGTTGCAGGGCTGCCTTGCGGAGAAGCTCCGTGGGCAAATACTCGTTGATGTCACGATTGTTAATGACGACCCGCCCCGACCCCGGGAAAAGCCGGACACGGGCCACACTGGTTTTGCGTCTTCCAGTACCACGATAAGCCAGATCAGGCATGTGCCATCCTCCCGATTATTGATTGACTAGCCGCGGTTTCTGTGCCTGGTGTGGGTGCTCCGGCCCCGCATACACCTTGAGATGCCGGTGAAGCGAACGGCCCAGCCGATTATGCGGCAACATACCGAAAACCGCATGTTCGACGACGCGCTCCGGCCGCTTTGCAATCAGCTCGCGGAAGGTTTGCACTTTCAGGCCGCCCGGGTACCCGCTGAAATGATAATACTTTTTTTGGTCTGCCTTGCGACCGGTAAGCACAACCTTGGCAGCGTTTACGACGATGACGTTGTCGCCACAATCAGTCCCGGGGGTATAGGTAGGTTTATGCTTGCCACGTATAATGGAAGCCGCCAGGGCTGCCACCTTTCCGAGCGGCTGCCCCTGTGCGTCAATGACAAACCATTCGTGTTTGATATCCGCGGGCCGTGCCATGTAGGTCTTTTGCACGTGCCACCCCTCCCCAAAAGTCAAGCATCGTTGATTTTATCGGACCAGTCCTGGAGTGTCAATAAAAAACAGCTACCAGCACAAGCCCCTGCGGCGGCGCCGTGACCCCGGCACTGGCCCGGTCACCCAGCGCCAGAGCCGCCGCCACGCTATCCACACTCCGCCGACCGAGCCCCACTTCCACTAGCGTCCCTGCAATGATGCGCACCATCCGGTACAAAAAGCCATCCGCTTCCACTTCGATGAATCCGGCGCCGGCGGGCACGGACCAGAGCGCACACGCCGGCGGGGTCGTAGTAGCAGCCGCAGGCGTGCGTATTTCGCGGCAAAGGTCCGCCGGACTGCAGACCCGCAGTGCCCCGATGGTACGTACGGTGCGTTTGGCACTCGAACCGAGGTCGCGGAAACTGGCGAAGTCGTGCTGGCCCACCAGCAACGCAGCCGCTCTTTTCATGGCCTCCCAGTCGAGCGGGCGGGGAACATGCCACGCATACCGCCGGAACATCGGCCAGGGCTGGGCCTGGTTCCATATGTAGTACCGGTACACTTTCCCAGTGGCCGATTTGCGGGCATCAAAATCCCTGGGTACCTCCCACGCCCTTTGCACCACCACGTCCGGCGGCAGGTGGGCATTGACCGCCCAGGGGAGCCGTTCCGCCGGTATGGCGGAACCCCGTCCGTGAAAGCTCACCACTTGTCCCCAGGCGTGAACCCCAGCGTCCGTCCTGCCGGCGCCCTTCACCCGCACGGGTGGCTCAAAAAGCGGCGCCAGGGCATTCTCGATGAGCTCCTGGATGGTTACAAGGCCTTTTCGCTGCCGCTGGAAACCGTGATACTGCGTGCCGTCATAGGCCACCAACATGGCCAGGTGCCGTTCCGCCGCTGCCATCAGGGCCACCACCTCAGCACCACGGCCACCGCCATCATCGCCAGGCCCGCGGTCAGAAAGGCCCAGTCCCGGCGCGCCATCGCCAGCTCCCGCAGCCGGGTGCGGCCCTGCCCGCCGCGGTAAGCCCTGGCCTCCATGGCCAAAGCGAGATCGTCCGCCCGCCGGAGCGACGAAATGAATAGCGGCACAAGCAGCGGAACCATGTTCCTGACCCGCCGCAGGATATTGCCACCGGTGAAGTCTGCCCCCCTCGCCATCTGAGCCTTCATGATACGGTCGAGCTCTTCGTACAGGGTGGGAATAAACCGCAGGGCGATCGTCATCATCATGGCAAGCTCGTGCGCCGGCAGCCCCAGCGGGACAAACGGGCTCAAAAGGTACTCGATCCCGTCCGTGAGAGCCACCGGCGAGGTCGTGATGGTCAGTATGGATGTGGCCATGATGAGCAGGATGAGCCTCGTGGCCACAAGAAGCGCCATGTGCATACCCTCGCTGGTCACGTGCACGACTCCCCAATGCCACACGACCTGGCCGGGGGTGAAAAAAACCTGCAGCACAAAACTCAAAAGCAGTAAAAACAGCATGGGACGAAGGCCGTTGACAAGGCTCCGCAGCGGCGCCCGCGACAGAACTACGCCGGCCAGACCCAAGACCGCCAGCACTGCGAGACCAAGGAAATTCCGCGCCACAAAAAGGACGATCATGTACGCGAAGACGAGCCCCATCTTGGTGCGCGGGTCCAGGCGATGCAGAACGGTATTGCCAGGGATGTACTGCCCCAGCATAATGCCGTTCATGACGGCCCACCCCCGATTGCCCGCAGGATCTCCGTCACCGTCTCCTGCACGTCCAGGACAGCCGGGCGCACCGGGAGCCCGCGGGCACGGAGACTTTCCATGAGCTCTACCAGCGGCGGGACGTCGAGGCCCCATTGCCGCATCAGTTCCCCGTTCGCGAGGAGCTTTCGAACCGGACCGGTGTAATGCACCGTGCCTTGGGCGACCAGTACGACCTGCGTGGCGAAAGGTGCCACGTCCTCGAGGGTGTGGCTGACCACTACCACCGTTATGCCAAGCTCACGGTGCCAGGTGGCCACCCGTGCGATAATCTCGTCCCGGCCGCGGGGATCAAGACCCGCCGCCGGCTCATCCAGCACGAGGACTTCCGGCGACATGGCCAGCACGCCTGCCAGGGCCACCCGCCGCATCTCGCCGCCCGAGAGGCCAAACGGCGACCGGCTGGCCAGCCCTTGGTCGAGCCCCACGAGGGCCATGGCCATGGCCACCCGCTGTGCGATTTCCTCCGCGGGCAAGCCCAGGTTTCGCGGACCGAAGGCGATATCGTCCCAGACGGTCTCTTCGAACAGCTGCTGTTCCGGGAATTGGAATACGAGCCCCACCCGTTGACGGACCCGCCGCAGATCGATACCGCGCGCCGTGATGTCGACGCCGTCCAGGTAGATGTGTCCGCTCGACGGGCGCAGAAGTCCGTTCAGATGCTGCACCAGGGTGGACTTGCCCGATCCGGTCGGGCCCACGATGGCGCAGAAAGACCCGGTCGGGATTTCCAGGTTCACATCATGCAAGGCTTTTTTCTCAAGGGGGGTCCCGGGCAAGTAGACATGCTCCAGGCCTTCAACCGTTATGGACATAAAGCTTTGACCAATTCCTCTTTTGATATTACTGCCGGCGGCACTGGCAAGCCCCGGCGCCGCAACTCGTCGGCTACCCGTGCCACCAGCGGCACATCAAGCCCAATCTGCAAAAGCCGTTCCCGGTCGGCAAAAACCGCTGCCGGCGGTCCGTCCAGGACGATCCGTCCAGACGACATGACCAGCACACGGCCGGCCATCGCCGCTTCTTCCATGTGGTGAGTGATGAGGACAATCGTCACCCCGTCTTCCGCATTGAGGCGCTGGATGGTAGCAAGGATCTCCCGCCGCCCGACCGGATCGAGCATGGAAGTCGCCTCATCGAGGATAAGGCCGTCTGGCCGCATGGCCATGGCACCGGCGATCGCAAGACGCTGCTTTTGGCCCCCGGACAGATGGTGAGGCTCCTCCTTGCCGAGCTCCCCAAGACCAACCATGGCCAGGGCTTCCCGCACGCGGACCCTGATCTCTGCCGGCGGCACGCCCAGATTTTCCGGTCCGAAGGCGGCGTCTTCCTCCACGCTGGTGGCCACGATCTGGTTGTCGGGATTCTGGAACACCATGCCGGCCCGCCGCCGGATCTCCCACAAGCTCGCCGGATCCCGGGTATCGTGGCCCGCCACCAGCACCTGGCCGGCCTGCGGCAGCAAAAGGGCGTTGCAGTGGCGGGCCAGGGTGGACTTGCCCGACCCGTTTGCCCCTATGACGGCAACAAATTCGCCCTGGTAGATATCGAGGTCGATACCATCCAGGGCCATCTGTGCCTGCGGCGTACCGGGGTTATACTCATACCGCACGCCGCGCATGCTGATGAACGGTTGCTTTGCCGGTGTCAAAGCCCGATCACTGCTGCCGCCCGCTAGACAAGCTCCAGCATCACCATGGGGGCCGAATCGCCCTGCCTTACCCCCAGCCGCACTATGCGGGTGTAACCGCCCGTGCGGTCCTTGTACCGCGGCCCCAGGGTGTCGAACAGTTTACGCACCACGTCTTCGTCGTAGAGGTATGCGAGCGCCCGCCGCCGTGCGGCCAAGCCACCCTGCTTGGCCAAGGTGATCATCCGCTCTGCGAGCGGCTGCACAGACATGGCCCTTGGTTCCGTGGTGGTGATGTGCTCTTCGGCCAAAAACGACGTGACGAGATTCCGCAGCATGGCCCGTCGATGGCCCATATTCCGTCCCAGTTTCTTGCGACGCATGTCTATAACCCCTCCGCTAATCCTCTGGCTCGGCAAACGAAAGGCCCATCTCGGCAAGCTTCTTCTTGACCTCTTCGAGGGATTTCTTGCCCAGGTTGCGGACCTTCATCATTTCGCTCTCGGTCTTGGAGATAAGATCGCCCACGGTGTTGAGCCCCGACCGCCGCAGGCAGTTGTATGCGCGGGCGGACAGGTCGAGCTCCTCGATCGGCGTGTCCTCAATGCGCCGCTGGGGCGTGGCCACCGTCTCCTGCCGCGTGGTCGTAGGCGTTTCGTCATGAATGCCGTTGAGCAGCTCGGTCAGCATGGCAAAATGCCCGATCAGGATTTGAGCCGCCACCCCGACCGCCTCGTCCGCCCGCAGGCCACCGTCGGTCCGCACGTCGATGATGAGCCGGTCGTAGTCAGTGACCTGGCCGACACGGGCCGATTCCACCGTGAAATTCGCCATGATCACCGGCGAGAAAATCGAGTCGATGGCGATGACGCCGATGGGCTGGTCCGGCAGCTTGTTCAGATCGGCCGGGCGGTAACCACGGCCGGTTTCCACCGTCATCTCCATGGTGAGCGTGTAGCCGTCGGCGATCGTGGCGATATGCAGGTCCGGATTGAGAATCTCCACCTCCGCCGGTGCGAGAATGTCACCCGCCGTAATCTCTTTGGGACCCGCAACCTCGAGCCGGAGCAACTGGGGCTCTGGCCTGTACGACCGCAGCCGCACCTGCTTAAGGTTGAGGATGATGTCGGTGGTGTCCTCCCGCACGCCCGGGATAGTGGAAAATTCGTGCAACACCCCATTGATACGGATGCGCGTGATAGCAGCCCCCGGAAGCGAGGCTAAAAGCACCCGCCGGATGGCGTTGCCGATGGTGGTACCGTAGCCGCGCTCCAGAGGTTCCATTACCACCTGGGCGTAGCGATGATTGGGATCAATCTTCCTGATCTCGACCTGGGGGTGCACCATGCCTTCCAGTACCCGTGAAAGAACGTTCTCGTCAAGGGCACCCGTGTCTTCAGCCTTGCCTGGCAGAGTGGCAAAAGCCCACTCTTCAACTTTGGCCATCCATCTACTCCTCCTCTGGAGGCCGGAATGTGAGATCGCCCGGAAGTTACTTGGAGTACAACTCCACGATCAGATGCTCGTCCACCGGGGCGTCTACTTCTTCACGCTGGGGCAGCCTTAGTACCGTAGCCATCAGAGCGTCCATGTCCACGCTCATCCAGGACGGAGCGGTGCGGTGAGCCGCCAGTTCCCGCATGAGCTTAAAGTGTTCGAGATCGCGACTGGCTTCCTTAACCGCGACGACATCGCCCGGCCGCAACCAATACGAGGGAATGTTTACCCGTTTCCCATTGACCGTGAAATGCCCGTGCAACACCAGCTGCCGTGCCTCGGCACGCGAAGTGGCAAAACCGGCCCGGGCCACAAAGTTGTCCAAACGCCGTTCCAAAAGGCGCAACAGCTCCTCGCCAGTGACCCCACGCGAACGCGCCGCCCGGGCAAAATACCGGCGGAACTGCCGCTCGCCCACACCGTAGAAGCGGCGCGCCTTCTGCTTCTCACGCAAACGGATGGCGTACTCCGTCGGCTTGTGACGGGTAGCACCATGCATGCCAGGTGCCGGATGATGTTTGGCAATCGGGCATTTGTCGGTGTAGCACCGCTCGCCTTTCAGAAACAGCTTGATGCCTTCGCGGCGGCAAATCCGGCAGACAGGTCCGGTGTATCTCGCCATGATGTTTCCTCCTAGACGCGGCGCCGCTTCGGCGGACGGCAGCCGTTGTGTGGAATCGGGGTCACGTCTTTGATCACGCTGATCTCGAGCCCGGCACCCTGCAGCGAGCGGATGGCGGTCTCCCGGCCTGGACCAGGACCTTTGACATATACCTCCACCTCGCGCATGCCATGGCCCATGGCCTCACGGCCTGCCTTTTCGGCTGCCAACCCGGCGGCGTAAGGTGTGCCCTTTTTGGAGCCCTTGTAGCCCTCGGTGCCAGCGGATGCCCATGAGATGACGTTACCCTGCATGTCTGTAATGCTCACAATGGTGTTGTTAAAGGTGGAGCGGATGTGGGCCACCCCCCGGTCCACCATGCGTCTGTCTTTACGCTTAGGCTTTGCAGCACGCTTCGGCATAAGGCTTAATCCTCCCGCGGTAGTTTGTCTTTACGATGCGGCATTGAAGGCCACGTTTATTTGCTCCGTTTTACCCCGACCGTCTTGCGGGGGCCTTTGCGGGTGCGGGCATTCGTATGCGTGCGCTGGCCCCGCACGGGCAGGCCGCGACGGTGGCGCAGACCACGGTAGCACCCGATGTCGATGAGGCGCTTGATGTTCATCTGCACTTCTCGCTGCAGATCGCCCTCGACCTTGTAATGCTTGTCGATGTATTCCCGGATGCGACTGGCTTCTTCCTCGGTGAGGTCGCGCACCCGCGTGTCAGGGTTGACGCCCGTGGCGGCCAAAATCTCGCGTGACCGCGTCAAACCAATGCCAACGATATATGTGAGACCAATTTCGACCCGTTTGTCGCGTGGAAGATCAACACCCGCGATGCGTGCCATGACAAAACCCCCTCAACCCTGACGCTGCTTGTGTTTAGGATTAGAGCAAATCACCATCACGCGGCCGTGCCGCTTGATGATTTTGCATTTATTGCACATGGCTTTCACGGAAGGGCGTACCTTCATTTGTCCGTCACCTCTGCATTGAAACTCGCAAGCTCTTTGCCTGGGTCATGGGCCATACGCTCACTTAAAACGGTACACGATGCGACCGCGCGTCAGATCGTACGGAGAAAGCTGCAGGAGTACCCTGTCGCCGGGCAATATGCGGATATAGTTCATCCGTATCTTGCCCGACACGTGAGCGAGGACTTTATGCCCGTTGTCCAGCTCCACCCGGAACATGGCGTTGGGCAGGGGCTCGATTACCTTCCCCTCGACCTCGATCACGTCTTCCCGTTTGCTCATACATCCGCCTCCTGTGAAACACTCCCCCCGGACCCAGCTCCACCCATGGTAGCGATCAAAAGCCGCAACCACTGTCGTAACTCGGCATTAGCCGGCATCTGCCCCGCCCGCAACTTGCGGCCGATTTCGTCCGCCACTAAATTGTGAGGTTGCAGATGCTTGGGGTTTTTCTTTTTTGGGTTCTCCACGCGGCGCACGACACCGTCGGCGACCTCGACCATATTACCAGTAAAACCGATGACCAGATAGTACCTCCCGCGGTCGCGGCCGCCCCGAGAGCTGACCACCTGGCCCAGGCGGAGCCAAGTTCTCGGATCTTCAGCTGCCACGTGACATTCTCCTCCCGTCGAGTAGCAGCAGCCATAAAAGATATTTTAGCACAGATAATTCGCAGCTATGCACTGGTTAGCACAACCGGTCCGGCAGCTGTCACCGCTATCGTGTGCTCAAAATGCGCCGACAGGCGGTGGTCTTTGGTAACCACCGTCCACCCGTTCGCCAGCTGTTTCACTTCCCACGTGCCCACATTTACCATTGGCTCGATTGCCAGGCACATTCCCTCCCGCAGCACGATGCCCCGTCCCGGCGGGCCAAAGTTTGGCACCTGCGGTTCTTCGTGCATCCTGGTGCCAATACCGTGTCCGACATATTCCCGCACCACAGAAAACCCGTTCTGCTCAACGTATTCCTGTATGGCGTGAGAAATATCGCTCAGGTGGTTGCCGGCGCGAGCCTGGGCAATGCCCCGCCACAGCGACTGTTGGGTCACCGACATAAGCCGCTCAGCCTCCGCGCTTACCGCACCCACCGGGAACGTCCACGCAGCATCCGCGTAATACCCCTGGTACACCACCCCGAGATCGACACTCACGATGTCGCCTTCCTGCAGCACCCGTTCATCGGGGATGCCGTGCACCACCTCGTCATTTACCGAGGTACAGATATTAGCAGGAAACCCCTGGTAGCCGAGGAACGCCGGGTAACCACCGCGGCTTTTGATACTCCTGGCCGCTACTTCGTCCAGGGTCTTGGTGGTGACCCCAGGGGCAATGGCTTTTTTGACATCTTCAAGGGCCGCCACGAGAATCCGTCCGGCCTGCCGCATGAGGGCGATCTCGGCCGGCGATTTGAGCGTAATCATATGGCGGCCAGCACCCGCGTGAACACGGTGTCTACGGCGGCATTGCCATCCACGTCACGCAGAAGACCCCGTGCACGGTAGTAATCGACAAGCGGCGCCGTCTGCTCGGCATACACGGCAAGCCGCCGCCGCACCGTCGCTTCACGGTCATCGTCCCGCTGGTAAAGCTCGCCACCGCACAGATCGCAACGGTCCGGCACCGCCGGCGGGTTGAACACCAGATGGTAGTTCGCCCCGCACTGCCGACAGACGCGCCGGCCGGTCGACCTCAGCACGATAATGTCATCAGGCACAATCAGGTTCAGCACCCGTTCCAAGGGCTGGTGCAGGTCCTCCAGGATGCCCTGTAGGGCATTGGCCTGCACAACCGTACGAGGAAAGCCATCCAACACAAACCCCGGCCGGCAGTCAGCCCGTTCCAGGCGTTCGCGCACAATGCCAGTCACGACGTCATCCGGCACCAGCTCTCCACGCTCCATGATGGCCTGGGCCCGCTTCCCAAGCTCGGTTTGTTCCCTGACCGCTTCCCGGAGCATGTCCCCGGTGGAGATATGCGGTATATGGAAGTGGGCCGACACCATCTCGGCCTGCGTCCCCTTGCCGGCTCCCGGCGGCCCCAAAAAGCACAAGCGCACAGCCTTCTCCACGCCGCGCCACCTCACCGCAAAAAGCCCTGGTACTGCCTCATCAAAAGATGGGCCTCGATCTGCTTCATGGTTTCGAGTGCCACTCCCACCACGATCAAAAGCCCGGTACCACCAAACCACAAACCCGGTATATGCGTGATGGCACCCACAAAGTTGGGCAGGACCGCCACCAGGGCCAGGAAAATAGCACCGGGCAGCGTGATGCGGTTCACAATGCCATTCAGGTAGTCGGCCGTCGGCCGGCCCGGACGCATGCCGGGTATAAAGCCGCCATACTTCTTCAGGTTGTCGGCCACATCCACGGTGTTGAACGTGACCGCAGTGTAGAAATACGTGAAGAAGATGATCAACAGCGAATATATCAGCATGTACCACGGGTTTGTAAATGTGAACCAGGCCGCAAAACGCTTAAGCCACGACACGTTGACGAATTGGGCTATCGTCGGCGGGAACGCCAAAATCGAGGCCGCAAAGATGACCGGAATCACCCCGGCATGGTTGACGCGAATCGGGATGTGCGTGGTCTGCCCGCCGTATACTCGCCGTCCCACCACCCGCTTGGCGTACTGCACCGGCACCCGCCGCTGCCCCTCTGTGATCCACACTACAGCGGCAATCACGATTGCCCCGATAATGATCAGCAGTGCCACCGACCACCAGGATACGGTGCCCTGCACGAGGTAATAACCAAGCTTGGCAGCGCCGGCAGGCAACCGGGCCACGATCCCCGCAAAGATCAGCAATGAAATGCCGTTACCAATGCCGTCCTCGGTGATCCTTTCGCCGAGCCACATGAGAAACGCCGTACCCGCCGTCAGGGTGAGGGCAATCAGAAGATAGCTAAAAATCCCCGGCGAACTTACTGCTGCCCGCAGCCCATAAGTGGTGGCAAAAGCCTGTACGAGGGCTAGCACCACGGTTAGATAACGTGTATATTGCGTGAGGGTCTTGCGGCCCTCTTCGCCCTCTTTGGACATCTCCTCCCAGGCTGGAATCACCAGGGTCAAAAGCTGCACGATGATGGAAGCGTTGATGTAGGGCATAATGCCCATGGCGAAAACGGAAAAATTCTTCAGGGCACCGCCGGATACGGTGTCCAAAAAGTCGAAAAGTGTACCCCCGGGAAAAAGGCTCTGCAACTGCGCGTGGTCGATGCCCGGTACTGGCACGGCTGCACCGATGCGGAACACGAAAAACATGCCGATGGTGAAAAGGATACGACGGCGGAGGTCACCGATGCGCAGGGCGTTCCGCAGGGTGGAAAACATTCAGATCACCTCAGCCTTGCCGCCAGCGGCTGTGATCTTCTGGAGAGCCGACTGGGAAAAGGCATGCGCCCGCACGGTCAAGGCTACGTTGAGCTCGCCGTCCCCCAGTATCTTGATACCGTCACGAACCTTACGTACGATCCGCGCGTTCACCAGCGACTCGGGTGTTACCACACTGCCAGCCTCGAACACACCCAATGCCCCGACGTTCACCGGCGTGAAAACTTTTTGGAAACGGTGCCCCATGCCGCGCTTGGGCAGGCGACGCTGCAGCGGCATCTGACCGCCCTCAAAGCCACGGCGCACCCCGCCGCCGGCCCGCGCCTTCTGCCCCTTGTGGCCGCGTCCCGCCGTCTTGCCAAGACCGGAACCAATCCCGAGCCCCTTGCGTGTAGGCTTCGTGCGGGCCCCGGGTGCCGGATGCAACTCATGCACGTTCAATTTCTTGTCCCTCCCCGGTCCCTTCCGGGACCTCCTTTACCTCGACCAGATGACGCACCCGTTGGATCATCCCTCTGACCCAGGGAACGTCTTCGCGAACCACGGTCTGATGCAGCCGCCGGAGCCCCAACGCCCGCATGACTCGCCGTTCATATTCCGGCCGGCTGGCCACGCTCTTCACGTAAGTGATTTCCAGCTGTTTGGCCATCAGGCACGCACCTCTTCTACGCTTTTGCCGCGCAGGGCAGCAACTTCCTCCGGCCGCATCAGGCTTTTCAGGGCCGTGATGGTGGCGAACACCATGTTGGCCGCATTGGACGACCCAAGCGACTTGGAGAGCACGTCCCGCACCCCGGCCGACTCGAGTACCGCCCGCACAGGGCCGCCCGCAATTACCCCGGTACCAGGTGCGGCCGGCCGCAGCAGTACCTTGCCCGCCCCAAACACGCCTGTTACCTCGTGCGGAATGGTGGTCCCATGCAACGGCACTTCGATCAAATGCTTTTTGGCGTCCTCGATTCCCTTGCGTATCGCCTCGGAAACCTCGGCCGCCTTGCCCATACCGGCTCCGACCCGCCCGTTCCCGTCGCCGACGACAACGAGGGCACTGAAGCTCCGCCTCCGGCCGCCTTGCACCGTCTTGGACACGGGATTGATGGCTACCACCCTGTCCTTGAGGTCCTGTTCGCTGATGGCAATCTTGACCATTGGCCGTCCTCCCTTTAGAACTTCAGCCCGCCCTCGCGGGCACCCTCGGCTACCGCGGCCACACGCCCGTGATAGAGGTAGCCGCCGCGGTCGAAGACCACTTCGGTGATGCCGGCAGCCTTGGCACGCTTTGCCAGTACCATGCCCAGCCGCCGCGCCGCCTCCACTGTACCGGTACGACCCTGGAGCTCAGCCCGCAAGGCCGGATCCAGCGTGGAAATGCCCACCAACGTATGGCCGATGGTGTCGTCGATCACCTGGGCGTAAATGTGCCGGTTGCTGCGGAATACATTCAGGCGCGGGCGGGCCGCCGTACCACTGACCTTACGTCTGATACCGGCGTGACGCTTTTGCCGCCTGGCATTGGAATCCTTGTAGCCTGTACTCATGTTTAGCCGCTCCTATTTTTTGCCAGTTTTACCGGCCTTCCGCCGGACCTTTTCGCCCACGTAGCGAATCCCTTTGCCCTGGTAAGGTTCCGGCGGTCTTACCCTGCGGATGCGGGCAGCCACCTCACCCACCAGCTCCTTGTCAACGCCACGCACGTTGATCAGTGTCGTACTGGGCACATCGAACTCGATACCCGGCGGCGGGTCCATCTCCACCGGGTGGGAGAACCCCACTGTAAGCACGAGTTTATTGCCGGCCTTGCTGGCCCGGTAGCCCGTGCCGACGATTTCTAGCGATTTCTGGAAACCGGCCGTGACGCCTTGCACCATGTTCGCCAAAATTGCCCGTACCGTGCCATGAAGAGCCCGGTCAAAATCCTCGTCCGACTGCCGCTCTACCACCAGGGTGTTGTCGCGCTTGCTGATGATTACCCGCTCGTGGAACGAGCGCTCCACCTGACCGCGGGGACCGGAAACCCGCACGACGGTGCCGTCAACATCAACATTCACCCCGGCCGGAATGGGCACAGGTTTTTTCCCGATGCGCGACATGACTTCTTCCTCCTACCACACGTAGCACAGGATCTCGCCGCCGACACCCTGTGCTCGCGCCTGTTTGTCGGTAAGCACACCCCGCGAGGTGGAAATCACCGCCACGCCGAGGCCAGACAGCACCCGCGGCAGATTCTTGTGGCCGGCGTATTTCCTCAGTCCCGGCTTGGATACCCGCCGGATCCCGTGGATCACCGGCGCGCGGTCCGGCGTGTACTTGAGGTAAACGCGGATAACGCCCTGGGGTCCTTCCTTGATGAACTCGTACTCGCGGATAAAGCCCTCTTCTTTGAGCACCCGGGCGATTTCCAGCTTGAGCTTGGAAAACGGAACGTCTACTTTATCAAAACGGGCGTGACTGGCATTGCGAATCCTGGTCAGCATATCCGCGATGGGATCAGTCATCATAAAAATCACCTCCGCCAAAAGCCGCTGTTCCGCCGTTTACCCATCGCCCATACGGCGGCAGGCGGCTGGCAAACTTTTGGATGTGTCTTGCTATTGATCACCAACTGGCTTTCCGCACCCCAGGCAGCTCACCACGATGGGCCAGGTTCCGTAGGCAGTGACGGCAAATGCCAAAATAACGGATATAACCACGCGGCCGGCCGCAGATACGGCAACGATTCCGATACTGTACGCTGTCCTTCGGGATACGCTTCATTTTTTCAATGCGAGCCTTTGATGCCACCGGTACATACCTCTCTTCCTGACGGCAGTGTCAATCCCGGAAAGGAGCTCCCATCAACCGGAGAAGCTCCCTCGCCTCTTCGTCGGTGTTGGCCGTGGTCACGATGGACACGTTCATGCCGCGGATCTTGTCCACCTTGTCACGGTCGATTTCTGGAAACACAAGTTGCTCACGTAGCCCCAGGGAATAGTTGCCGTGGCCGTCAAATGCGTTGGCACTGATCCCGCGGAAGTCACGCACCCGGGGTAAAGCGATATAGAAGAGCTTTTCCAGGAAATCGTACATGCGCTCGCCCCGCAGGGTGACCATGACCCCGATGGGCATACCCCGCCGCAGCTTGAAATTGGCGATCGATTTGCGGGCACGTGCCACCACGGGCTTCTGTCCCGTGATCATGGACAGTTCCGTGACCGCTTCGTCAACGGCCTTGGGGTTCTGGCCCCCTTCGCCCACGCCGATGTTGATCACTACTTTGGAAACCCGCGGTATCTGCATGGGATTCTCGTACGCAAACCGCTGGCTCAAGGCCGGGGCGATCTCCGTGTTGTAGCGTTCCTTCAGGCTTGACATAGGTACTCCCCTTTAGCGATCAATAACTTCGCCACAATGCTTGCACACGCGGACGGGCCGCCCGTCCTCCAACCGGGTGTGCCCCACCCGCGTCGGCTCGTTGCACCGCGGGCACACCAGCATGACCTTGGAGGCATAGATGGGGGCCTCTTGGTCCACGATACCCCCCTGCATTACCTTGGGGCCTGGCCGCACATGCTTTTTGACGACATTAATACCCTCGACGACAATCCGGCCTTCCGCAGGAATAGCCCTGGTGACCTTCCCGCGCCGCCCCTTGTCCTTGCCTGACAACACAAGCACCGTGTCGCCACGGCGCACGTGCAACTTGTTCTGAGCCATGTCTTCACCCCCTCCCGGCTTGCCCAGGCTACAGCACTTCGGGCGCCAGGGAAATAATCTTGGTAAACTCCCGGTCCCTCAGCTCCCGGGCCACCGGGCCAAATATACGGGTACCACGGGGCTCCTTGTCTTCACGCAAAATGACGGCCGAGTTCTCGTCAAAACGGATATACGACCCATCCGGCCGGGATACTCCCGCCTTCGTGCGTACAATTACCGCCTTGACGACTTCGCCCTTTTTGACCGCCCCGCCCGGCGTGGCCTCCTTGACGGTCGCCACTATGATGTCGCCGATATTGCCGGTTTTGCGGTACGAGCCGCCCAGCACCCTGATGCACATAAGCTCTTTGGCTCCCGTGTTGTCCGCGACGGTCAGCCGCGTCTGCGGTTGAATCATACCGGTGTTCCCCTTTCGTGAAGGCCAAACCTACTCGGCAGATTGGCCCCGGGCAATGACTTCCACCACACGCCACCGCTTCATTTTGGATAGGGGTCGCGTTTCCATGACCCGTACGGTGTCGCCGATATGGGCAATGCCTTCGGCATCGTGGGCATAAAGCTTCTTGGTACGACGCAGCCGCCGGCCGTACAGCGGATGGACGAATATCCGGTCCACTGCCACGACCACCGTCTTTTGCATCTTGTCGGAAACCACCCGCCCTACGCGGGTCTTGCGCTGGCCGCGTGTAGCCATGTCGTCCTGTCCTCCTCGGATACTTTCACCCGTGCGGTCGTTCGCATCAGGCCTGGTTCAATGTCCGCTCCCTCATGATCGTGAGAATTCGGGCCACATCCTTGCGGACAAGCTTCATCCGGCTAAGGTTGGGCTGTTGCCCTGTGGCCTTTTGGAATCGCAGATTGAAAAGCTCTTCTTTGAGAGCCGCAAGCTTTTTCTCCAGCTCCGGCGTGGGTAGCTCACGCAGTTCCTTGGCGCGCATCAGGCTTCACCCCCGTCCCCCTGGCCTTGACCCGCACTGTGATGCTCCGCGACCTCCGTCCGGGCCACAAACCGGGCACGCACAGGCAGTTTGTGAGCGGCGAGGCGCAGTGCCTCCCGGGCTGCCTCTTCCGGGACACCGCCGATTTCGAACAGTATCCGACCAGGCTGGGCTACTCCCACCCAATACTCGGGGGCTCCTTTCCCGGAGCCCATACGGGTTTCGGCCGGCTTTTTGGTAATGGGGCGGTCGGGGAAAATCCTGATCCACACCTTGCCGCCACGTTTGATGTACCTCGTCAGGGCCACACGGGCAGCCTCGATCTGCCGATCGGTGATCCAGCCCGGATCGAGGGCTTGCAACCCGTAATCACCGTACAAAAGTTCACTGCCGCGATACGCCGTCCCCTCGCGGCTCGGGCGGTGCTGCCGCCGCCACTTTACTCTCTTAGGCATTAGCATGCTTCAGTTCACTCCCGCCCCGGGTACGTTCGCGACGCTCCGGCAACACGTCACCCCGGTAGATCCAAACCTTCACACCAATCTGCCCGTACGTCGTGCGGGCTTCAGCAAAGCCGTAGTCCACGTCAGCCCGCAGCGTATGCAACGGAACGCTCCCCACCCAGTCGCGCTCGCTACGGGCCAGTTCAGCACCGCCCAGCCGTCCGGACACCCGTACGCGCATTCCCTTGGCCCCAAGCCGCACGGCCCGCTGAATCGCCTGCTTCATCGCCCGGCGGAACGACACCCGCCTCTCCAGCTGGGCGGCAATGCTTTCGGCCACCAGAGTAGCGTCCAGTTCCGGAATTTTAACCTCTACGATGTTGACGGTCACATGTTTGCCCGTCATGTCTTCCAGGCTGCGCCGCAAAGCTTCCACACCTGTGCCGCCTTTTCCGATCACCATACCGGGTTTGGCAGCGTGGATGGTCAGGATAATACGGTTGGCTGCCCGCTCAATCATGACCCGTGATATCCCGGCAGCAAGGAACTGGCCGCGTACGTAATCCCGTATGCGATAATCTTCCAAAAGCAGGTTCGCGTAATCCTTTTTGCGGGCGTACCATTTGGAATCCCAATCACGCGATATGCCCAATCTCAATCCGCGGGGATCAACTTTCTGACCCAATCACCGACCCTCCCCTGCTGCCCGTACCACTACCGTGACATGGCTTGTGCGCCGCAATATCGGATACGCCCGGCCCCGCTGCCGCGGATGCCAGCGTTTGAGCACCGGCCCGCCGTCAACGTAGATCTTCGCCACATAAAGGGAAGCACGGTCGAGGTCGAGATTGTGCTCGGCATTGGCGGCAGCCGACTTCACGACCTTTTGGATCACCTGGGCAGCCCGCTTCGGCACATAACGCAACAGTACCTCGGCTTCCTCAACCGGCTTGCCGCGGACCAGATCGGCCACTAGGCGCATCTTTTGGGGTGAAATCCGCACATAGCGTGCTACTGCCCTAGCCTCGCCACCCTTGGCCACGCGGGGCTCTTCGCGCCGCCCCCGCGCGCGGAACTGGGGCCGGCGCAACCACCGCCGCCCGGGACGCTGTTTAGTCTTTTCTCCCTGGCCGTTGCCGGCCTCGACCTCGGCTGCCATAGGCCTTCCTCCCTGACAACATCTACTTCAGGGCGGTGGAGCGTTCGGTGTGTGCTCCATGCCCGCGGAATGTACGTGTGGGGGCAAACTCGCCCAATTTGTGGCCGACCATATCTTCCGTGATATAGACAGGCACATGCTTGCGGCCGTCGTGAACGGCGATGGTGTGCCCCACCATTTCCGGTACGATCGTGGAGGCCCGTGACCACGTCTTGATCACCCGCTTCTCGTTGCGGGCGTTCAGCGCGCGGATCTTCTCCATCAGAGATTCCTGTACGTACGGTCCTTTCTTGACTGACCTGCTCATCTCGGAGGCCCCCCGTTACTTCCGCCGCTTGACAATGTATTTGTCGGACGCCTTGCGACGCTTGCGGGTCTTGTAGCCCAACGTGGGCTTCCCCCATGGCGTAAGCGGACCGGGGTGCCCGATCGGACTCTTGCCTTCGCCGCCGCCATGCGGGTGATCTTCCGGATTCATCACGGAACCGCGGACAGTCGGCCGGATACCGCGCCGGCGGTTGCGCCCGGCCTTACCGTAACTAACGTTCTCGTGCTCCACATTGCCGACCTGGCCGATCGTGGCCTTGCAGTCCAGTGCCACGAGCCGTGCCTCCCCGGAAGCCAGACGCAGGTGGGCCATGTCGCCCTCCTTGGCCATGAGCTGGGCAGAGGAACCGGCCGCCCGGCAAAGCTGTGCCCCTTTCCCGGGCTTCAACTCGATGTTATGCACGATGGTGCCCACGGGAATGTTACGCAATGGCAGCGCGTTCCCGGGGCGGATGTCCGCCTCCGGCCCCGACATTACCGTGGCCCCAACTTTTAGATCCAGCGGAGCGATGATGTAGCGCTTCTCTCCGTCTGCGTAGTGGAGCAAGGCAATGCGGGCAGTGCGGTTGGGATCGTACTCGATCGCCGCCACTCGCGCCGGCACGCCGTCCTTGTCACGTTTAAAGTCGATAATCCGGTACGCGAACCGGCGTCCACCGCCCCGGTGGCGCACCGTGATGTGACCGTGAGCGTTACGCCCCTTCAGGCGCCGGGGCGGCGTCACGAGCCGCCGTTCGGGCTTTTTCTTGGTGAGGTCCTCGGTCGTGAGGACCGTCATGGCTCTGCGGCCAGGAGACGTCGGTTTAAAACTCTTGATCGCCACTTGTCTTCCGCCTTCCTATTCGAAGATCTGGATCTTCTGGCCCGGGGCCAAAGTAGCCACCGCTTTCTTCCAGGAGGGACGGCGCCCTTCGTGGATACCGACCCGGCGCATCTTGCCAAGCCCGCGTACGGTGTTGACGCGCATGACCTTGACCTTGAAAATCTCTTCGATGGCTAGCTTGATCTGGGTCCGGTTGGCTCTGGGATCCACCAGGAAGGTATACTTGCCCGCAGCCATGGCATCGTTGGATTTTTCCGTAACCACCGGCCGAATGATTATATCCCTAGGCCCCGCCATTCGCCAACACCTCTTCTAGCCGGTCAACGGCTTCCGAAACCAGCATAATCTTTCCGTGCGAGAGCACATCGTAAGCGTTCAGATCAACCGCAGGCCGCACCAGTACGCCGGGGATATTCCGGGCCGACAAGTACACCGTGCGGTCGGTCGCCGGCGTCACAATCATGGCCCGCTTGGCCTGCAGACGATCGACAAGCCCGGCGATCACACGTGTCTTGGGCTTGTCCAACGCCACCCCGTCTAGCACCACGAGCTCGCCGTCACGTACCTTGGCCGACAGAGCCGAGACCAGGGCAGTCCGACGGACACGCACCGGCAACTCCTGGCGGTAGTCCCGCGGGTGTGGGCCGAAGACAATGCCGCCTTTCGGCCACAGGGGTGACCGGATCGAGCCTTGCCGGGCCCGGCCGGTACCCTTTTGCCGCCACGGCTTACGCCCGCCGCCTCGTACCTCGCCTCTTGTTTTGGTATCCGCCGTGCCCTGACGCTGGTTGGCCAAATAGCCGACCACCACCTGGTGCAACAGGGCCTCATTCACCGGGGCGCCGAAAATCTCTTCGTTCAGCTCCCGCTCGCCAATCTGTTCTCCTTGGAGGTTATAAACAGCCACCTTGGGCATCGATACCAACCCTTTCTTACCGGCCGGGCTCCTGATGCCCTAAGCCTCGTGCTTACGCACTGTAACTAGGGCACCGCGCGGACCGGGAACTGCACCCTTGATCAGGAGCAGGTTGTGTTCGCGGTCGACGCGTACAAGCGCCAGGTTTCTTACGGTCACGCGGTCTGCCCCCAGATGGCCTGGCAGCCGCCGCCCCTTGCGCACGTGACCGCCGCCGCCAGACATACGGGCTGACATGCTCCCCGGCCCGCGGTGATATTTGGAACCGTGTGCCATCGGGCCCCGGTTGAAGTGGTGACGCTTCACCCCGCCGGCGAAACCCTTCCCTTTGGAGATCCCGATCACGTCGACGAGCTCCCCTTCGCGGAAAAGCTCGACGCCGATCTGGTCCCCAACGTGGAGCTCTCCGGCACCAGCAAACCGCATTTCACGTAAAACCGCACGCGGCGTGACACCAGCCTGTTTGAAATGCCCCGCCAACGGCCGGTTCAGCTTGTGAGCCTTTACCTCGCCCGTACCCACCTGGATGGCTTCGTAACCGTCACGGGCCGCGGTCTTGACCTGTACCACCACGTTCGGCTCGACATCGACCACGGTGACCGGAACAACCAGGCCGCTCTGATCGTACACCTGGGTCATTCCCAGCTTGCGTCCCAAAATACCTTTAGCCATGGCCTTATCCCTCCGGCACCTTAAAGCTTGATCTCGATGTCGACGCCGGCCGGCACATCAAGCCGCATCAGCGCATCCACCGTTTTGGGATTGGGATGCATGATGTCGATCAGGCGCTTGTGCGTCCGCATCTCAAACTGCTCGCGGATGTCTTTCTCCCCGTTCGGAGCCACCAGCACCGTGAACACCTTGCGGTCGGTCGGCAGCGGGACAGGCCCGGACACCGTGGCACCCGTGCGCCGGGCTGTTTGCACAATACGTTCAGCCGACTGGTCGAGCAGTTTGTGATCAAATGCCCGCAAGCGGATGCGTATCTTGTTCGACTGTGCACTCATAGATGGTACCTCCCTGCAGCACCACGCGGTGCCACACCCCGGACCGCCGGTCGCAAGACCGCACGCCCGCTACTTGAGAATCTTCGTGACGACGCCGGCTCCCACCGTCTTGCCGCCCTCGCGGATGGCAAACCGCAGCCCTTCCTCGATGGCGATCGGCGTGATCAACTCCGCCTCCATCCGCACGTTGTCACCCGGCATCACCATCTCCACACCCTCGGGCAGCTTGATCGTACCCGTCACGTCCGTCGTCCGGAAATAAAACTGCGGCCGGTACCCATTGAAAAACGGCGTGTGTCGCCCGCCTTCTTCCTTCGTCAGTACATACACTTCCGCCGCAAACGCCGTGTGCGGATTGATGCTCCCCGGCTTCGCCAGTACCTGCCCACGCTCAACTTCGTCCTTCTCTACTCCCCGCAACAATACCCCTATGTTGTCCCCAGCTTCCGCTACGTCCAGCGTCTTCCGGAACATCTCTACGCCCGTCGCCACTGTCTTCCGCGGCCGCTCCGACAACCCTACTATCTCTACCTCGTCTCCTACCTTGATCGTCCCCCGCTCTACGCGCCCCGTCGCTACCGTCCCACGCCCTGTAATCGTAAATACATCCTCCACCGGCATCAAAAACGGCTTGTCTTTGTCCCGCACCGGCGTCGGTATGTATTCGTCTACTACATCCATCAACTCCCATATCTTCCCGCAGTACGGACAATCCCGCTTCCCGCACCCGCACTCCAACGCCTTCAGCGCACTCCCCGCCACAATCGGCGTCGTGTCCCCAGGAAATTCATACTTCGTCAGTAGATCCCGTAGCTCCAGCTCCACGAGCTCCAAAAACTCCGGATCATCTACCATGTCCGCTTTGTTCAAAAACACCACGATCGCCGGTACCCCTACCTGACGCGCCAACAAAATGTGCTCCCGCGTCTGCGGCATCGGCCCGTCCGCCGCCGATACCACCAGGATCGCCCCATCCATCTGCGCCGCACCGGTAATCATGTTCTTGATATAGTCCGCGTGTCCAGGACAGTCTACATGCGCATAGTGCCGCTTCTCCGTCTCATACTCCACATGCGCCGTGTTGATCGTGATCCCACGCGCCCGCTCCTCCGGCGCTTTGTCAATCTGGTCGTACGGCACATAGTCCGCTTTCCCCGCCTGCGACAATACCTTCGTGATCGCCGCCGTCAACGTCGTCTTCCCATGGTCAATGTGCCCAATCGTACCTACGTTCACGTGCGGCTTCGTCCGCTCAAACCGCTTCTTCGCCATCCCTCGTCCCTCCAAAAATCAGACAATAGTTTATTGGAAACCGCCACTTTATGAGATCACGGAGTGATAGTTCCCCATGAGTGTCTCCGCTGCCGATACCGGTGCCGGTTCGTAACTGTAGAATTCCATGGTATAAGTCCCCCGCCCCTGGCTGCGCGACCGCAAGTCAGTGGCGTAACCGAACATTTCAGCCAGCGGGACAATGGCATCAATCACCTGGATATTGCCCCGCTGCTCCGTGCCTTCAATGCGACCGCGGCGAGCATTGAGGTCGCCGATCACGTCACCCATGTATTCTTGTGGCACAAGCACCTGCAGCTTCATCATGGGCTCCAGGATGACCGGATCTGCCTTGCGGGCGGCCTCCTTGAAGGCCATGGAGCCGGCAATCTTGAACGCCACCTCTGACGAATCCACTTCGTGGTACGATCCGTCCACCAAAGCGGCAAGAACATCCACCACGGGATAACCGGACAGCACACCGCTCTCCATGGCTTCCCGCACACCCACTTCGACCGCCGGAACGAATTCTTTCGGTACCACGCCGCCGACGATGCGGTTTTCGAATTGGAATCCCGTGCCTCTCGGTAGCGGGGCAATCTCGAGCACCACGTGCCCGTACTGTCCGCGTCCACCAGTCTGCCGGATAAACCGTCCTTCCGCCCGGCTGGGCGCGCGGATGGTCTCCCGGTAGGCCACCTGCGGCCGGCCGACGGTAGCCTCTACTTTGAACTCCCGCACGAGCCGGTCCACAATGATCTCCAGGTGAAGTTCGCCCATACCCGAGATGATGGTCTGGCCGCTTTCCGGATCGATATGAACACGGAACGTGGGGTCCTCCTCGGCCAATTTCTCGAGCGACAAAGCCAGTTTGTCTTGGTCGGCCTTGCTCTTGGGCTCAATCGCCACCGAAATGACCGGCTCCGGGAATTTCATCGATTCCAGCACGACCGGATACTCGTCCAAGCACAACGTATCGCCGGTCGCGGTATCCCGCAGCCCGACCACCGCACAGATGTCACCGGCTCTGGCTTCGGAAATATCTTCGCGATGGTTGGCATGCATGCGCAGGATGCGCCCCACCCGCTCTTTCCGGTCGCGCCGCGCGTTGTACACGTAAGAGCCGGTTTTCAGAGTTCCAGAGTAAACCCTGACATAGCACAACTTCCCCACATAGGGGTCAGTAGCAATCTTGAACGCCAGAGCAACCAGGTGGCCGTCCGGCGATGGTTCTGACCACACGGTCTCGCCCGTACGCGGATCCTGCCCGCGGACCGGCGGCAGATCAACTGGAGACGGCAGATAGTCGACGACAGCATCCAATAGAGGTTGAATGCCCTTGTTGCGGTATGCCGCCCCACACAGCACCGGCGTCAACTTCCCCGCCAAGGTGCCAGCACGAAGGGCCCGTTTGATTTCGTCTGGAGTAATAACCTGGCCATCCAAAAACTTGAGCATCAAGTCGTCATCGAGCTCGCAGGCCGCTTCCACCATGACTTCCCGGTATTCTTCGATTTGCGGCTGCATTTCTGGCGGCGGGTCTTTTTCCACCATGATGGTGCCGAGCTCGTCTTCGTAGTAGATGGCCCGGCCAGTGATGAGGTCCACCACACCCCGAAAGTCCTGTTCGACGCCTACGGGCAGCTGAACCGGCACTGGTTTGGTCCCCAGCCGATCGCGGATTTGGGACACCACCCGGTAGAAATCCGCCCCCACGGTATCCATCTTGTTTACAAACGCGATCCGCGGCACGTGGTACCGGTCTGCCTGGCGCCAAACCGTCTCGGACTGTGGCTCCACGCCGCCTTTGGCACAAAAGACAGCAATCATGCCGTCGAGCACTCGCAGAGACCGCTCTACTTCCACCGTAAAATCCACATGGCCAGGCGTGTCGATGATATTGATGCGGTGACCCTTCCACTCGCAGCTCGTTGCCGCAGCCGTGATGGTGATCCCGCGTTCCTGCTCCTGGACCATCCAGTCCATGGTGGCAGAGCCTTCATGCACTTCTCCCATGCGATGCACGCGGCCGGTATAAAACAGAATGCGTTCGGTGGTGGTGGTCTTGCCAGCGTCGATATGCGCGGCAATCCCAATGTTCCTGAGGTTGCGCAAGTCATATTTCTGTATGTTGTTCTCGGTTGCTTCCGGCATGAGGCTCCCCCCTTTCTGGTCCGGGATTTTGTTCCTCAAGGCAAACCGCAGCCGGCCCACTTTCAGGCCGGCCGCAGAGTACAATCCCAGGGCCCTACAACACTTTTACCAGCGGTAGTGTGCAAAGGCCCGGTTCGCTTCCGCCATCCGGTGCGTATCTTCCTTTTTCTTTACAGCATTGCCGGTGCCGTTGGCGGCTTCCATGAGTTCTCCCGCCAACTTGGCCACCATCCCGCGCTCGTTGCGTGCCCGGGCATACTGCACGAGCCACCGAATGCTCAGCGACAGGCGTCTGCGTGCCGGCACCTCCACCGGTACCTGGTAGGTGGCACCGCCGACCCGCCGGGCCTTGACCTCCAGCGTTGGAGTGGCGTTCTTGACCGCTGCCTCCAGCACTTCCATGGGGTCTTTCCCGGTCTTGGTGCGGATGATGTCCATGGCATCATAGAAAATGCGCTGGGCCAGTGCCTTCTTGCCACTGACCATGAGCTTATTGATCACACGCGCAGCCAATTCACTGCCGTATACGGGATCGGGGTCGATTTTTCGGACCGTCAATCTGGCGCGACGCGGCATGCTCTGACCTCCACAGACTTTACTTGCCAGGCGCCTTCGGCGCCTTGGCTCCGTACAACGACCTGCCCTGACGGCGGTTGGCAACGCCGGCGGCGTCCAACGTACCGCGGATAATATGGTAACGGACGCCCGGCAAGTCCTTTACACGGCCCCCCCGCACCAGCACCACCGAGTGTTCCTGCAGGTTGTGCCCCTCGCCAGGGATGTACGCCGTGACCTCGATGCCGTTGGTCAAGCGCACGCGGGCAATCTTACGCAGGGCCGAGTTCGGCTTCTTGGGAGAAGTTGTCCTCACCTGCACACAGACGCCCCGCTTCTGCGGTGACCCCTTGAGTGCCGGGGCCTTGGATTTCTTTTTTTGAGCCTTACGGCCTTTGCGTATGAGCTGGCTGATCGTGGGCAAACCGGATCCTCTCCTACCTGCATTGTTACGGGCTAGACTCACTAACCCGCCTTGTTCACATTGACGTTCGGGCGAAGGATGGCAGCACACGCTGCTCCTACTTGTATACCACAAGCCCGCCCCAGCTCTACCATAGACGGAACATACACGGTCTCAATGCCACGACGCTGGCACAGGTCCACGACTGGCCGCGTAACGTGCTCTTCGGCATCAGCAGCCACAAATACCGTGACTGCCTCGTCGCGTCCAATGGCTTTGATGGTCTGCTTGGCCCCCACGGCACGCTTGGTAGCGGACCGCAGTCGATCCATCAACGACGGCACCTCCACCCGCTGGACCGAGACTTTTTGATTTTAGCATCGGCCCTATAGGGTGTCAACAAACGCTCACCGGAGCAGGGCTACTACTCCGCCGACCGGGAAACCGGCGCCGCCATGCTGCCATCCCTGCCCGCGCCCGTCTCCCCGGTCCCTGCTGCCCACGACTTGGTTGCTTCGGCGGACGGTTCCGCAGGCTCTTCGTCCGTGGAAATCCGGATGTTGCGATACCGCGACATGCCGGTGCCCGCCGGGATCAACTTGCCAATAATCACGTTCTCCTTGAGACCGAGCAACTGATCACGCTTGCCTTTGCTGGCGGCGTCCGTAAGCACCCGCGTGGTCTCCTGGAAAGAAGCCGCCGACAGGAACGAGTCGGTCGCCAGCGACGCCTTGGTAATACCCAAGAGCAACGGACGGGCCACTGCCGGCGTCCGCCCTTCTGCAATCGCCGCGGCGTTTGCCTCTTCGAACTCAAACACGTCCACGAGGCCGCCCGGAAGCATGTCGGTGTCACCAGGCTCCTCGACCTTGACCTTCCGGAGCATTTGCCGGACCATGACCTCGATGTGCTTGTCATTGATGTCGACGCCCTGCAACCGGTAAACCCGTTGCACTTCGTGGACCAGGTAGAGCTGCACACCGCGAAGCCCGCGCACCCGCAGCATGTCATGCGGATTGATCGAGCCCTCGGTAAGCGGATCGCCCGCATGCACGAAATCTCCTTCTTTGACCGTTAGCCGGGCCCCGTAAGGCACCTGGTAGCTGAACGCTTCGCCCCGCGCGTCGGTGACCTTGATTTCGCGCCGCCCATGCTCTTCTACCATGCTGACGGTACCGTCCACCTCGGAGATGACCGCCTGTCCATGGGGGCGTCGGGCTTCGAAAAGCTCTTCCACCCGTGGCAGACCATGCGTGATGTCCTCGCCTGCTACCCCGCCGGTATGGAACGTGCGCATAGTAAGTTGGGTCCCGGGCTCGCCAATGCTCTGAGCCGCAATGATTCCCACGGCTTCGCCCACATTTACCATTTCGCCGGTGGCCAGATCCTGGCCGTAGCACTTGGCGCACACGCCATAGCGTGAGCGGCAGGTTAACACAGACCGGATATAAACTTCCTTGATGCCGGCTTTCTCGATGCGCTCGGCCACCTTGCGGGTAATCATGCTGTCCTTGGCCGCGATCAGCTCGCCCGTGTTGGGATCGACCACATCCTGCAGCACCGTGCGGCCGGTGAGGCGATCGGCCAGGGTCTCAATGACTTCGCTGCCTTCGCGAAGCTCTGTCACGGTGATGCCGCTGCGGGTGCCGCAATCGTGTTCCCTCACAATGACGTCCTGTGCCACGTCTACGAGACGCCGCGTCAGGTAACCGGAGTCCGCCGTGCGAAGAGCAGTGTCCGCGAGCCCCTTGCGAGTACCGTGCGTGGACGTGAAGTACTCGAGTACGGTCAGGCCCTCACGGAAATTCGCCCGGATCGGCAGCTCGATGATGCGGCCCGAGGGGTCGGCCATGAGCCCTCGCATACCGCCCAGCTGCGAGATCTGCTGGATGTTACCGCGGGCACCCGAGATGGCCATCATGTAGACCGGGTTGAACCGGTCCATATGCTTGACTAGGGCCTCCGTTACCTTGTCACGGGCACGGTTCCAGATGTCGATGATCGCCTGGTAGCGCTCGTCATCGGTAATCAAGCCCATGCGGTACAGGTCTTCGTATTTCTGTACCTCCTGGTCGGCTGCCGCCAGGATCTCCTCTTTCTCGGGAGGGATGGTGATATCGCTGACACCGATCGTAACGCCAGCCTGCGTGGTCCAATGGAAGCCCAGTTCCTTGATATTGTCCAGGGTGCTGGCGGTACCGTGAGCGCCGGACTCGTCGTAAAGCCTTGCCACCAGCTTCGCCAACACTTTGCGATCAACCACCTCGTTGACAAACCGCATGCTTTCGGGCAGCACGTTATTGAAGATCACGCGTCCCACCGTGGTTTCGATCAGCTGGCCACCGGTACGGACTTTGACCCGCGCGTGTACGTCCACGTGTCCGAGATCGTGTGCCAGTATGGCCTCCTCGGGACTAGAGAAGACCATGCCTTCCCCTTTTGCCCCTGCTTTGTCCAGCGTCAGGTAGTAGATTCCCAATACGATGTCCTTGGTAGGAGTTACCACCGGGCTACCGTCCTTGGGGTTGAGGATGTTGTTGGCCGCCATCATGAGTACGCGGGCTTCCGCCTGCGCCTCGGCCGAAAGCGGTACGTGCACAGCCATCTGGTCGCCGTCGAAGTCGGCATTGTAAGCTGTGCAGACCAAGGGGTGGATGCGGATCGCCCGCCCCTCTACAAGCACAGGCTCAAACGCCTGGATACCAAGCCGGTGCAAGGTTGGCGCCCGGTTGAGAAGTACCGGATGTTCGCGTATCACGTCCTCCAGTACGTCCCAGACCTCCCGGCTCATGCGTTCTACTTTTTGCTTGGCCGATTTGATGTTCTGGGCATGCCCGTCGGCTATCAGCCGACGGATCACAAACGGCTTGAAAAGCTCGAGGGCCATTTCCTTTGGCAAGCCGCACTGGTGCATCTTGAGCGTCGGCCCGACCACAATCACCGAGCGTCCAGAATAGTCGACGCGTTTCCCAAGGAGATTCTGCCGGAACCGCCCTTGCTTGCCTTTGAGCATGTCCGACAAGGACTTGAGCGGCCGGTTGCCAGGGCCCGCCACCGGCCGGCCGCGCCGACCGTTGTCGATCAGGGCGTCCACCGCCTCCTGCAGCATGCGCTTTTCGTTCCGCACGATGATGTCCGGGGCACCCAGGTCGAGAAGGCGCTTCAAGCGGTTATTGCGGTTGATCACCCGGCGGTAAAGGTCGTTCAGGTCGGAGGTCGCAAATCGGCCGCCGTCCAGCTGCACCATGGGCCTAAGGTCCGGAGGTATAACCGGGATGACGTCCAGGATCATCCACTCGGGCCGGTTGCCGGATTTGCGGAACGCCTCTGCGACTTCCAGCCGGCGAATGGCGCGAATCCGCCGCTGCCCACCCGTGTTCTGGGCCTCGGCACGGAGTTCTTGCACAAGTTCGTCGAGGTTGATGTCTTGCAGAAGCTTTTTGATAGCCTCGGCACCCATGCCGGCTTTGAAGCTGTTGCCGTATTTCTCCCTGGCCTCGCGGTACTCCGTCTCAGTCAAAAGCTGTTTATACGCCAGCGGAGTGTCCCCGGGGTCGGTCACCACGTAAGCCCCGAAATACAGCACCCGCTCCAGCGAACGCTGGGGCATGTCGAGCAGAAGCCCCATCCGGCTCGGTATGCCCTTGAAATACCAAATGTGCGACACGGGTGCCGCGAGTTCGATATGACCCATACGCTCCCGGCGTACCTTGGCACGCGTGACCTCCACACCGCAGCGGTCACAGACGATGCCCTTGTAACGTACGCGCTTGTATTTGCCGCAATGGCACTCCCAGTCCTTGGTGGGTCCGAATATTTTTTCGCAAAACAGCCCTTCGCGTTCGGGCTTGAGCGTCCTGTAATTGATGGTCTCGGGCTTTTTGACCTCTCCATGCGACCAGGCCCTGATCTGGTCAGGCGATGCCAGGCTGATCTGGATGGAGTCAAAGTTGTTGACATCAACCACCAGGGGTTACCTCCTTCCCCACATGGAAGCCCAGTTCGGCCAAATTCTCGCCGCCGTTGTCCTCCATCTCTTCGTCCTGGTCTACACTCACCCGCTCGCGGCCGCCCTGTGCCGGTTCCACCGCATCGAGTCGCAGCTCCAGCTCATGGCTGGTCTCCAGTACGTCGTCGTCCGTTTCTTTGATCTCGATCTCGCGATTGTCCTCGGCCAGCACCCGCACATCGAGGGCCAGACTCTGAAGCTCCTTCAGAAGCACCTTGAATGATTCCGGCACCCCGGATTCCGGTACGTTCTCTCCCTTTACGATCGCCTCGTACGTACGCTGGCGTCCGACCACGTCGTCGGATTTGACGGTCAGAAGCTCCTGCAGGGTGTACGCCGCTCCGTACGCCTCCAAAGCCCAGACCTCCATCTCCCCGAAACGCTGCCCGCCAAACTGAGCTTTGCCGCCCAGCGGTTGCTGAGTGACGAGCGAGTATGGCCCCGTGGAACGGGCGTGGATCTTGTCGTCCACGAGGTGCATCAACTTCATCATGTAGGCATAACCAACCGTCACCGGGTTGTCGAATGGCAAACCAGTGCGGCCGTCGTAAAGGATGGTCTTCCCATCCGGTGGCAGACCGGCTTTTTGCATCAAATCCAGGATCTCCTGCTCCCGGGCCCCGTCGAACACCGGCGAGGCAAATTTAAGCCCAAGCACGTGGGCTGCCCAGCCAAGGTGGGTCTCCAGTATCTGCCCGATATTCATCCGCGACGGCACCCCGAGCGGAGTAAGCACGATGTCCACCGGCTGGCCGTTGGGCAAAAACGGCATATCCTCCTGCGGCAGGATGCGGGCAATCACGCCTTTGTTGCCGTGGCGACCTGCCATTTTGTCTCCTTCAGAGATCTTGCGCTTTTGGGCGACGTAGACCCGTACCAGGCGGTTGACGCCAGGCGACAGCTCGTCGCCGTTTTCCCGCGAAAAGACCTTGACATCCACCACGATGCCAGATTCGCCGTGCGGTACCCGCAACGAGGTATCCCTGACCTCGCGCGATTTCTCGCCGAAAATGGCCCGCAGGAGGCGTTCCTCCGCCGTGAGCTCCGTCTCGCCTTTCGGCGTGACCTTGCCGACCAAGATGTCGCCAGGCCTCACCTCGGCCCCGATGCGGATGATGCCCCGCTCGTCGAGGTCCTTGAGCACCTCCTCGCTCATGTTGGGAATGTCACGCGTGATCTCTTCTGGACCAAGCTTGGTGTCCCGGGCATCACATTCATGCTCTTCGATGTGAATAGATGTATACACATCCTCCATCGCAAGCCGCTCGCTAATGAGGATGGCGTCCTCGTAGTTGTACCCTTCCCAGGGGAGGAAGGCCACCAGCACGTTGCGGCCAAGAGCGAGCTCACCGTTTTCCGTGGCGGCTCCGTCCGCAATAACGTCACCGGCACGCACCCGCTGGTTCAAGTGCACAATCGGCCGCTGGTTCATGCAGGTGCCCTGATTAGACCGAGCAAACTTCATCAGACGGTAACGGTCGACGTCCCCGCTGTCGGTACGCACCACGACCTCATCGGCAGTCACCTGTTCCACCACGCCGTCGCGGCGGCAGATCACGAGGGCGCCGGAATCGAATGCCACCCGTTGCTCCATACCAGTGCCGACAAGCGGGGCTTCGGGGCGCACGAGCGGCACCGCCTGCCGTTGCATGTTGGCACCCATAAGGGCCCGGCCAGCATCATCGTGTTCCAGGAAGGGGATCAGCGCAGATGCGACCGACACCACCTGCTTTGGTGACACGTCCATGTAGTCCACTTGTTCTGGTGGCACACGCACGATGTCGCTCTTGTAGCGGGCGGTGACGCGCCGGTTGACGAAGTAGCCGTTTTCATCGAGCTCTTCGTTGGCCTGTGCGATCACGGCATCGTCTTCCTCATCAGCCGTCAGATAAACGATTCCCTCCGTCACACGGTGCGTCTCCGGGTCCACCCGCCGGTACGGCGTTTCGATAAACCCAAACTGATTGATGCGGGCATAAGTCGATAGGTTGCCGATCAATCCGATGTTCGGGCCTTCCGGCGTTTCAATTGGACACATGCGACCGTAGTGCGAGTGGTGTACGTCACGCACTTCGAAGCCGGCCCGCTCCCGGGAGAGCCCCCCGGGGCCGAGGGCCGAAAGCCGGCGCTTATGCGTGAGCTCCGCCAAGGGATTTGTCTGGTCCATGAACTGGGACAACTGGCTCGACCCGAAAAACTCCTTGATGGCAGCCACTACCGGCCTGATGTTCACCAGGTTTTGCGGCGTAATGGTGTCGACATCCTGGATGCTCATGCGTTCCTTGATGACGCGTTCCATACGTGCGAGGCCGGTCCGGAACTGGTTTTGGAGCAGCTCGCCCACCGAACGCAGACGCCGGTTGCCCAAGTGGTCAATCTCGTCCGTAGTTCCCAGTCCCTGCAAAAGATTGACCATGTAATTGATGATGGCCAGCATATCCTGTTTGGTCAGGGTCTTGACGTCCATGTCGGGGTGGCCGTTGGATATGACACGCCACACCTGGCCTTCCGGCCCGCGCACATCAACCCTGAGCACATTCGACTGGTCGAGTTCCTCTGCCAGTTTCTTGTCGATGGTGGTGCCAGCCCGCACCAGGATCTCGCCAGTCTTGGGATCGACGATGTCTTGCCAGGCTACGGTGCCAGGCAGACGCCGCCGGAAAGAGAACTTCTTATTCAGCCGGTAGCGCCCAACCGCAGCCAAGTCATAGCGGCGAGCGTCAAAGAACAGCGACTCCAAAAGCGTCCGGCCGGACTCCACCGTCGGAGGCTCTCCGGGACGTAGCCGTTTGTAAATCTCGATCAAGGCCTCCGCCTCGGAAGCGGTGTGGTCGTGTTCCAGGGTAGCAGTAACCGGAGCCCCGTCGCCCAAAAGATCAATGATGCTGTCGTTCGTGGAATAACCCAAGGCACGCAACAAAAGCGTCACCGGAAGCTTCCGCGTCCGGTCAAGATGCACGTAGATGACTTGATTCGGGTCCGACTCCATTTCCAGCCAGGCACCCCGGTTGGGGATCACCGTAGCGGAATAGATACGTACACCGTTGGAGTCGACCTCGTATTTGTAATAAGCACCAGGCGACCGCACCAGCTGGCTGACCACGACGCGCTCGGCGCCGTTGATTACAAAGGTGCCGTTTTCGGTCATCAGAGGGAAGTCGCCCATGAAAACTTCCTGCTCTTTCAGCTCGCCCGTGACACGGTTGGTAAGGCGGATCCGTACGCGCAGCGGAGCCTGGTAGGTAACGTCGCGCTCCTTGCACTCGGCGACCGAGTACTTTGGCTCTCCAAGGGTATGTTCCTGGAATTCCAGCAAAAGGTTACCGGTAAAGTCCTGGATCGGTGAGATGTCGCGAAACACCTCACGCAAACCTTCCGTCAAAAACCACTCATATGACTTGCGCTGAATCTCGATCAGGTTGGGAACTGGAAGAACCTCGCGAATCCTGGCAAAGCTGCGACGCTCACTGGAGGCTTTTTGAACTTCCACGGCCATTTAAGGTGGTCACGCTCCCTCGCCACGTGCGGCCGGGCAAAAAACACAAAGGTCCACGCAATCGCGTCCGTCTGCCGAAATGGATGGCGGGACCTCGGTTATCGCCTGTCTTTGGCAAATTTTTGCCCGGGCGTTCCAGGATTATACTGCTGACCGGTGGAATGTGGCAAGACAATAATATAGCACAGGGGTACATAGCCGTCAACCGCACGTACCCCCGTGCTTTGTCCAGACGAATTATATGCGCGCCCGCGGTACGAACGTACCAGTCCCTCCGGGCACCTACTTGATCTCGACCTCGGCTCCTACTTCCTCCAACTTCTTCTTTACTTCCGCCGCCTCTTCCTTCTTGATCTTCTCCTTCACAGGCTTCGGCGCGTTGTCCACCAGGTCCTTGGCTTCCTTCAGCCCAAGGCCCGTAAGCTCCCGCACTACCTTGATCACCTGAATCTTGTTGTTACCGGCCGACTTGAGGATGACGTCAAACTCGGTCTGCTCCTCCTCTGCCGGTGCTGCCGGGGCTGCACCAGCCGCCGCCGGCGCCGCCACTGGCATGGCCACGGCTGCGGATACCCCGAACTCGGCCTCAAATGCCTTGACCAGTTCGGCCAGTTCCAGTACGGTCATTTCCTTGACGATGTTCAATACGTCTTCCACTTTCGACATCTCAACAAACCTCCTTTGGCTGTCGACAGGGCACAAGGCCTGTAGTCATCATGAATTAAGCCGCTGCGCCAGATCCGGCTTCCTCGCGCTTCCGGCGTAAGGCATCAATATCGGCGACAAGGTTACGCAGCGGCGCCGCCAACAGGGATGCCATGCTGGCCATGGGGCTCTTGAGCCCTCCGAGCACCTGGCCAAGCAGTACCGGCCGGGACGGCAGGGAAGCAATGGCTTGGACTTCCTTGGGTCCCACCACTTTGCCCTCGACCACGCCGCCCTTGATCGTAATTGGAGGCTGGCGCATGGGACGTATGAAATCGGTAAGCTCCCGTGCCGGCGCCACCGGATCGTCTTTGGACACCACGACAAGCGTGGGCCCGGCGAGATAATCCCGTAGCCCTTCGGCGTGTTCCGGATCCGCGAGCGCTACGAGCGTGTTTTTGGCCACCCGCAAGGCGAGCCCAGCGGCACGCATTTTCTTGCGTAGCTCGGTTTCTTGCTCGACGGTCAAACCGCGAAACTCTGCCAAAACATAGCTCCGCGCCTCGCCGAGGGTTTGGCGCAAATCCTCCAGGATGCGGGCTTTCTCTTCCCTCGATTTGGGCATTGGTCACACCTCCTTCCCGCGACTTGACGGCAGCGGGCAACTAAAAAGCCCCCGCGCCCGTGCACGGAGGCAACTCACCGCGGTGCTGCCATGGCGACATGAAGCCACGCCATTTCACCACGATGCTGCCTCGGCAGGTATTTTTACGGCTTTCGCCAACCTGCTGTCTTTGGCGCTTTCAAATAAGGTTGTGGTTTATTCCCTGGTGGCTACCCGCGTCGCTTCGAGCGGATTGACCTTGATGCCAGGGCCCATCGTCGAGCTCACGGTGATGCTTTTGATATACTGCCCCTTCACGGTGGCAGGCCGGGCCTTCACCAGCGCGTCGATCAGCGTGTGGAAGTTTGCTTCCAAGGCTTCCGGGCTAAACGATACCTTGCCCACCGGTGCATGGATGATCCCACTGCGGTCCACGCGGTACTCTATCTTGCCACCCTTGAACTCCCGCACTGCATTTTTCACATCCATCGTCACGGTACCCGATTTCGGGTTCGGCATGAGGCCCTTTGGCCCAAGCAGCCGGCCAAGCTTACCCACGGCCCCCATCATGTCAGGAGTAGCAATGGCGACATCAAAATCCAAAAAGCCGCCTTCCACCCGGGCAACAAGCTCCTCATCGCCGACAATATCGGCGCCGGCCTCCTGGGCCTCGCGGGCCCGTTCGCCCTTGGCGAAAACCAACACCCGCCGCGTCTTGCCCGTGCCGCTGGGCAACACTACTGCGCCGCGTACCATCTGGTCCGCGTGCTTGGGGTCAACATTCAGCCGGACGGCCGCTTCTACCGTTTCGTCAAACTTGGCCGGGGCCGCCTGCTTGACCAGCGCCATGGCTTCGGAGGGCGAGTATAGCCGGTTTTTTTCCACGAGTTTTGCTTTTTCCAGATATGCCTTCCCACGTTTGGGCATATCTGACACCTCCTTGCCTAGTCGGTAACCTCGATCCCCATGCTACGGGCAGTACCTTCCACGAGCCGCATCGCCGCTTCTATGGACGCGGCGTTCAGGTCCGGCATTTTTTCCATGGCAATCTGCCTTATCTGCTCACGGGTAACCCGCCCTACCTTTTTGCGGTTGGGCTCGCCCGAAGCGGTTTCGATACCTGCTGCCCGCTTCAGCAACACCGACGCCGGGGGAGTCTTCGTCACAAACGTAAACGACCTATCTTCGTATATGGTAACTTCCACCGGAATTATCAACCCAGCCTGGCTGGCTGTGCGGGCATTATACTCCTTTACAAACGCCATGAGGTTGATCCCATGGGGGGCCAGGGCAGGCCCCACAGGCGGGGCCGGCGTCGCCTTGCCAGCCGGCAATTGCAGTTTCACTTTCGCCACGACTTTACGAGCCATGTTTCGTCGTCCTCCCTGAAAGGGCCGGAGTCCCCGGGACCCAGACAATCAAGAAAGCTTTTCTATTTGACCGAAATCAAGCTCCAGCGGGGTTTCCCGACCGAACATCGATACCGTCACGCGGAGCTTACCTTTGTCGCCTTGCACTTCCCGCACGGTGCCTATGAAGCCTTGGAACGGTCCGGTGATAACCTTGACGCTTTCGCCCACGCTGAACATGATCCGCGGCCTCGGCTCTTCGATACCCATCTGCCGCAAGATACTTTTCACCTCGGCGGGGCTAAGCGGCAAAGGCTTCGCCCCCGTACCCACGAAGCCCGTCACCCCAGGAGTGTTGCGCACGACGTACCAGGAGTCGTCACTCATGATCATTTCGACCATGACGTAGCCAGGGAAAATCTTCCGTTTGACAATCTTCTTTTTGCCCTCGCGTACTTCTATTTCTTCTTCAGTGGGCACTACCACGCGGAAGATCTTGCCCTCCATGTTCATGGAGGCGACACGCTTCTCCAGGTTGGCCTTTACCTTGTTCTCATACCCGGAATAGGTATGCACGACGTACCAGCCTTTTTCACCCGCTTCAGGCTTGGTCTCATCCCGCCCTTCCTGGCCGGACGCCAAAGCATCGCCTTCTGAAGGAGCCGCCGCTCCATCAGCCGCAGATGCCGGTTTTTTTTGTGCGGGATCAAACTCCGCCATCACCACTGCCTCCAAGACTGGCACCCCTGGGATGCCTCAGCCCGCCAATTGCAGGAGTGCTCGTAAAGCCAACCGCAAGAGCTCGTCCATGACCCACATGGCACCGGAAACAATCGCCACGGAGATCACCACAACCGCAGTGTAGAGAATGGTCTGCTGACGTGTGGGCCAGGTGACCTTGCGTAGCTCCTGACGCACGCTGGCCAGAAACTGGACAGTATTTTGCCACCATTTGCGTAACTTCACCACGGCCTCACGCTCCCTGGGCCCCCACCAAGCCACAAAAAAAGAAACTTGCAGGCCCGGAGGGATTCGAACCCCCAACCAACGGATTTGGAGTCCGCCGCTCTACCAGTTCGAGCTACGGGCCTAGATAACGCCTCTCAATGCAACCTGCCTGCCCCGCTAGGGGGGAAACACCACCGCCAAAACCGAGTGATCAGCGAGTCTCCCTATGCACCGTATGTTTACGGCACCGCGGGCAGTATTTCTTGATCTCCAGGCGGTTCGGGTCGTTTTTCTTATTTTTCATGGTAGTATAGTTACGCTCCTTGCATTCCGTGCAAGCAAGCGTAATGATCTCACGCATGTGCGGGCACCTCCAGCGTCCCCCACTGTAACATAGGGCTTATTTTGATGTCAACGAAGACCACCGCTACTTGAGAATCTTCGTGACGACGCCGGCTCCCACCGTCTTGCCGCCCTCGCGGATGGCAAACCGCAGCCCTTCCTCGATGGCGATCGGCGTGATCAACTCCGCCTCCATCCGCACGTTGTCACCCGGCATCACCATCTCCACACCCTCGGGCAGCTTGATCGTACCCGTCACGTCCGTCGTCCGGAAATAAAACTGCGGCCGGTACCCATTGAAAAACGGCGTGTGTCGCCCGCCTTCTTCCTTCGTCAGTACATACACTTCCGCCGCAAACGCCGTGTGCGGATTGATGCTCCCCGGCTTCGCCAGTACCTGCCCACGCTCAACTTCGTCCTTCTCTACTCCCCGCAACAATACCCCTATGTTGTCCCCAGCTTCCGCTACGTCCAGCGTCTTCCGGAACATCTCTACGCCCGTCGCCACTGTCTTCCGCGGCCGCTCCGACAACCCTACTATCTCTACCTCGTCTCCTACCTTGATCGTCCCCCGCTCTACGCGCCCCGTCGCTACCGTCCCACGCCCTGTAATCGTAAATACATCCTCCACCGGCATCAAAAACGGCTTGTCTTTGTCCCGCACCGGCGTCGGTATGTATTCGTCTACTACATCCATCAACTCCCATATCTTCCCGCAGTACGGACAATCCCGCTTCCCGCACCCGCACTCCAACGCCTTCAGCGCACTCCCCGCCACAATCGGCGTCGTGTCCCCAGGAAATTCATACTTCGTCAGTAGATCCCGTAGCTCCAGCTCCACGAGCTCCAAAAACTCCGGATCATCTACCATGTCCGCTTTGTTCAAAAACACCACGATCGCCGGTACCCCTACCTGACGCGCCAACAAAATGTGCTCCCGCGTCTGCGGCATCGGCCCGTCCGCCGCCGATACCACCAGGATCGCCCCATCCATCTGCGCCGCACCGGTAATCATGTTCTTGATATAGTCCGCGTGTCCAGGACAGTCTACATGCGCATAGTGCCGCTTCTCCGTCTCATACTCCACATGCGCCGTGTTGATCGTGATCCCACGCGCCCGCTCCTCCGGCGCTTTGTCAATCTGGTCGTACGGCACATAGTCCGCTTTCCCCGCCTGCGACAATACCTTCGTGATCGCCGCCGTCAACGTCGTCTTCCCATGGTCAATGTGCCCAATCGTACCTACGTTCACGTGCGGCTTCGTCCGCTCAAACCGCTTCTTCGCCATCCCTCGTCCCTCCAACCCGGACATTCGAAACTAACCCATCGTATTTATACCAGACTCGTCCTCCCGGCACAACGCGCCGCCAAACGAAACGAAAAACGGGACCACAGGGTCCCGTTTCGTGAGCCACCCGCCGGAATCGAACCGGCGACCCCATCCTTACCATGGATGTGCTCTGCCTACTGAGCTAGGGTGGCAAACACCAAGTACGTCACTATGTATGCTGTTGCGGGGGCAGGATTCGAACCTGCGACCTCCGGGTTATGAGCCCGACGAGCTACCGGACTGCTCCACCCCGCGATGTGTAGCGTGGAGAGGGCTGGATTCGAACCAGCGAAGGCTGCGCCAGCGGTTTTACAGACCGCCCCCGTTGGCCACTTGGGTACCTCTCCATGGAGCTGGCGGAGGGAATCGAACCCGCAACCGGCTGATTACAAATCAGCTGCTCTACCATTGAGCTACGCCAGCCGGGCCACCAGCACGGACCATTATAAGCGACCGGACAAAACCGGGTCAAGCAAAGCTGGTGGCAGACTTGCTAGCCGATACCCTGACGCAAACGGGCACCGGATGACTGCGATTCCATCTCGTGCCTGTCGTCGAGATATTTCTCGAGCTTGCGCTTGACCCGCTGCAAGGCATTATCGATGGACTTTACGTGCCGATCAAGGTCGAGAGCAATCTCCTGGTATGACCGGCCGTCAAGATATGACCGCAATACTTTCCATTCCAGTTCGGAAAGTATCTCGCCCATCTTCGTCTCGATGTCGCCGAATTCTTCCCGGCTGATGATGAGCTCCTCCGGGTCGGTCACCTTGGAACCGGAGATGATGTCGAGCAAGGTACGGTCCGAATCATCGTCATAAATGGGCTTGTTCAGCGACACGTAAGAGTTCAGGGGGATGTGCTTCTGCCGGGTGGCTGTCTTGATGGCGGTGATGATCTGCCGTGTGACACAAAGCTCGGCAAACGCACGGAAACTCGAGAGCTTGTCGCTGCGGAAGTCTCGGATCGCTTTGTAAAGACCAATCATGCCTTCCTGGATGATGTCTTCGCGATCGGCACCGATCAGAAAATAGGAACGGGCTTTAGCCTTTACGAAGTTGCGGTATTTGTTGATGAGGTATTCTTGCGCAGCCTCCTGTCCCCCCCTGGCAAGTGCAACTATCTCTTCATCCGGCATGGTGTCATAGGGATGAAGATCGGCCACAGGCATCCCCTCCACCAGCAGAATCCTCCGGTGTTTCCACCGCTCAATCCCGCAACCGCCGGGCTTTTACGCCCTTTTTTGGTGTGTACGGAATGTGGGATGTACTACCGCCAATCTTTTTGAAATGGCCGTGAACTACAGGAGGACATCGGCGTGAAACCGTACAACGACGACGAATCCGGAACTTGTGCCTCAATTATAGACATGCCCTGCCTCGCGGTCAAGGCGTGGTCGTGCGTTGACGAAACGCCTCGTAAAACAAAAGGCCGGCTGCCAGGGCGACGTTCAAGGACTCGACACACGCCGCCATGGGGATTCTCAAAGTAGCGTCGCACCGCTCACGGACAAGCCGTCCCACCCCGCGTCCCTCGCCGCCCAGCACCACCGCCGCCCGGCCGGAAAAATCCCAGTCGCCCAACCTACGCTCACCCCGCGGGTCGGCGGCCACCACCCAAAAACCCACTTCCTTGAGCCGGACGATGGCTGCGGAAAGGTTTGTCACCCGGGCCACTGGCACCAAGCCCAAGGTGCCGGCAGCCGCCTTGGCGGCGGCGGGCGTAACTCCGGCGGAGCGGTGCTGGGGAATGACGACCAGGTCGACTTGCCACGCGGCGGCGCTGCGGAGAATGGCGCCGAGGTTGCGTGGATCGGTCACCCCGTCCAGAAGGGCGACCAACGCAGGAGCGTCGGTCTCGGCCCAGCGGGCCAGCTGCTCGTCGAAATCCGCATAACTCATGGCACCAGCAAAAGCCACCACCCCCTGGTGGGTTGCCCCCGGGGCAGACCGGTTGAGGGCTTTCAGCGGCACGTCCTGACACGGAATGCCAGCGGAATGTGCCAGACGGACGATTTCGGCTAGCAGTCCTTTCTTTTCAAGGCCCTCCTGGACGAGGATTTTCGTCAGCGGTTCGTGCCGCCGCAGGGCGTCGGCAACCGCGTGACGGCCGGCCAGCACCAGGTCGGAGGCTTGGGAGGAAACATCGTCCCCTCGCCGGTGGCGGTTTTTGTCTCCCGTGTGTCCGGACGAGCGACTGGTTGACGGTGACATGTTCGGTCCCCCTCAAGGACAGGCATATGCGCATGTGGAATCATTCTTGCACAATGTAGCCGCCCGGCCAATGTCCCAGAGCGGCCAGAAGGTGAAATATCCCGTGAGCGAAAGCCAAAAGGAAAACGCCAACGTCCCCCAGACTGGGAAGACGCCCACACTACCGTCCGGGCCGCCGGGCCGAGTGGTGGCGGTCATTGCGGTTGGCGGACGCTCCCTGCCAGTGATCGCGGTACACCCGCAGGTCAAGCTTCTGGCCGCCACCTTGAATGCTGACGATATCGCCGCCCTGGCTGCCCGCCAGTGTTACCTGCCCGGGAGCGTGCTCGACCGCGAAGGCCCGCTACCGGAAAAGACCCGGACGCGGCTTCTCGGCCGCACCATCAGCTCCGGCCACCACTCGGTGATCGAGCACAACGTTTTTACCTTCGGCATCCGCGGCATATCGCGTGCCTGCTCCCACCAGCTGGTACGGCACCGGATCGGCTTTTCGTACGACCAGCAGAGCCAGCGATTTGTAGATTTCACCAGAACAGAGTTCATCGAGATCGTCGTACCGCCCAACATCCTGCGACGTGCAGACATGCTGGCCGCCTTCTTGCAGCCGGTGGAAGCTTCCGTACGGTCGTATTTTGCCCTGGTGTCAGCCGGAATCGCGCCCGAAGATGCCCGCTTTACCCTGCCGAATGCCTTCGAGACCAAACTGGTCGTATCGGCCAACGCACGGGCGCTACTCCACTTTTTCGAGCTCCGCACCTGCCAGCGCGCCCAGTGGGAGATCCGGTGGCTGGCCAATCTCATGCTCAGGGAGGTGCGGCGCGTGGCGCCTGGCATTTTCCGGTTTGCCGGCCCCACGTGCGTCACCGAAGGCATATGCTGGGAACGTGACGGACGCGACTGCCCGCGGCTTTCCCGCTCCGGGGCCGAATGGCGGCAACGCCGGGTAGCATGGACGGCCGAGGAAGGCTTGGACGTCCGCGAAAGCGGTACCCGTGCCGACCATGGGAGTTGATTTACGGTTGCCAGCTGTGAGATTATCCACGGGTGAGGGAGGTAGCTTTCTTGCAACGCGTACTATCAGGCATTCAACCAAGCGGCAGTCTGACCATTGGCAATTACCTGGGAGCCATCCGGCAATTTGTTGAGCTGCAACACACGGCCGACTGCTATTTCTGCGTGGTCGACCTCCACGCTCTCACGGTCCCGCAGGATCCGCGGGTGCTTCGGCAGAAGACACTCGAAGTGGCGAACCTCTACTTGGCCAGTGGCATCGACCCGCAGCTCGCGACTATTTTTGTGCAGTCCCATGTTCCGGCTCATGCTGAGCTGGCCTGGCTCTTGCAGTGCATGACCTATTACGGCGAGCTCGGGCGGATGACTCAATTCAAGGAGAAGGCGGGTGGCAAAGAAACCGTCACGGCCGGCCTCTACACGTATCCGGTGTTGATGGCAGCGGACATTCTTTTGTACCAGACCGATCTCGTGCCGGTAGGAGAAGATCAAAAACAGCATGTCGAGCTTACCCGCGACATTGCCCAGCGCTTTAACAACCGCTTTGGACCTGCGCTTGTCGTACCGGAGCCCATGATCCAAAAGGTAGGGGCCCGGATCATGGCCCTGGACGACCCGCTCCACAAGATGAGCAAATCGACGGACAACCCAGAGTCCGCCATTTTCATGCTTGATAGTCCGGATGCCATCCGCCGGAAGATCAAACACGCCGTTACGGATTCCGGACGCGAAGTTCGCTACGACCCGGAAAACAAACCCGCCATCAGTAACCTCATGGAAATTTATTCGCTTTGTGCCGGAGAACCGCTCGAAGCGGTGGCCGACCGTTACAATGGGCGCGGTTACGGTGACTTCAAAAAAGACCTGGCAGAGGTGGTCATAAACCGGCTGGCGCCTCTCCAGGCCCGCTATCGCGAGCTGGCAGAAAGCGGCGAAGTGTTGAATATCCTGTCCGCAGGCGCCGCCAAGGCCGCCGCCGTCGCCAATGCCACCCTGGCTGTGGTGCAGGAAAAAATGGGTCTGGTGCGGGCCGCGGCCAGGCTATGATCTGGGCCCTGGCCAGGACCTCAAGTTTTTGCCGCTTTCTGTAATAGCTCTGAAAGGCGGCACCATTGCCCGGTAAGATAAAGGTATCCCAAAAGGGCCTCAAAAGCAGTCGACATATGTACCACGGCGGGATCGCCACGGTGTGATCCCGCCCCCGCGTGGTTTCTGGCCCGCTTCACGATCTCGAGCTCGCTTGCAGACAGCTCCGGCCACAGCCGGTGCATGGCGGCCGCCTGGGCCTCAGCCCTTACCTGCGCCACCGCCTTATTGTGCAGTTCGGCAGGCAAGCCCCCGCCTGAGACCGCCAGGGACGTGCGGACATAAAGCTCGTACACGGCGTCGCCAACCCAGGCATGCAGGTCGGGTAAAAGGCGGCGAATACCGGCATCGTCAGGCTGGCCCACTGCCACCATCTTCAAACCGGTCTTCGACCCGCCACCGCGTACCTTCTGGTGTATCTTCCAGGATTATCCCGAGCTTCTGCAGTTCCTCCCGGATACGGTCCGCGGTGGCAAAATCGCGGTTTTGCCGCGCTTTTTGACGGATATCGGTCAAAATCCTGATGATGCCGTCCACATTGGACGTGCTGGATTGCGATGGTGCGGACGTGTAAAACCCCAAAACGCTTCCCAGCTCATCAAAGGCGTGCAGAAGTAGGCTGGCTTCAGCGGGCGAAATGCCTGTGTCAGCCGCCGCATTGGCTTCCCGGGCGAGCTCGAACAAGACGGCAATGGCGTTGGCGGTGTTGAAATCGTCATCCATGGCCGATACGAACCGCCCGCGGGCCGACTCGATCATTTCGGATACGGCCGCGGCCGGGGAGGCCGAATGGCCCGGCTCACTGGCAATCCTGGCCAGGCGCTGGTAAGTACCGCGCAGCCGGCCAACGGCGCGCGTGGACGCGGCCAGGGCTTCGCCACTGTAATTCAAAGGCGTGCGGTAGTGGGAAGAAAGCAGGAAATGCCTCAATACCGCCGGTTCGTGCAAACGCCGCAGTTCACGGACCGTGATGATATTGCCCAGCGACTTTGACATCTTGGTGCCTTCGATGTTCACATAGGCCACGTGCATCCAGTAGCGGGCAAACATATGCCCAGTGGCGGCCTCGCTCTGCGCAATCTCGTTTTCATGGTGCGGAAAGACGAGGTCCGACCCGCCCGCGTGGATATCGAGCGTGGGGCCAAGGTAGTTCATGCTCATGGCGGAACACTCGATGTGCCAGCCCGGCCGTCCTGGCCCCCACGGGCTTGGCCATGATGGCTCACCCGGCTTCGCCTTTTTCCAAAGGGCAAAATCCAGCGGATCCGCCTTACGTTCATCCACTGCCACCCGGGCACCAGCAGCGAGTTCGTCGAGGCTTTGGTGCGACAGTTTACCGTACGATGGGAAGCTGCGTACGCGGTAGTACACATCTCCATCCTGAACGTAGGCATGACCGCCGGATACGAGCTTCTCTATGAGCTCGATCATCTGGGGAATGTGGGCAGTGGCCCGCGGATGCACGGTGGCACGCCTTACTCCCATGGCATCAAGATCAGTAAAAAAGGCCCGCGTGTACGCCTCGGCTACCTCGGCGGCCGTGGTGCCAGCCTCATTGGCCCGGTTGATAATCTTGTCATCCACGTCGGTTATGTTTTGGACATATAGAACGTCGTAGCCAATGTACTCAAGGTATCTACGAACGACGTCAAAAAACAAAAACGGCCGCAGGTTACCAATATGGAAATAATTGTAGACCGTCGGACCGCAGACGTACATGCGGACCTGTCCTGGTTCCAGGGACTCGAAATCCCGCAGGGTACGTGTCATGGTATCGAAAACCCGAAGTCCCATCTCTGCCCTCCTCTATGGAAGCACGTACGCCTCCACGTAAGCCACTCCCTGGCCCACGATGCCCAACACCCGAGCGGCCGCAAGCGATATGTCCAACACCCGGCCCCGTATGTGCGGCCCGCGATCGTTGATGCGTACGACCACAGTATGACCGTTGGCTGGGTTTAATACCAGCAGCCTGGTACCGAAAGGCAAAGTACGGTGAGCGGCTGTGAAGTCATTGGGGTTGAAAACCTCGTCGCTTGACGTTTTTGCCCCGGACAGCTCTTTTCCGTACCATGACGCCAGGCCCTTCACCACAGTGGCATTTTTGTACGACCGTATGGCGGCAAGCAACGTCTCGTGCCACGGTAGCAGGGGAACATCAAGACTCTGCCGCAGGTTGTTTGCCCAGGCAACAGCCAGCTCCAGCCGGCTCGATCCGTTGCCTTGGGCAGTAGCCTGGTCTACGGTCACGAGCAGTCCTTCTTTCGCTTCCACTACCACTTCGCCGTTCAAAAAGCCAGGAGCGATGCTGTCAGGGGTCAAACCGCTCTGGAAAAGACCTTGCAGCCGGCTCGCCACCACCTGGGCGCGCTGAACACTGGTAAAGCCTCCCATGGCCGACCGGATGCGCATCACGACCTGCCCACCCACCGTAACCTCGCCGGCAGGCTGACCATCAATCCCGGTTACCGCCGCACTCGACTGGGCGGCCACGGCAGGAAAGGGCGTGCCTGGCGAATCGGCATAGGCCGCTATACCCACCGCAGTGCAGAGGACCAGGAGGGCGATGACGAGAACCACGCTTTTGGGTGACCGCCGTAAAGAAATTTGCATTACCCACCTCGCGAAAATCGGTGACCTGGCACCAGATATCAGCCCGGAAAGACGGCAAAAAGGCAGGCGATCAGTGCGGCGCTTTGCGGAGCATTACGACGGCAAACGCCGCAATACCTTCCTGCCTTCCGACCGGACCGAGCCCCTCGGCGGTTTTGGCCTTGACATTTACTGCCGTCGGCGGCAGATGAAGGATCTGTGCAATGTTTTTGGTTATCTCTTGGGCGTAGGGCCGCAAACGAGGTGCTTCCAACACCACCGTGGCATCGACGGCAGTTACTTGCCAGCCGTTGGCTTTCAAGAGATCGGCCGTTCTGGAGAGCAGCACGGTGCTGGCGATACTCTGGTATGCCGGGTCGGTGTCCGGAAACCAGGAGCCGATGTCACCCAACCCGGCTGCTCCCAACATGGCATCGATGATGGCATGCAAAAGCACGTCGGCGTCGGAATGCCCCCAAAGTCCCAACGGATAGCTAAGCGTCACGCCGCCCAATACCAGCGGGCGCCCCGCCACCATGCGGTGGATGTCCCACCCGGCGCCTACCCTTTGTAAGTCTGTCCCGGCGCCCGCGTTACCAAGATAGAACTCGGCCAGCGCCAGGTCACCGGGGAATGTGATCTTGATGTTCTGTTCTTCTCCCTCGACGACCGCTACCGGCATGCCGAACGCCTCTACCACGCTGGCGTCATCCGGGTACGAAAGCCCATGCTGCCGGGCGTGTTCATACGCCTGCCAGAGCACCTGCCAGCGGAAGGCCTGCGGAGTCTGGATCAGGCGCAAACTTTCGCGAGGCAAGGTTGCGTGGACCTGACCACCGCCATCTACCGATTTGACGGTGTCACGCACGGTCAACGCCGGCACGCACGCGCCCGTGGCGGCCGCCCCGGCCAGCACCCTCTGCAGCAACGCGTCGCTTGCAAGCGGCCGGGCACCGTCGTGGATGACCACGAGATCCGGCTCCACATCGCGCAAGGCCTGCAAGCCCGCCCACACCGAGTCCGTGCGCTGTTCCCCGCCCAAAACCACGCGGGCGACCCGCGGCCACAGGCGCACCACCGGGGCAGCGTCCTCATTTTCCCGCCCGGGGGCGACCACCAACACCACACCCTCGACGGCGGGCGAACCGGCCACTACACCCGTGCTCCAGTACAATACTGTGCGGCCGCCCAAAGGGGCGGCCAGCTTGTTGTTGCCGAAGCGCGTACCCTTGCCGGCTGCGACAACGATTCCCCACGTCCTCAGGCCATCCACTCCCAGCACCTGCCTGGCGGCCCCGGTAACTACGGAGCCACCCGGGCAGCTTCGTGGCTTTCGAGCGGCCGTGCAAAGATCATGCGCCCGGCAGAAGTCTGCAGCACGCTTGTCACCACAACCTCCACGCTTTCGCCGGTATACCGTTTGCCCCCGTCCACAACGATCATGGTGCCGTCATCCAGGTAACCGACACCCTGGCCGGGCTCCTTACCGTCACGGATGATCTGCACCACCATCTCCTCGCCTGGGATCACCATCGGTTTCACTGCATTGGCGAGATCGTTGATGTTCAACACCTGCACGCCGTGCAACGACGCGACCTTGTTGAGGTTGTAGTCGTTGGTCACCACCGGAGCATTGAGTATGCGGGCCAGGCGGATGAGCTTGTCGTCAACCTCAAGATGGCCCCCAAAATCGCGCTCGTAGACTTGGACAGGCAAGCGGGCCTCCTGCTGGATGCGGTTCAGAATGTCGAGCCCGCGCCGGCCCCGGTTCCTTTTGAGCACGTCGGAGGAATCGGCAATGTGCCGGAGCTCTTCCAGTACGAAAGACGGAATGATAAGCCTGCCGTCGAGAAAACCTGTGCTGGCGATGTCGGCAATACGTCCGTCGATGATCACACTGGTGTCAAGAATCATGGCCCGGCCGGTTTCTGCCGGGGCCGAGCGCTCCCGGCGGTGCGTGTTTCCCAAAAGGCTAACGATATCGCCGTGCTTTTTCAAGGCGATCGTAATGCCCAGGTAACCGAACACCACGCTTCCCACCGTAGGCAGAATGATGCTCATGCCGGGGACGCTACGGAATGCGGCACCAAGAAGATTAGCAATTATGAGTCCGATGATAAGACCAACCGACCCCGTAACGATGTCCACAACAGGCATTTTTTGTACGAGGTTTTCCACGGCTTTGGTGCCCTGCCATATCCACGTCACCACCGCCGGAATGAGAAAGAAACCAAGCAGACCTCCGATCACGGTACCGCCCGCCACAATGGCAATGCCTGGTCCCTGGAAGGCAGTAACGGGGCGTGAACTGAGAATGGCGATCGACGGCAGGGTATAAAGAGCCAACGCAAAACCGCCCAACATACCTAGCGGCAGACCCAAAAACCTCAAATTCCGCGGCATTTCGTCACCTCCTTTCCCACATTAGAAAAAGCCCAGGCTACGATGTTCATTGCAGACCAATTATAGTAATGGCTGCACAGGCGTTCAATCATGACAAAAAGGCGCGGCATCCCATGTAAGAAGGACCGCGGTAGGCTATTGGGAAACTGCCTGAGATATGGCCTCTTCGATTTGCGCGGGGGCGAGTCCAGACGCGAGAACCAGTTCACTCACCAGTATCTGCCGGGCATTTTCCAGCATGCGACGTTCGCCGGTGGACAGCCCTTTTTCGCGCTCGCGCGCAGACAGGTTACGCACGACCTCAGCCACAGCAAAAATGTCGCCCGTCTTGAGCTTGTCGAGGTTGTCCCGATACCGCCGGTTCCAGTTTCCAGACATCACGCTTACCTCGTCGCGAAAGACCTCTAATACTTCGGCGATATGCTCACGGTCGATGACGCGGCGAAGCCCCACCACATCGGACGACTCCACCGGGATCATCACCTTCATGTCGCCCATGGGCATCATCATGACGTAGTAACGCTGCCGTCGGCCAAGAACTTCTTTCTCTTCGATTTTCTCGATGACCCCAGCCCCGTGCATGGGGTAGACCACTTTGTCACCGATGGCGAACAATGTTCAGCCCCCTCGCGGCTGCATCATAAGTTTGGCGCCACTATACCACAACGGGGCCCGACGGTCAATAAACTTAGCAATTTATCACACGTCCCGCTGCCCTGTCAACTATTGAAGCTGCTTCGGGTGCGTAAAGTTTAGGTAGGTGGGACGAGGTAGGGCAAAGAAAGGAGACCTCGTGTGCTTGCTAGTAGGAAAGAACGTACCGTGATAACCCTGTTTGGCGTGGTGCGGGTGAACCGGCGGCTGTACAGGGACCGTGCGACGGGCGCGCCACGGTGGTTGTTGGACGAGGCGTTGGGCTGGCCGGCACGGGAGCGGATTTCCCCGGCTCTGCAGTAACTGGCCACAGACTTGGCGGTGCGGATGCCGTTTGGGGAAGCGGCGGGGATTCTGGAGAAGCTAGGTCCACAACTGAGCAAGCAAACGATCTGGTCAGTGGTGCAGCGCATGGGTGCCCGGGCGGTAGCGGCAGCAGATCTGCGGCACGAGCAAGTTTACGAGCACGGGGAGGTGGTGGCAGGGCAAACGCGAGCCGCAGAGATCAACGTGGAGGCCGACGGTACGTTTATAGCCCTGCAGGGGTCATCGCAGCCGCGGGGTGAGCTGAAGTTGTTCAGTGCGTATGACCGGCGGGAAAAGGCCGGCACGAAACAGAGGC